>JANPIS010000382.1:0-26625 GCA_031425095.1 Chthoniobacteraceae bacterium
ATCGCGCGCGGAGCGGCCGGAGTAGCTGAGATAAAGGACTTCCCGCGCGGAGAGGATCGCCTCGAGGAAAACGTAGCGGTCGTCGTCGCGCTGCGAGCGGTCGCCGCGGCGTGGCTCGCGTAACATGCGATCGAAGGCGAGCCCGGGATCACGCCGAGGGAAGGCCGTGTCGTTCATGCCGAGCAGGCAGATGACCTTAAACGGAATCGCCCGCATCGGTTTCAACGCGCAGAAAGTCACGGCGCCGCCGAGGAAGCCAACGCCGGAGTCCGTGTCGCTGAGCGCGGTGCCGAGATGCGCGCGGATGACTTCGAAGCTGACCGCGTCCGTGAACTCCGCGCTGGTGGTGATCACCTCCAGCCCGGCGAGAATTTCGCGCAGGCGGCGCATTTCGTCGGCGAACTCGTCGCTGTCGTCGAAGAAGGTCTGCAGCAAATCGCGGAAGGCGTGCGCCCATTGCGGCAGGGTGCGCGGCGCAGCCAGCGCGGGCACTTTGGTAAAGAGGCCCTCGGCGAAGGCGACGAATTGCCCGAGCGTGCTGGCGAGCGTGCCTTCGATCTCGCGAAAGGGGAGCAGACCGGCAAAGAGCGTGCGCTCGTCGCCAGGCAGCGCGTAGCCGAGGAGCAGGCGATCGAGGCCTGCGCGCCAGGTATTGTCGCGGACGGCGGGAAGCCCGAGCGCGGCGCGGTGCGTCTCATCGATGCCCCAGCGAATCGCGCACTCAGTGACCCACTCGCGCACCACGTCGAGGTCGCTCTCGTGAAAGGCAAATCGCGCGCGAAGCGCCGGGCATTCGAGTAACTCAAGCACGGTCGGCGCGGTGAAGCGACTGCCGTGCAGATCGAGCAGTCGGAGAAAAGCGTCCGCGACACTGCTCTCCGCTCGAGCGGTGCGATCCGCGACTGTGAAGGGAATGGCGAGACGCGGATCTTCCGGTGAACCGAAGACCGCTCCGATGAAAGGCGCGTAGGCTTCGATATCCGGCATGGCGACGAGAATGTCGCGCGGCGAGAGATCAGGGTTTTGCTCGAAGAGGTCGAGCAACTGATCGTGCAGCACTTCCACTTCCCGCATCGGGCCGTGGCAGCAGTGGACGCGAATCGAGCCGTCATCCGCCGCCACCTGCTGCCGATCCGCTGGTGTTGGCTGGTGCAGTGCGAAGATGTCCGCCTGCACGTGGTGGAGGAGCGAGTCCCGGGTGGGTGGAGCGGTGGCAAAATATTCCGCGCTGCCGGCGGGCTGAAGGTCCTGCACGAGACGCGTGAACTCCCGGCCTGCGCGGCCCAGCGACGAGAGGAGCGGGTTTCCGGTGTCGAAGTGTTCATCCTCCGGCGTGGTGTCGCGTCCGCGCAACTGGCGGTCCTGTTCCTTGAGTGAACTCGTGTCGCCCCAATACTGGTCGGTGGGCTCTAGCAGGAAGAGATGCACATTGATCGAGCGCGCGACGATCTCGATGAGATGCAGATAGAGCGGCGGCAGGCTGGAGATGCCGAAGATGGAGATCCGCTCGGGCATGGAGTGGAGGGCTGAGTTCCCGCTCTGTTGCAGGCGGTGCAGGAGTGCGGGCGCATGGGCTTCGCGATGCGCGCCGCTGGCCAGCGCCTGCCAGAGTTGCGGCTGCCACTCCTTCGGGCGCCGAGTCGTCTGCCACTGGAGGAGCAATTCGGGCCGATAGGCGAGGTAACGGTCGAAGGTGGCGGCGATCCGCTGCGCGAGCTGATACGCCTTGAGCGGCGCGGCTTCGCCGTCGAGGTAGCGGCGCAGATCGTCGGCATCGTCGGCTTCGAGGATCGTCGGCAGCAGCGCGAGCACCCGCCACGGCAGCACCTCGCGGCTGAAGCTCACGTCCTCCGCTTCGCCCGGAAAGGCCGCGCGGAAAACTTGCTGTGCAAAGCCGGAGGGGAAGGGGAACTGCGCATTCATGGTGACGCCGAGCCGCTCGGCCAGATCGAGGGAAAGCCAGCGGCGCATGCCGAGGCTTTGCACCACGACGATCTCGGGCTGGAGCACCGAGCGCAGCGGCGCGCGAGTCACCTCGGCGAGCGCGGCGGCCAGCGACTCCAGACGATGACTGCGGTGGAGGTGAAGCGGCATGGGAGCGAGGGAAGCGCCGAGTGCTCAACCGAAGATGACCGCTCCATCGTGGAGCGCCGGACGTGTTTTCAGAACCACCGCTTCCTCTTAAAATACCAAAGCATCCCGACCGCGACAGAGGTCATCAACGCGAGGCAGAATATGTAACCGTAACGCCAGTGCAGCTCCGGCATGTTCCAAGGATTCAGCCCGCCGTCGGTGTCGAAATTCATTCCGTAAACTCCAGCGATGAAGGTTAGCGGGATGAAGATCGAAGACATCACGGTGAGCACGCGCATGATTTCATTCGTCCGCTGGCTGACGGCGGAGAGGTAGAGTTCCATCATGCCGCCGGTGACGTCGCGGTAGCTCTCGATGAGATCCATGATCTGCACGGTGTGATCGTAGCAGTCCCGGAGAAAGACCTTGGTCTGCTTGGAGATCAGCCCGCTCTCGTCGTGGAGCAGATTGTTGATCACGTCGCGTTCGGGCCAGACGAGGCGCCGCATCTGCATGAGGGTGCGGCGGTAGTTGTGCAACGTGGCCACGCACTCGGCAGTCGGATGATCGACGAGTTCATCTTCCATCTCCTCGAGCGCATCGCCGAGGGCTTCGAGGATGGGGAAGCAGTGATCGATGATGGAATCGAGCAGCGCATAGGCGAGGTAGTCCGGCCCCAGCTTGCGGATATAGCCCCGGCCGCTGCGCAGGCGCGCGCGCACAGGCTCGAAGACATCGGCGTCCGAGTCTTCCTGCA
This sequence comes from Chthoniobacteraceae bacterium, assembly GCA_031425095.1. Taxonomy (GTDB): domain Bacteria; phylum Verrucomicrobiota; class Verrucomicrobiia; order Chthoniobacterales; family Chthoniobacteraceae; genus JANNXQ01. The sequence continues at coordinate 2,831 of JANPIS010000382.1, forward strand.
CGGTGATGAGGAGATTTTTCCCGAGGAACATCGACACCTGCTCGCCGCACATGTGCTCCTCTTCATCACGATAGAGCATCTGCGCGACGATGAAGAGATGCTTATCATAGAGCTCCACCTTCGGGCGCTGTCCGGTGTGGAGCACGTCTTCGAGAGCGAGTGGATGCAGGCCGTACTTCTCGCCGAGCGCCTGGAGAATTGCGGGATCGCCCGTGCCATTCATCTCGATCCAGTGCATCCGGCCGGGAGTATCGCACGCAGGGAGTTCGGCAATGGACTGGACGGTCCGCTCGACGAGGTCGCCTTCGTGGTACTCGACGACCTTGAGGATCGTCTTGCCAGTCGTCGCGACGGAGTGGCTGGGAATGAGTGAGCCGGGAGGACTGCCGGGAATGGAGTGCCGGGTCTTGAACATGAGCGGGAGCAGGCTAGCGACCCGCCCGCGAGAGGGAAGCGCAACCGTGCCGATCTTGTACGGAATCCAGGAGACCCTTCGCGTTTGACCGTGATCTCGCAAGAGCGCTACGGTCCCGAATCGATGCTCCGACCATCCCTGCCGAGCCAGAATCCATGAAGCGGGCTGCTTTTCTGCTCTCTGGACGGTTCGATTTGCGCACTTTGAATTCGGAATCCTCAAGCGCGTTCCCTTTCCTGACGTGAAGACCCGGCCTTCCACCGCGAGCGCTCCGCGCAGTGTGGCGCCATCCCGCGAGCGATGGGATCGGGAGTTCGAGCACCGCCCGCATGCGACTCTGCGGGCGATGATATGGATGTATTTCATTCTGATCATCCTCGAGGGACCGCTCCGGAAATGGATTCTCCCGGGACTTGCGAACCAACTGTTGCTCGTGCGCGATCCGGTCCTGCTCGCCATCTATGCGATCGCGATCAGCACCGGTGCATTTCATGGGAACTGGATCACGTGGGTCCTGGGTGGAGTCGGGGCCATCACCACGGCGCTGGCCGTGGTGGCTGGTCACGGGAACATCGGGGTCGCACTTTACGGTCTCGACGCGAACTTCCTGCATCTTCCGTTGGTCTTCGTCATTGGCGGAGTGATGGACAAGCGGGATGTGCTCAAGGCGGGAAAGTGGATCCTCTATCTGACGATTCCCATGGCGGTCCTGATGGCGATTCAGTTCCGTTCGCACCCGAATGACTTTGTGAACTTTGGGCCGGGCGCCTCGCCGGGATCGCAGATGCAGTCGGTGCTGGGGAAGATCCGGCCACCGGGGCTTTTCACGTTCGTGACCGGAGCGGCGATGTTCATCACGCTCGCGACTGCTTTTGTGATCTTCGGATTTCTCGAGCGCAAAATTTACCACCGCGTTTTTCTCTGCGTCTGCACATTGGCGCTGATCATCAGCGCCACCGTGTCCACATCGCGACTCGTGCTGGGTGGCGTTAGCGTGGTGTTTCTCATGATCGGCGTGATAGGGCTCTACAATCGTGCGGTGGTGCCCGGTGCGCTGGGGATGCTCGTGCCGATCGGGGTGGCATTCATGATTGCGACGACGCTCGACGTCTTCAATGAAGGCGCGCACGTCTTTGAGGCGCGGCTGCAAAACACCGGGGATGCCACGGCGACTATCACGCAAACGGCGTCGAGTTGGTCGGAGCGGATTCTGGGCGGGTTCATGGCTGGATTCCAAGCGGCGGACGATACGCCAATCCTGGGCCGTGGCATCGGCTATGGAACGAACATCGGCGCCAAGTTGTTAACCGGACAGGTGCATTTCATGGCGGACGAGCGGGAGTGGGGCCGGATCGTGTTTGAGATGGGAGTGCTCCTTGCGATCCCGTATCTGATTGCGCGCGTGGCGATCCTCGGGCGCCTTTTCTTGGCGTCGGTGAAAAGCGCCCGGGTCGGAAACTTTCTGCCGATGCTGCTGCTGGGGAGTTGTGGCCTTTCGGTGGTCAACGGTCAGTTCGGAGTTGCCTCCACGCTGGCGTTCACGGTTTTCCAGGCGGGCCTTTGTCTGGCCTCGACGCATTCGGGGCCGGAGCGAAACGTCGACGCTCCCGAGAGCGCCGCGCCATCTGCGACCGTGAAAGTCCGGCGTGGCCGGGCGATTCACGCAGCCGCATTACATGGCGGCGCCGAAGCGCAGGGTTCCCGCCTCTAGGCGCACGCGACGCTTCTCATCGACGGTGACTCTGGCATCTTCCTGTTCACTCCAGAACCTATGCGCCTCGCCCCGCTCGTCTTTTCCGTCCTTTCGCTGGTCGGTCTGGTCAGTTCCGCGGTCGCCGCCACGAAGTCCGCGCGCCCGAACATCCTCTTCATCCTCGCTGATGACCAATCGTACAAGACGGTCGGATGCTATCCGGAATCATGGCCATGGGTGAAGACGCCGAATCTCGATCGGCTGGCGGCCGGCGGAGTGCGCTTCCACGCGGCCTACCTGGGTGCCTGGTGCATGCCATCGCGTGCCACTTTACTCACGGGGCGGCATCCCCATGGAGTCGAGTCGATGCGCATGGAGGGGAAGTATCCAGCGAGCGCCTACGATCCGAAGCAGTGTCCATTCTGGCCCGCGGAGTTCCGCGAACAGGGCTATCACACCGCGCACATCGGCAAGTGGCACACCGGCATCGACGCGGGATGGGGGCGCGATTGGGATCGGCAGATGGTGTGGAATCGTCCGCTTCACCCAGAGAATGCCGGTGCCTATTACGAGCGCCAGCTCCTCGCCATCGATGGGGTGGAGCAGTGGGTCGAGGGTTATCCGGCGGATAACTACACGCTGTGGGCGTGCGAGTACATCCGTGGCGAAAAGCGTGACCCATCCAAGCCATGGTACCTGTGGCTGTGCTATGGGAGCATTCACGGGCCTTCGAAGCCGGCGGATCGGCACAAGGGCAGCTATCGTAACGCGGCGGTGAAGCTGCCTGCGGACATCTTTCCACCGCGACCGGACAAACCCGCTTACCTCGAGCGCACGCAAGCGTGGCTCCGTGACGCAGAGGGTAAAGTGATCGCAGGTCGCAGCGGTGAGACGTTTGGCGACGAGGGCGGTAAGAAGAGGGCCACTTACGAAGCGTGGGTCAGACAGATGAATGAGTGCGTGCCCGCAATCGATGAAGGCGTGGGCAAGCTGATCGAAACGCTGCGCGAGACGGGTCAGCTCGAAAACACGCTGATCGTGTACTCTGCGGATCAAGGCTTCGGGATGGGTGAGCATGGCTTTCGCACAAAGCTCGCGCCTTACGACGCGACCTATCGATCGCCGCTGATCGTGTCGATGCCCGGACGTGTGGCGGCCGGAAAAGTGTGCGCGGCGCCGGTGAATGGGGCCGACCTCGTCGCGACCTTCTGTGCGGTGGCCGGAGTGCAGGTGCCGTGGAGACTGCACGGCCGCGATCTCAGCGAGCTGCTGCGTGAACCTGCCGGTGCCTGGCCGCACCCGTGCCTCTACGAGTTTAGCGGCGATCGCTACGGATCGGATGTCGCGCGCATAGTGCGCGAGCAGCCCGCCGCAGCCACCTATCACGACGTGCCGTGGTACGTGGCGCTCGTGCAGGATGGCTGGAAATACATCCGCTATCTCGAGCCCGGGGTGGGGGAGGAACTCTACGATCTGCGCAGCGATCCAGAGGAGCTCACGAACGTCGTGGCGGCCGAAGCCAACATGGCGCGACTCGCGGGAGTTCGCGAGGCGATGAACGCCGAACTCAAACGCACGGAAGCCGGGTTTGATGGAACTTCGCGCTGAAAGATCTGCGGTCCGTCGAGCGCCCCGTGTCGGGGTCACGCTGTTCATTCTGGCGGTGATCATGACCCAGCCAGGTTGCGGAGTTCTGGGCGGGTGGCGTCGGAAGAAACCAATGCCCACAGCCGAATCCGAGGAAGTCGCGAAGGCGCGGCGGCCACTGCAACGCGTGGGCGTTCTAACGCTGGTGAACGAGGCGGACGGGTTCGTGCTCATCGACAGCGGATCGCTGCCGACGCCTGCGATCGGCGCAAAGCTCGTGAGCTACTCGGGCGCGGTCTCGTCCGGTCAACTCAAGGCGAGTGACGTTCGTCGCCGACCGTTTGTGGTGGCGGATATCGTCGGAGGAACTCCGCGGGTCGGAGACGAGGTCTTCGAAGCCGCTCCGCTAGTCGTCGGAGCGGCAAAGCCGTAGGCGCTTCGGCCTATGTGCCCTGGCGAGGCTGGGAGGCTTCGGCGCTCGACCAATAGACGGCGTTCACGAGCCGCGCACTGGTCTGGCGCAACCGCTGCGCAGTCTCGCGCATCATCGCGGAGACGAGCTTGTAGCCGACCGCGGGATTCGCCTCCATGAAGGCGCGAAGGCTTTCATAGTTCACAAATGCGAGGCGCGTGGGCTTCATCGCGTAGATGCTCGCGGTGGCGACGCCGGGGTCGAAGAGATTGATCTCGCCGAAGAATGCGCCGACGCCGAGGCGGCCGAGCAGCATCTCGCGTTTCTGCGCCAGGCGGCGCACGTGGACCACACCGTCGCAGATGATGTAGAGCGCGTTGACCACGGTGCCCTCCTCAAGGATGCGGGTGCGCGCCGGCACTTCGCGGGTCGACAGGAGAGCGGCGAAGGACGCCAGTTCGTCATCGGAAAGTGACCGGAGGATCGAGACGCTGCGGAGGAGATCGAGTTCCATGGGAGTGAGGGTGCAGAGGAATGCCGGCAATTCCAAATTCCATTTTCCAAGCCGGTCTGAAACTTGCAGTTGGAGCGGTTTGCCCGCGGGTTGACGAATGCTTCGTCGCCCTTAAGGTAAACGCCCTTAAACTTTATGGCGACCGCGCGAACTGAGAAACTGATCCGAGCCGACGCGGAGAAGCTGGCGGATATCTTCACCGCGATCCAACGGTCCTTCATCCTGCAGCTCTCCAAGGAGCTCTCACGAGGCAACGTTTCCTTTCCGCAATACTGTCTGCTCGGCTTCCTCGGGCAGCAGGCGCATCTCACCATGTCGGAAATCGCTCAGCGGATGGGACACACGACGGCGGCCGCGACGGGCCTCGTGGATCGGCTGGAAAAACTGGGTCACGTGCGACGCACGCACGCCAAGGAGGACCGCCGAAAGATCGAAGTCCACATCACCGCGTCGGGATTGACGCTCGTCACCGAAGTGCGCGATGACATGGTCACGAACCTCATCCGCTTCATGGGATATCTCGAACCGACCGAACAGAAGACGTGGGTCCGAATCTACGAAAAGCTCATCCATCACTGCCAAAGCAAATGTCTCGATACCTGACGCTCCTCTTCGCTGCCGCCCTCGGTCTTCATTCGCCCGCGGCCACTCGCGCCGATGAGATCGGAAAACCAATCACGCGCAGTGTCACGGGCGACGTTTCCCTGAATCGTGCCGTGCAGATCGCGCTCCGGCAGAATCCGGACATCCTCAAGGCGCTCCAGGAAATCGAGCGCACCCGTGGGCAGGTGATCGAAGTGCGCGCGCAGGCCTTGCCGCATCTCACGCTCAGCGGTCGTTACGACCGGCAGGACACGGGGTTGATCGAGACTGGCGGCGGCTCCGGTGGCGGCATCAATTTGGGTGGCATCGAGGGAGTGTCGAGCGACGTCCTTGGTTCCCTTTCCGACGCCTTCAATCAGGACAGCCAGCAAGGGGGGAGTGGCGACCAATCGTGGAGCGTGACGATGCAAGCTCGGCAGGTCCTCTACGCCGGAGGGCAGGTGCGGGCGGCGTTGAAGATTGCGCGGCTGACTGAAGACAACAGCTATTGGTCGCTCCGGGACACGGTGGACACGGTCATCGCCCGGACGCGGACCCAGTTCTACAACGTGCTGCTGGCTCGGGCGCTCATCTTCGTCGCGGAAGAGTCGGTGCGCTTGCAGGAGGATCAGCTCAAGGATCAGCAAAATCGTTTCGAGGCGGGCACCGTGCCGCGTTTCAATGTGCTGCGGGCGGAAGTCGAACTCGCCAATGTCCGACCGAATCTGATCCGTGCGCGGAACAATCTCCTCATCGCCCAACTCGACCTGGCCAAGACGCTCGGCATCGAAGCGTCACCCGATGGCCGTATCACTTTCAACGTGGTCGGCGAACTCACCGCGGCGGGGCGTCCGGCGGCGCTGAGCACGGCGCTTGCGTTGGCGCGGGAGCGGCGTCCATTTCTAAAAGTACAACGGCAGCGCATCCTCATCGAGACGGAGCAGATCAAGGTCGCACTCGCTGGCTACAAGCCGCGCTTCGACGCCAATGCTGGCTGGACCCTGCGCAATTCGCGCCTCACCGATGACCTCGATGATACGGTGAATGGATGGTTCTACGGCGTCTCGGGTTCCTGGGACATTTTCGACGGGTTCGAGACGGCCGGAAAAGTGAAGCAGGCCCGCGCCACACTGGAAACGGCGCGCGTGACTTACGACGATTCCGTCCGTCAGGTCGAACTCGAGGTGCAGCAGGCCTACGCGAATCTGCAACAGGCGCGGGAGACGATTCAGAGCCAGCAGAAGAATGTGGAGCAGGCGCTCGAGGCGCTGCGGCTCGCGAATGAGCGTCTCGCCGCCGGCGCCGGCACGCAGCTCGATGTGCTCGATGCGCGCGTCGCTTTGACCCGTGCCCGCAGCACCGAAGTCGAGGCGCGTGCGGATTACAGCCGCGCGCTCGCGGAGTACGATCGCGCCACCGCCACGAACACGACCTACGACGACAGCTTTGATGATCCGCTCGCGCGGAGGCAGCAGGCCGAGCGGGAGGCACGCACGAAAAAAAAGCGCTGAGCCCATGACTCAGGCTGCGCGCCACAGCGAAACTTTCCCCGCGCTGCGCGCCGTGGGCTTGCCACACGCGTTTGTCGGGCGGGTGCCGGGAATCGATGTGCGCGTCGATCGTGCTGTGGCGCTCGCACGGCTCGACGAGCATCACGTCTCTGCGCGCCATGCGATCGGCGCGGGCCCACGGCAACTGGTGCTCGGGGAACAGACGCACGGTCGCGATGTCGCCGTGGTGGATGCGAAGACGACTTGCACGGTCCCGACGGTGGACGGGCTCATCACCGCTGATCCGTCGGTTTGCCTCGGCATTTACGTGGCGGACTGTTGTGCGGTGTACATTGCCGATCCGCAGCGGAAGGTGATCGCGCTGCTGCATTCCGGCCGGAAGGGCAGCGAACTGGGCATCGCGGCGGTGGCGATCGGGCGGATGCGCGCGGAGTTTGGCTGCGATCCGGCCGGGCTCGTGGTGCAGCTGAGCCCATGCATTCGCCCGCCGAACTACGAGATCGATTTTGCCGCCATGATCCGCGAGCAGTGTGCGGCTGCGGGCGTGCGCGCAATCCACGACTGCGGCACATGCACGGCGGCAGAACTGGAGCGCTACTACTCGTATCGTGCGGAAAAGGGGAAAACCGGGCGAATGCTGGCGTTGCTCGCGCTGTAGGAAAGCGCTCATCCTTCGGCATTACCCCGATGCGTAGCTCCCGCCGCCGATGAAGCGCCGCTTTGACGAAGCGCAGCCCGAACTCATGGATCGGCCGCAACCGGTCACAGCGGAGCTGCGCGCCGATCTCGCAAATCTCGTCTCGCTCAACGCGCGTTTCGGAAGCCATCGGCTCGTCCGTCGGTTCCTCGGCGCGTGGCTCACCGAATCGCGCTGTTACCGCGTACTCGATCTCTGCACCGGCAGCGGGGATATTCCGCGCCTGATGGCAGACTGGGCCCGCGCTCGCGATATCGTGCTGAGGATCGACGCCGTGGATGCCAATCCCTCGACGCTCGAGATCGCCGCCAGTCTCAGCGGAGACTACCCCGAGATCCGTTACACGCCTGCGGACGTGCTCCGGTACGAGCCGGACGAGACGTACGACTTCGTCTGCTGCTCGCTCGCCCTCCATCATTTCAGCGAAGACAACGCCATCCGCCTGCTGCGCCGGTGTCGGGAACTTTCGCATCACTATGTGCTGGTGAGCGACTTGGAACGCAGCGCCGCGACCAGCGTCGGGATCTGGGCTCTGACGACCTTTCTCTACCGCGAGGAGATGACGCGGATCGATGCCCGGCTTTCTGCGGAGCGCGCTTTTTCCTTCCGGGAATTTTATGCGCTGGCGAGGGCCGCGGAGTGGCAGGACTTTGGTCACGCGCGGTTCATGATGTGTCGGCAGGCGCTCTGGTTGGACACGCGGAAATTCGAGCCGGTGGCCGAGGAAGCCGTCCCCGAGACGCTGCCGATGCCCGCATAGGAGCTGCGTCTTCACGAGCAAACTTGCCGCTTGGAATTTGGCGGACAAGCCCGGCATGCTCCGCGTCCTTATGTCCACTCCCTCCGCTCCCTGGTGGCGACAGCTCAATGGCTATCACTGGTTCGTCTTCACGATGGCCAGCCTCGCATGGCTCTTCGACTGCCTCGACCAGCAGCTTTTCATCATTGCGCGCAATTCGGCGATGAAGGCGCTGCACCCGCCGGGGACCGACCCGACGGTGCTGAAAACGGCGGGCGGGATGGCGACCATGTGGTTCGTGATGGGGTGGGCGACGGGCGGGCTCTTCTTTGGCGCGCTCGGTGACCGCATCGGACGGGCGAAGACGCTGACGCTCACGGTGCTGATGTACTCCGTTTTCACCGGGCTTTCCTCGTTTGCCACTTCGCCCGCGATGTTCGATGCCTTCCGGTTTGTGACCGGGCTCGGGGTCGGTGGAGTGTTCGGCCTCTCCGTGGCCCTGGTGGCGGACTCGTTGCCGGACGGTGCGCGGCCGCATGCGCTGGGACTGCTGCAGGCGCTTTCGGCAGTCGGGAATGTGGCTGCCGGATTGATCGCGATCACGGTCGGCATGATGGAGGCTGGCGAACTCGGTCAGAAGATTGCGCCGGGGAGTTCGTGGCGCTGGCTTTTCTGGATCGGAGCGGCACCGGCGTTGCTCGTCGTATTCATCCAGCTCAAGCTCAAGGAACCCGAGAAGTGGTTGAAAGCCCGCGAGGCTGGGCGTCTCGCTGGAACGAAGTTCGGCTCTTATGCTTCGTTGCTCGGCGATCGGCGTTGGCGTCCGCGGGCGATCGTCGGCCTGGTCCTGTGCATGGCCGGCGTGGTCGGACTTTGGGGCATCGGCTTTTTCAGCCCGGAGCTCGTCGGTGACGTCATCAGCCGCGCGCTCAAGGCGGAGAATGTTCCGGCGGATCAGATCGACGGTCTGCGTCTGAAGTGGACCGGCATCAACATGATCATTCAGAACGCTGGCGCCTTCGCCGGCATGCTGGTCTTTACCAAGCTCGCGAGCCGCTTCGGCCGCAAGCCGGTCTTCGCGGTGGGTTACATCTGCGCGATGCTGGCCACGATCGGTTTCTTCAAATTCATGAACGACCGCGGCGATCTCTGGATGAGTGGGGTGATGGGTTTCTTCCAACTCGCGCTCTTTGCCGGCTACGCGATCTATCTGCCAGAGCTTTTCCCCGTGAGCCTGCGCAGCACGGGCACGAGCTTTTGCTACAATGTCGGGCGCTTCATCGCTGCCTCGGGTCCTTTCACCCTCGGCATCTTGCAGATGAACATCGCCAATGCGGCGATCGTGAAACTTGGCGACACCGCCACGGAAGCGACCAAGGCGGCAGCCAAACTCGACGCCTTTCGCGATGCCGCCTGCTGGATGAGCCTCGTCTTCCTCGTCGGCCTGATCGCGCTGCCGTTTGCTCCGGAGACCAAGGGTCGGCCGATGCCGGAGGATACGGACCCCTGACCTGCGCCAGCTGACTTAGGCCTGGAGCCGGGCTTTTACGTCGCGACAGTACGCCGCGATATCCGGAGCCTGAAGGATCCCCGAGACGATGACCACCCGGCGCGCGCCGGCGGCCAAGACCTGGTCCAGATTTTCGCGCTTGATGCCCCCGATGCAGAAGACCGGCACTTGGACGGACTCTTCCACCTGTCGGATCTCTTCGAGGCCGATGGACGGTCGGCCAGCCTTCGTGGGCGTGGGAAAGAGCGGGCCGAAGCCGATGTAGTCCGCACCTTCCGCTGCCGCAGCGTGGGCTTGCGAAACGCTGTGGGTGGACTTGCCAATGATCGGTGGCGGAACTTCGCCTGCGAGCGCCCGCCCAGCCCTCCACCGCGCGTCTTCTACGGAACGATCGTCCTGTCCGACGTGGGCACCGGCCGCGCCGACGGCGGGAACGAGTTCGGGGTAGTCGTTGATGACAAAAGGGATGCCTGCAGCCGTGCAGATTGGTTCGACGAGTCGAGCAAAGGCTTCGATTTCGATCTCCGAGTGTTGCTTGGCTCGGAGTTGGAGGATGTCGCATCCACCCGCGCACATTTCCGCTGCGACTCGCTCGACTCCGTCAGGGGCGACGTAGCCGAGATCGACGATTCCATAAAGGCGGCATTCTGCGAGTGGCTTCACTGGGCCGCGGAGGAAAGCGCGATGCATGCAGAAAGGCAACCTCTCTGCTGAGCCGAGCAAATGCTCGAACTCTTAGCGGCCCCTTACCGTGCCTTGCGGTAATCGACCAACTCGTGCTCCACCGCATACCGCATGAGCTCGGCGTTGTTCTTCACCAGCATCTTTTCCAAAATCCGACTGCGGTACGTGCTGATCGTTTTGATGCTCAGCGATAGCTCGGCCCCGATTTCCTTCACCGTCTTGCCGGCGGCGAGCATGCACATGACTTGATATTCACGATCGGAGAGAAGGTGATGCGGCGCTTTCTCCATGTCGCGATCAAGATGCTCGGCGAGCTTTTCCGCCACGGCAGGGCTGATGTAGCGACCGCCACTGAGCACTTTCTTGATCGCCGCCACGAGTTCGTGCGGGGCGGTCTGCTTGGTGAGGTAGCCAGCTGCACCATTCTGGAGGACGCGGAGAGCGAATTCATCCTCCGGGTACATGCTCAGGACGAGCACGGGAAGTTTCTGGCGTTCCTGCCGGACTTCCTTGAGCACATCCAGACCGCTCCGGCCTGGCATACTCACATCGAGGACCACGACGTCCCAATCGTGATTCCAAATTTGCTCCATGGCTTCCTGAGCGTTCGCCGCTTCACCAAGGTGCAGTCCGGGAAAGGCTTCTGTGAGTGTTTGAATCAATCCACGGCGGACCACAGGGTGGTCGTCCACCACCAACATTCGGAGCCGAGCAGGTTCTCCCGGATTTTTCTCCGGTTTGGTCGGCGCGGCGTCGGCTGGCGGGGGGACCGAATCCCCCTCGAGGCTCAACTTTTTCTTGGCTTTACGATGCATCGCGAGATGGGAAAGCAGCTAGTGTGCTCGGATGGTCGCGGAGTTGTGGGGCGGAAGGTCAAAACGGGTGTAGGAGAACTATGAATGGGGTGTCTTGAATCCGCAATAATTGTATTTTTTGACCCCGTCGACTTTTCCCGCTCCACCGAATTCAGTGCGTGATCGCGATTCCTTCCCCCTCCGTCAAAGGGTTTTGCATCGGGATACGCACGGAGACGGTCGTGCCTGAGCAGGGTGCCGATGCGATCTCCACAGATCCACCGAGAAGCCATGCTCTTTCTCTCATGCCGAGTATGCCCAGGGACGCCGATTCCCGCCCGCCCGGGATGCCCTTGCCATTGTCCTGCACGACGAGAGTCAGCGCTTCCGACTTTTCGCTGAGGCGCACGCGGACCTGAGTGGCCGCGGCGTGGCGGGCAACATTGGTCAGGATCTCTTGAAAGATGCGGAAGACAGCAGTCGCGGCGCACCGGCTGGGCGTGAAGTGATCGCGGTCGCTGATGACTTCGCAAAGGATGCCGTAGCGCCCTTGGAATTCGCCCGCCTGCCAGCGGATCGCGGCGAGTAGTCCGAACTGATCGAGCATCGGCGGTCTCAGTTCGGTCGCCACCAACCGCACCGTACGGAGAGCACCGGAAATAGTCTCGGACATTGCCGCCAGTCTTCCCTGGACACTGGCGAGCAGACTCCCTGGGCAGGCGGCCAGTTCGTCGGAAAGTTTTTCGACGTCCCATTGGAGAGTGGTGAGGGCCTGCCCGAGTTCGTCATGCACCCGGCGGGAGATCGCCGCGCGTTCCTGCTCACGCACCTCGAGTAACCGTGCAGAGAGAGCCCGAAGTTGAGTGCGCGTGCGATCGTCGGTTTCGCCTTCGCCGTTCCGTGTGCTTGCGGTGGATTTACCGTTGCGTTGCCGAGGTGCCGGGCTCTTGCCGTGCTTTTCGGGCGAGTCCACCGGCCGAACTTTTCGCCTGGGTGTCTGCCTGGAGTGAGAGTGCATCTTCAGGTGAGATAGCACCTAGTGTGCTGGCGGTCAGACGCGGTCCACAAGCAGCTATTCATTCCGTTCACTCCGAGGTGAAAGGTGAGCGCAACTCGTTGCTCGTCGTAACTTTCGGTGGAACTCCATAAGCGCAATGCGGTCATGTTGCGCTCCGATGGAGGCCAATCTCAGGGAGAGCGCCGGAGCGTTTCTTTCCGTGGTTCGAGTTCCAGTGCTTCGGTGGATTTCGGGATGTGAACCGTGACCGTGGTTCCTTTGCCACTCGTGCCCTCAATCTCGATCGAGCCCCCGAAGAGATGAGCCCGCTCGCTCATGCCGAGGATGCCGAGGGACTGCGACTTCTGCCCTTCGGTGATGCCACGTCCATTGTCGTGCACGATCAGGGCCAGAGCCTGCGCCCCATCGTTGAACTGCACGCGCACTTTTGTCGCACGCGCATGCCGCGCGACATTCGTGAGGATTTCCTGAAAGATCCGGAAGACTGCGGTGGATACGGCACGGTCGAGGACGGTATTGCGCCCGCGGGCGACGACCTCGCAGGTGATGCGGTAGCGTTCCTGAAACTCCTTGGCCTGCCACTCGATGGCTGCGACGAGTCCGAAGTGATCCAGGATCGGCGGGCGCAGTTCCGCTGCCACTTTCCGCACGATCTGCATCATTGCGTCCATCATTCCGCTCATACTCTCGAGCCTCGCCTCGACGTCGGACTGCCTCCCTTTGGGATTCCCGAATTGATCGGCGAGCTTGCTCAGTTCCCAGCTCAGGGCCGTCAGCGCCTGGCCGAGTTCATCATGCACGCGGCGGGAAATCGCGGCGCGCTCTTCTTCACGCGCTTCCTGCAATCGGGCGGATAGCGCCCGCAACTGTTCGCGAGAGCGCTCGCGCTCCTGCCCTGCCCGGCGTCTTTCCGTGACATCCTCCGCCATCCCGATGATCTGGGCGGGGCGTCCGTCCAGGCCGCGGGTGAAGACTACGTCGCGCGCCCGGATCCAGAGCCACTGCCCATCCGCGTGGCGCATCCTAAAGATGTATTCAAAGACCACGCCATCGTCCTGAGCATCGCCGAGGAGGCGCTTTCGTTCTGCCAACAGCGCCGCGTCTTCCGAGTGCATGAGGCTGTCTGAGAGGATCTTGCCGCCTTCCAGGAACGCTTCCGTCGTGTAACCCAGAATTTTTTCAACCTGATGATTCACGTACACGTAGCGTTCACTTGAAAAGTCATACACATAGAGAATCGCTGGCGACGCGTCGGCTACTCGCCCGATCAGCCGCTGGCCTTCCCGCACCGCTTCTTCCGCACGCTTTTTTCCTGTGAGATCTGTCGCGATCAATATCACGCGAGGCACGGACTCCAGATTCCCGATCGGAACAACCCGAACCTCAAACCACGAGTGACTGTGTCCCGGCGCGGATTGCTCCAGATCCAGCACTTCCGCTTGCATGGACAGGAAAGCAGTATCGATGGCAGTGCGGAGTTTGAATTGACTGGCGGCACTGAACTCTGAAAAGACGTTCCGCCCGGCCAACCCGATGCCCGACCGCTGCGCTTTGCTATTCGCGAAAAACACCATCCCGCTCCGATCCGCGATTACGATGCATTCTCCACTGCTCTCGACGACCGCTCTCCACTTCTCCTCAGCTTGGTTCAGGATTTCCTCCGCCAGCTTGCGCCAACCGATGTCCTGCACCGTTCCTTCGTAGCGCAGAACCTCCCCATTTCGACCGCGAAGCGCTTGGACGGTTTCCGAAATCCACGTTGTAGTGCCGTCCCTCCGGTAAACTGGTGATTCGAAGCGGCTTACTGATCCCGCGGCCCTCAGTCTCTGTAACAATTCATTTTGGCGAGTAGGGTGCACGTAGAACTTTTGGCCGCCATTCAGCGCTGCGAGGAATGCCTCCGGTGTCTCGTAGCCGCACATTTCTGCAAATGCCGAACTGGCGGAGCGCATCTCGCCATTACTCGAAAGTTCGAAAGTTCCGTCAGAACCGTGTTCGAGGAAGCTTTTCGCCGCGCTGTCGGGGCTCAGTGAAGTGCCGTTCCTCAAGCTCTTGCTCGGCTTTTCTCGAAGAGTCCAAACAGTCGTCCCATGAGGGCCGTCTGGCGATTTCTTCGAGGCGACGACGGAAACTTCGACTCGGCGTCCGTCGCGAAGCGTGAACGTCGACACCCCACTTGCCTCGCTCCCTGTCGTGTCGGTCTTTCTGGTTGCGTCGGAGCGATTGAACAGTTCCCGCACGCGCCTTCCTGTGAGATCTTTCTTTCCTTCACCGACGAGTTCGAATGCTGCCCTGCTCGCCCAGATGACCATGCCGAGTGCGTCGGTGACGATGATGGCTTGGTCTGAGAATTCCGTGGGAGAAAGGTGCGTTCGCATGCGGCCCCCTGCAGGGTTCGGGGCTGTTCCTTCTGCCGATTCACGATCATTCCGACGCCGGATCAGCCAGTTGTTTGCCGAGGGCCACAGAGCGTAGTCGCGCTGCACATCATGTCAATGCGAGCTGGATTGACGCGTACTCCGGCGCCTCGCCGAAGCGGACGGCCCCCTTTCGACCCCTGTACGCGGATCGTGCAGCAACAGTGTTTCCGCTGCAATTCTCTGTTGTCGTGTGCCTTGGGAGTTTAAGTTCGTGCGTGTCCTCCGTCCGAGCCGGCTGGAGGAATTCCAGCTTTTCTGTTGATTGGGCATTCTAACGGGGATAGCCTCCTGAGACTTTGCGAATCGCACCTTTCACACCTCCAGATTCGACCGGTGGGGTGTTCGTCCGCCTGAATACTGCGTCCCCGGTGACCTGCGGCAGTCGTGAAACCGCTCTGTCTGCGACACCGCCTGGCTAGCGGCGGCGCAAAAACATATTTTGGCGCATTGCGCTAATATCCAAGTGTTTGCCCTGCAAGGAAAGTTCCTGATGGGGACTGCGCAGGCGGTTGAGATGGGAGTTTCCCAATCAACCGCGTGCGGCAGCTTTGCCGAAGCATGCCGACCCGACGCTGGCCCGCTGCTCAATCTCGGTGGCGTAATCTGAATGAGGGCGACCACGACGACACCAACCCTGGCAGTGCCAGGCAACTGGAGACTAGCGGCCCTAGCACTCGTCACCGTCCTGGTCTGGGCGGGTCTGATCTCCAAGCTGGCGACAGACTGGTCTACCAACCCGCAGTACGAATTCGGATATTTCGTTCCGCTTTTCATTATCTATTTATTGTTCCGTCGCTGGGAGGATCGCCCGGAACCTTCCGCCGATTCGCGTCATTGGCTGACTACGGCGTCATTGTTCGTAACGCTCGGATTACTTCTGCCCATCCGGATCATCCAAGAGGCTAACCCAGACTGGAGGCCCTTTAACTGGATGCACGCGGCAATCGTCGTATCCTGCACCACTACCCTAATCGCACAAATGGGCGGAGTTTCGTGGGTGCGTCACTTTAGCATACCTCTCTTGCTGGTTTTCTTCTGCTTGCCATGGCCGCTGGCGATGGAACAGGGCATGATCAAGGAGCTTACCGGCGCCGTCACCAGGCTGACCGTGGAGCTACTGAACTGGATCAATGTTCCGGCATTGCAACGAGGTAACGTTATCGAGGTCGCCTCAGGGTCTGTTGGAGTCGCCGACGCGTGCAGCGGCATGCGCTCTCTAGCCGGCACGCTCATGGCTGCGGCATTCTTCGGTGAATATTATCGTATGGGTTGGGCGCGGCGTCTGGTGCTGATTGCAACTGGGTGTTTAATCGCGTTCGGTTTGAACATCATCCGAACTTTTTTCCTCGGATGGCGCACAGCAGCAGAAGGTGGGCACGCCGTCGAGAACTGGCACGACCCTGCTGGCTACACGATTTTCTCGGTCTCGTTTGCCACGTTGTGGGCTCTGGCAAGGTTGATCTCCGGACCGCAAAAGGTCGGAAGTTCTGCATCACTGGTGGGCAGCCCTTTAATCACTCTGCGGGTGCCTGCGTTAATTGGTTGTGCGGTGTGGCTTGGCGGAATATATGCTGCCACGGAAGGCTGGTATCGCATGCGCGAGGGTGAGCGCGTTCATTCGATCGATTGGACTATTGTATTGCCGGAACAAACCGGTGCAATTCGGGAAATCGAATTGTCTGACGATGTTCGATCGATCCTGCGTTACAGCGAAGGTTCGTCAACTTTGATGGAGTGGCCGGACGGACGGACTTGGAACCTCATTATCCTGCAATGGGATCCGGGACGATCATCAGCCCAACTTGCCACGATGCACCGACCGGAAATCTGTATGCCGGCTGCGGGTTATGGTTTTATCGGACCGGCGGAACCGCTCAGCGTCGCTGCAAAGGGCATCAATATTACATTTGATGGATCTATCTTCGAATCAAATGCACAACCCCTGTATGTTTATCGTTGCTTGTGGGAAGGATTTGCGGTTGCTGGAGGAACTTACGAACGGAGCTTTGATATGAGTATCCGGGGTAGGCTATTGAGTTCCTGGTATGGACGTCGCAACCTCGGTCAGCGACTGATCCAAATTGCAGTCTCAGGTGTAAGTAACGAACACGACGCGCGGGAAGAAATCATACAACGTCTACCATTAATGGTTGTGAGAGGAATATAGGGGGATGAAGTCAGGCCATTCATTCTTCAGTTTCAACCATACGAACTTATTGGGTGTTTTGATCCTCATCCTTGCGACGTGGATTCATGCATCCCGCGGTATCGCACAGATCTCTCCGTCGGATCTTCAAAACCCAGTCCCGCTAGACGTACCCCCTCTGATACCCGAGCCCCTGCTTGAAGCGAATCCAATCGTTGCCGATCCAACGCCAGTGCTCCAGCAACCCGACCTATTCCCACCAGACACAAGCTCCCCAATGGTGAGAAAAGCGGAACGAGTCGCGCGAGACGTCGCCACAGCCGAACCCGCACCAGCCGCGGGATTCGAGGATGCATTCAGCGGCGCGGCGTCAAACTTCGGCTTCAATCAGGGGGCGGGCTCGTTGATGAGACCTTCCGTAATCGGAGCGCAGGCAGAACGCGAGCGTGATCGCATAACTGCGCGGGCTGAGCGGCAGTCTACCCTTGAGCACTACAACATCAAATTAGGACCGATCCCTTTCAGGTTTGGGGCAGGTATCGAGTTTCAGTTCACCGACAACGCAAATCTTTCGAAGACGGACAAGGTTGCTGATTTGAGTATCGTTCCGCATATTGACCTGTATGGGGGTATTCGATTAACCTCGCAAAACACGCTAAGTATCCAGCTTGGCTTGGGATACATATGGAATCTGAATCGCCCGGAACTCGATCGAGCACTGACAAACGCCTCGGTTGGCCTAGATTCGGATAGCGGACTTTCCTTCGATATAAAGATGGGTAACTTCAGGATAAATATCTTTGAACGGCCAGCTATTCCGCGTCAACAGTTTGACCTGATTACTCAGCGGAACCCGCTTCAGTATTCCCAGTTCACAAATTCCGCTGGTATCAGCGTTTTCTGGGATGTCAACAGTAGACTAGCCGCGACAATGCAGTACAGCCACACAAACATTCTTGCGCTTAAGTCAGAGGCTGAAAATTTGAACCAATCCTCGGATATGCTAGGAGGCTCTGCGTCCTACCGATTTACCGATGCATTATCGGTTGGTCTTCAAGCGAATGCCTCGCACGTCAAGTATGACCGGGGTTTCCTAAATGATTCCACAAACTACAGTGCGGGATTTACAGTCACGGCAAGGACTGGTCGGAACATGACTGTCAGCCTGGCGGGGGGGTATCAAGGTGGGCAGTTTGGATCTGGGGGTGCGATAGGCGATGGTTCCGGACTAGGAGATTGGTACCTCCGTGTAGCGTTAGCTCATAACATCAACCGTTCTTTGAGCCAGACCATCTCGATAGGTCACGAATCGCAACTTGGAACAGCGTCCAACTCCACCAAGATCGACTATATCCGACATCAACTGAACCTGAACATCTCACGGAACTTCGGTATTGGTGGAACTTTATCCTACGAATCCGCGGTCGAGTCCGGTGGAGTCTTCGCGCAGGAATTCAAACTCTTTCAGTTCGGTGTGTTTGGATACTGGAGCATGTCAAAAAAACTCGGTCTCACGTTTAGTTATCGGCTCGTAGCGCGCGAATCCAGCGGAGCGCAAGATGCAGTTGAAGGCGTGCTTGACTATGTTGAAAATCGGATCGACTTAGGACTTCAAGTAAATCTGTGAGGGTGTATCAAAGCCGTTCATTCCAGCAAAAAATAATGAATCCAATATTTGCAAAGAGTGGACAATTCAGTTGGAGAATTTTGCCATGTGTGTTTCTATTGTTTGGTTTAGTGGTGTGCTGTGGGACGATTGCAACTGCTCAAACTTCGTTTGGGGGAGCAGTACAAAAAGAGGTTCGAAAAGCGATACCGGTGCCTTCCGCACCCCCGACTCGAATGGATGGCAGAAGACCGGGGAACACGGAATTATCCCAGGCTCGTGGCTCCGGGGTGAATACGATTAATGAGCGCAATGTGGGCGGTGGGGGTCCGAGAGAGCAGCCGTCGATTGGCGACGATGCGACGAAGGGAAGTCAGGTCGGGGTGAACACGATGAAAGCTCTCAATGACAAACGGAGAATCGGTATTCGCGATAAACTTAGTCTGACGATTGTGGAAGACGAACTTCCGCAGCGCCAGATTGTCGTGACCGACGCAGGAGAAATTGATGTGCCGTGGATTGGAAGAGTGAGTGTTGAGGGTCGGACCTGCAAGGAATTGGCAGTGCATTTAAAGAATCTTCTGGAAAAGGAGTATTACCACCAGGCGACAGTTTTGATCGGGTTGGACTCGGCCGGCGGTCAAGTTATGTCGAAGGGGAGATACTACATGGATGGTCAAGTCAACCGTGCGGGTCCATACGAGATACCTGTAGATGAGGTACTTACGATCAGCAAAGCGATCATTCGGGCAGGGGGGTTCACGCAGTATGCAAATCGAAAGAAAGTCCGCCTAATGCGCAAAAATTCCTCCAGTGGCGGCACAGAGATATTTTATGTAGACTTAATAGCGGTGATGGAGAAGGGGCAAACCCGCGGCGATCTTGAAGTGCTTCCAGAAGACACAATCGTCGTGGACGAGAAGTTCTTCAACTTCTGAATTTCGAGTTAAAACGGCTTGCTGCGCAACTTAAACAATGCACGAGGTTACCTTTCTGGTTCATGCGCGCTCGGTTGAACAAAGAGTGAAGCGGCGTATGATATGGCCGCGAAGTTTTGCTTTCCTTATCTAACCATGGGTTCATCGCCAGAAAATCAAAGCACTTCGCGGTTTCCTTCTGCTTCAAGGGCATTTTCAAGAGCCCAGCGCTTCCTAGGGAGTTTAAAAAAATGGTGGTGGGTTTCTGTCATAACAACAGGAATTGGGGTGTCGCTCGCGGCATGGAACGATTCGCAGAAAGCGCCTTCTTATATTTCCGTCGGCAGGATGATGGTGAGTGGTAGAATTGCGCTGCCAGAGGGCGCGGTATATAGTGAAGAGTTAAGTAATTTCTACGGCACTCAGAGTGAACTTATGCAAAGTGCGCAGGTTCGCCAGCGTGCTGCTGCTAGAGTGGAAACGCAGCGTCCTGAATTGCAAGCGAGTGCCGTATCATTGAGTGTCTCACAACAGCAAGGCACATCGTTTTTTGTGCTTCAGGCGATCGGCGATAAGGCGGATTATACACAGGTGTATTTGGATGCATGCATGGATGAATACATCCGATTCCGAAGAGAGTTACAATCCGTGACGCATGATACGGCATTGACCTCGATTACTGACGAGGTGTTGAAACTTAGAAAGGAAGTGGAGGTCGGCCACGAAGAATTGATGGCTTTCCAGAAAAATAACGATGTTGTTTTTCTTGAAGAGGAAGGGAACAGTGCCGGAAAATATTTGATTAACCTGAAGCAGCGGCTCGCATTGCTTAAAAGTGAATTTCAACTACTGAGTCAATTGTCACTCGATCAAGCGCTCGAACGAAGAATACAAGCCGGTCCTTATTCAGAGGGAAATCAAACGGTCGAAGAGCAACCTACGGTGCCGTTGGGGGCAGAAGGGGAGTACATCAGGGCAAAACAGAAAGTGGAGGTCTTGAGAGCGGAAAAGACTCGGCGATCTCGCTTCCTCAAGCCAAAGCACCAGATTATTCTCGATCTGGATTCCAAGATATTGGATCAAGAGAAGTTGATTGAACTCAATCGAGAACTTAGCCTCGCACAGTCCGCGAATAGGAGGGAATCGATGCGATTGGAGATTGAGAATTTGGAGGCGGCGATTAAGGAGCAGGGCGAACGGGCTCTGGAACTTACTCGCAGGATATCTGAGTATACAATGTTGAAGGAGAAAGTAGAGCGAGCCAAGGCTCTTTCCGACAAGCTTCTCGCTGGCATTCAAGGAATCGACATGGGTAAAAGTCTACATTCAGACGTTGTTCAGGTTATGGAGAATGCTTCCACACCAATCGCAACGAAGCTTGGCCTTGCCAAGGATCTTGTTATCGGTGGAGTTGCGGGACTCCTTTTTGGCCTCGGGTTGCTGTTTCTTTCTATGTTACTTGATGACCGCATCGTATCGGCTGATGAATTACAAGAGAGGTTCTCGGAGGAATTGCTTGGTCAAATTCCAAGGGAGGCCACGACTTCGAGACTGAGTGTTTTGGCGCTGAACGACAAACAACACGTGTTTGCGGAGTCGTATCGCAATCTGCGTTCTACTTTACACTTCATGTCGTTCGAAGACGTGCGCCCGAAGACGCTTTTGGTTACCAGCGCTGTTCCGGGGGAAGGGAAGTCTACCGTGGCCGCTAATCTTGCGATGACTGTTGCCAGCGGCGGCGCGAAGACCCTGTTGGTGGATGCTGATTTGCGGAAAGGAGTTGCCCATGAGTATTTTTCGCTGGAAGCCTCGCCGGGCCTGAGCAATGTCCTAGCTGAGCAGATACCGTGGAAAAGCGCGATTGGTTCGACTGAACTAGCGAACCTTTCAGTCCTCCCGCGTGGGAAGGTTATTTCCGGAACTAGCGAGCATTTTCTGTCGCAACATACAGATCGACTACTGAAGGAACTTTATTCTGAATTTGACTGTGTCATTGTTGACAGTGCTCCTGTATTGGCAAATGACGACACTGCTAGTTTGGCTCCGAAGATTGATGCGACGATATTTGTTGTTCGTGCGGGCGTAAGCTCTGCTCGGTTAACTCGGAATGCGTTGGACGCTTTGAGGAGGCGGCAGGTGAATATTCTCGGGCTAGTGTTGAATGCTGCTGACGGAAAGTCTGCGGAGTACTACTATTATCATAAGTACGGAGAATATTATGCGCAAGCGCCTTCCTCATGACGCAGAAGTGAGACAAATGCATTAAACCGAGCGGCTGATTGTTGATTGTTGTCGATGTATTTTTGGAACTAGGCTGGGAGGTGTTTGGGATGCCCAAGGCCCGCAGGATCAGTCACCACTTTCGCCAATTCGAAGACCCGCGCTTCGAGCGTAACCGGATCGATGGTCTCCACCACATCGTGCTCTATCAGCCTCTTGAAAAACCCCCAAGACATCGTTGGTTCCTGGCATCTTCGCAGGGATGTTTGAACGACGCGAACGCACCGAGAAGCAAGACGAGTTCTGGGCTCCGGTGGATCGCTTGCCGGCCGCACCTTCGGCTTTTTGTCGGCGAGTGCAGGGGACGCTCGAAAAGATGGGCTTCGCTCGGAAGTTCTGGGACATTTGCGAGCTGGCGTATGCCGACCCTTCGCGTGGAGGGCGGCTAGGCATTGACCCGGTGGTCTATCTCAAGTTGCTGATAATCGGCTTTTTCAAGAACCTGCCCAGCGATCAGGCGATTGCCGCACGCAGTGAACACAGCTTAAGCGCGCGCGGTTTTCTGGGTTATGCCATCGGGGGAGCCACGCCGGATCACAGCAGCTTCACGGTCATCCGCGACCGGCTCGGTGTGGCGCAGCTTGAGGCTATCCACGGAGTGCTGCTGGCGGCCCTGCACGAGTACGGGCTGCCGGCGGGGTGCAAGCTGTGGATTGACAGCAGCGTCATCGAGGCCAACGTGAGCCTGCGGGCGCTGGGGCATCGCAACACGGAGGAGAGTTACTGGGAGTATGTCCGCAGACTGGCCGCCGCAGCGGGCCTCGACCCGGATGACACCAAAGCCGTGCGGTGTTTCGACAAGAAGCGGGAGGGACGCGGGACCAGAAACAAGGAATGGCAGAACCCGCACGATCCCGAGGCCAAAGTGGGTCGCACCAAGGACGGGGCCTGCGACATGACTGACAAGCCTGATCACGTGACCGATCTGGAGAGCAGAGCTATCGCGCAAGTGGAAGTTCGACACGGCGACTCGGCGGACAACGACGAGAGCCTGTGCGAACGGGTGTTGACGGCGGTCGGGACACTGCATGCCGCTTTGCCGGAGCAGACCCACTATAAGTTGGGCAGCGAGTTATGCGGGGACGAAGGTTATTTTGCCCGCGGGTCGATGGTGCGGCTCTAGGAACTGGGAGTGCGCACCATCGTAGGCAATCCGCAGGCCGCACGCAGAAAGCTAGAGAGCGCCAGTGCGCAAGAGCGTGCGGCGTTCAGGCAGGCAAGTCGCTCCACCCGCAGCGCCAGCGGCAAGGCCTTGTTGCGCAAACGGGGCTAGCATTTCGAGCGCAGCTTCGCTCACATGCTCGACCATGGAGGCTTGCGGCGGGCCACGCTGCGCGGTTGCGAGAAGCTGACCAAGCATCACATGGCGGCTGCGATGACGTATAAGTTGAGCCTGCTGATGAGGACGCTCTTTGGGATTGGCACGCCGAAACAGGCCATGGCGGGCGCGCGCAAGCGCCTGTTCGCGGCCTTTCAGACGGTATCCCGCATTGTCTTGCGTTTGCTTTGGCTCATTTGCCACTGGCTGCGCTTCCCTGACTTCCCCTTCGCCGGCTCTCGTTACCTCCGCAGCTTCTCCCTGCCTGCTGCGATTTGAGGTGTTTTTCAACAGGTTGGTAGTGGTAGTCAGCGGGAAAAAGTCATAGGCGAATTCGTGCTCTTAGCCCGGCGCTGGGTAGTCGAGGGTTCCTTTGCCTAGGCGGTAAGTTTGTGTTGTATCGTGTTTAATGATAAATGTTTCCCAATCCTCCCGCCAGCCGCCACTAGTGCAGTGTAACATTGAAAAGAGCCACGCGACGCGGTAGCTTTGCGGGATGGCTGCCAAGCTCTTGATTCTTACTCCACCGGAACGCCGGGAACTTCAGCGCCGGGTGCGCTCGCGCAGCGTGCGAGCGGAAGATTCGCGACGCGCACGGGTGATTTTGGAACTGGCGGGCGGACGAGGTTTGCGGGAAACGGCCAGTTACTTGGCCTGTAGTTCGTCTTATGTGCAGCGGTGGGCGGGACGCTTCCGAGCCGAACCTCTGGGCGGCCTGATCGCGCAGCACCGCGGACGCGCGGTGGCCAAAGGTGCGGCGAAGCTGGAGGCTCGGATTCTGGAATGGACGCGACGTGGTCCCGATGATGGCAGCACCCAGTGGAGCAGCCGGCGTTTGGCGCAAAAGCTGGGCACCACGCATATGACCGTGGCCCGGGTCTGGAGCCGCTACGGTCTCCAGCCGCATCGTCTGCGCCATCACATGGTCAGCGACGATCCGGACTTTGAAACC
>JANPIS010000383.1:0-4035 GCA_031425095.1 Chthoniobacteraceae bacterium
TCTGGTAGCCAGGCGTGAAAAAATACTTCATGTCGAAGACGCCGTGGGGCGTGGCCATGTACTTGCCGGAGATGGCGCGGCTCACGGTGGTCTCGTGGACGCCCACGGCGTCGGCGATCTGCACCATGGTCATCGGCTTCAGACCACTCGGGCCGTATTCGAGGAATTCGAGCTGCCGCTTCACGATCTCATGCGCGATGTTCGAGATCGTCTGCTGCCGTTGGTGGATCGATTTGATCAGGAATTTTCCGCTGCGGATCTTGTCGCGGATGTAGTCGCGCACGTCGGCGCCATTTTTCTCCTGCGACATCAGATCCTTATACGTGTTGCTGATACGGAGATGGGGGATCTGCTCGCCATTGAGCGAGATCATCCAGTCGCCCGAAATGCGCTCCACGGTCACGTCGGGCAGAACGTAATTGTTCGGGTCGGAGGTGAAGATCTGGCCCGGCTTCGGATCGAGCGTGGCGATGAAGTTCGCGGCGCGCTGGACCTGTTCCGGGGTGGTGCCGCAGCGTCGGGCGATTTCCGGAAAGCGACGCTTGCCGAGGTCGTCGAGGTGACGATCGACGATGCGATATTCGAGGCTCTGCTCCTTGCCCAGACGCTTGAGCTGGATGAGCAGACACTCGCGGAGGTCGCGTGCCGCGACGCCGACGGGATGAAAAGTTTGGACCACTTCGAGCACGCGCTGGAGGTCGGCCTGATCCATGCCGGAGCTGTTTGAGATTTCCTCAGGGCCTGCCTGGAGGAAGCCATGGTCGTCCACATTGCCGACGATGACCTCGGCGAGGCGCCGATCTTCCTCGCTCATGTCGGTGCTGTTGACCTGCTCGAGCAGGTGCTGCTGGAGGGTCTCCTCCTTGACCAGCGAATCGAAAAAAAACTGCCGCCGCTCCTCTTCCTCCGCCGAACGCCCATTGTAGCTCTGCGATTGCGACATGTAATCGCGCCATTCCTCATCGAGTTTGGCGAGGCGATCGAATTCCTCCTGAAACTCCTCCTGCTCCGCTTTTTTATCTTCGATGGTCGGTTCGATCTCCTCCATCTCGAGCGTTGGGTTCGATTCCAGCTCTTCCTGGATAAGGTTGCGAAGCTCCAGCATGGGAACCTGCAGAATTTGCAAGCTTTGCTGCAGCTGCGGCGCCAGGACTTGGGATTGGGAGAGGTGTTGGGATTGAGAGAGACCGGCCATGGTGGTTGATAGGATAGGTGGTGCGCCCGACACGGCAAGCAGCATTCCTGCCAAGTCCCTAAACTATTTTTGTGAAAGGCGGGGGCACTTTTCCGGCTGTAGCATGGGTTCATGAAAGCAAAGCCCCTATCTGCCCTCGCTTGTGTGCTCGTGGCACTCGGCCTCGGCCTCACCCTGCCGCAGCGTTCCAGCGGTCAGGCCGGAAACGACGCTGCAGCCCTCGCTGCGGTGCTGACCGAGCTCATGGCCCAACAGGCCGCCATCACGGAAAACCAGACCAAGATCGAAGAGAAGATCGCCGTCATCGCCGAAGACGTCCGGATCGCCCGCATTTTTGTCGCCCGCGGCGGCGGCAAAGCCAAATGACCCCATGAAGACCCTGACCATCTCTGCCCTCGCCGCCGTCTGCACCTTTACGCTCACTGCGCACCTTCACTCGCAGGCACCCGCTGCTGCCAAGTCCCCGCTGCAGCAGTTGCAGGACATGAAGGTGAAAAACAAGGAACTCATCGACCGCCAGACCGGTGCTCTGCAAAAGCTCGACGTGATCCAGAAGGAAGCCGAGCAGGTGAAATTCCTCGCGAAGCGGACGTAAGCGCGCCCGCGGGAAACGGGCCACGCTTACTCAGGTGCGGTCAGTCCGATTTCGAGTTCGTCCAGCCAGCATTTTGCGGCGGCTTTGCCATTCGAGGCAAAGCCGATCCACTTCAGCGCCGTCATCGTTGGCTTAAGAAACTTCAGGCCCTCGAAGCGCTGTGGCTGGCCGCCGGGCAACGTGATGGCGCAGGACCAAGTCCCGTCGCTGCCGGCGCCGAACCTTGCATTCACCTCCACGTGGACCCATGTGTCCGCCGGGAGGTCCAGGAGCTTGCGGCCGGGGATGCTGATTGCACCTTTCGCGAAAGTCAGCATCGGGCCGGTCCGGTAGGGCTGCGCGTCGTCACGCCATTCGTGGACGAGCTCGTAGGCGGCTTGTGCGCGCACGTCGAAAGCCACGCGCACCGCGCCGGCTTCCACATTCGTGACGTAAAAAAAGTGCGGCTCGAACGCGGGTTCGACGTCCGGGCCGTCATTGAGCTGCAGGCAGTGCGGACCTTTGCTCGGCTTTTCCGCAGTGACCGCGATGAGTCCCGGGCGGGACTTGTGGATGCGGGCGCGCGCGGGCTTTGAGCCAACGGGTGTATCATCGAAGCCGTCCTGCAAGGTGAGCGGCTTCGGCTTCGGCTTGAGGCCGTAGGTCATCGGTGGGAATTCGCGCGCGGCGAGCTTGCGCCACGCTTCGTTGCCGGTGACGCCGGCCTTTTTCCAATCGAACGGCACGAAGCCGAGTTTCAGCGCGGGCGACTCGGGTCGCAGCGTCCAGTCGCCTTTCGCGGCATCCACGAAGAGCGGATCGGCGACGACGCTGGTGTTGTCGCGGCCCATGAATTGCCAGGCGGCCCACGACTTTCCCGCGAACTCCGCGATCTCGCCGCCGGGCTTCCAGTAGGTGTTCCCCGAGAGGAAGACGCGGCCGGTGTCCCAGTTTTTGTCCACATGCATGAAGAGCCGCCCGTCGCCGACGAGTACGATGTTCCTTTCAAAAGCGAAGGCAAAAAACTCCTCGGGCTTGCTCCAGCGCACGTGCTCCTCAGCGCCGCGCGCGATGATGTTGTTCCGCACGATGTTCCCGCGGCCATAGTGCTGGTGGTAGCCCGCGCTCTGGGTGTCGTGGGTGAGGTTGTTTTCCCAGACGATGCCGGTGGAGCCTTCGTCATTGTACATGGCCCAGCCTCCGTAGCTCGCGCAGCCGATGTCGTGCATGTGGCAGCCGCGGATGACGGTCCCGGGTTGCGGCCCCAGCGTGTACACCGCGGCCAGGTCGCTCAGCACGCCCCAGCCGAGATGATGCAGGCGGCAATTCTCGACGACGTTGCGGGCACACGGCGTTGGCTTGTAGCCCCACGTCCAGCCGATGCTGATGGCGGAGTAGAAAAAATCCGCGATGTCGCAATGGCGGACCGTGCAGTCGCTGCCGTGGAAGATGAGCACGCCGATCGCGCTGGGGAAGTAGCGGCCGCCCGAATGAATGATGCAGTTTTCCACGATCACGTGGCTCGTGTGATCGCGCTCCTTCGGCACCGCCGTATCGGAGATCTTCACGCCGCCCGCGCCGAGATCGGTGAGCAGGCAATCGCGCACGGTGATGTCGCGGCAGCCGCGGCGGAACCACAGCGCACTCGTCATCGTGTGTTGGAAACTGCATTTCTCGAAGGTCACGTTGCGCGCACCGTCGGCCTCAATCGCCGCGCCGAGCGCCGCCACTGCTTGCGAATAGCCGACGCCGCCCGGCGGCAAAGTGTAGCTCTGGTGCTCGAAACTCAGTCCGCGAAAATGCAGGTCGCGCACCAGCGTCTCATCCTTCGTCGGATCGCCTTTGATCACCAGCCACTGCTCCGCCACCGGCGACCACGCTTCCGCAGTCTCCGGCTTTTCGCCTGGCAGCGGCTTGTAGTGGACGGTGCCATCGCGGCCAAGAAACCACTCCCCGGGCTGATCCAGCGCCGAGAGCATTCCTTCGAAATACATCCGGTGAAATGGCTCGAGCGAAAAGAACTCCCGCGAGCCGCCGGTGAATTGCAGCGTGCCATCCTCCCCGCGCACTGCTTCCACGCGATGCCGCGTCTCATTCCACGAGTGCAGCACGACCACGTTCACGTCGTTCAATTCACCCGGGCTCACCGCGGCGATCGGCTTCGCGTCCGCCGGCGTCACCTGGATCATCGTCGTGGCGGGCTTACCCTTCAAGATTGCCGTCAACCAGAAGCGTTATGCCGTTGCGTCATCCATTGCCGCTTCCG
>JANPIS010000384.1:0-3022 GCA_031425095.1 Chthoniobacteraceae bacterium
GTGGAAGTTCCTGACCGCGGAGCTCGGTCTTGCCGCGGAACTCGCGACCGATGCGCTGACCGACGACTGGAAGCGCGGCGGACACGGCGATCGGCTGCCATTTCTCGAACCCACATCGCGGCGCGCGCCGTCTGGCCCGCCATCGGTTCCCAAGCGTCAGAGCCGGCACCTTCCGGCAGGCGCTGCGAAGTCGTAGCGTGCTTTCAAGATCGACCGAGCCGTCCGGGTGCGACCATCGCCTCGCTTGTCGCGGGATCTCCTGAATTTCCCACTGGCTTGCGGTAGCGCACCTGCATCGCAGCCGAGCCAATGCCGCGCGCTACTGCGCCGTAGCCTTGGCCTTGCTCTTGGCGAGCACTAGGGCCTCCGCTTTTTTGCGGCGAACCGCGCGCTTCTTGACGTTGTCTTTGCCTTTGCAGTGTCCCATAAGGCGCCCACCAGACACCGTGTGCGGTGCACCACCAAGCGGAATCGCGATCGCCGGAGAAATAAACGCCGCGTCCGGATGGCCGAACTTCGGATCTAGCGGCCTTGCGGAGAGCCTTCGCTCTGGTCGATGAGGTCGCCGAGAGTCGGATCGATCGCGTGCATCTTGTCGCGAAGCGTGGACCGATATTCACGCCATGCGTGCTGCTGCTCTTCGTCGCTCTTCGCGTTCTTGATGTCCGCCTTGAGCTGCCGCACTGACGTATCCTCCATGGCCTGCTCCCGCACTTCCTGCAGTCGATCCGCGCGCGCGCTTTCCGAGTTGCCGGACGGAGCGGGTGTTGCGTCTTCAGGGGCGGCGTCCACCGGTTGCGACGTTTCTGCAGGAGTAGATTTTGCGGCTGTCCGACGCGCCGAGCGCGGCTTCGATTTCTTCGCGATCTTCACCGTGGCACCGAAGCGGCCACTCTCGGCGCGTTGAGCCTCGTTATAGGCGTGAATGCGTTGGAAAAAGCGGGGCAGCCCGTAGCTGGCTGGCGCGATCCAGTCGTTCTTTTTGACCGCCTTCCAATCCATTTCAAAAAGCTGAACGCGCGCCGTGACGATCTTGCCTTTGCTGTTCTCTCCGCGGACATCCACCCAGTGGATTGGCCCCGGGTGCATTTTGGTCCCGGTGTGACTGACGCCCTTCTTGATCACCTTGCCTCGTTTGACCGCAGAGCACGCGGTGAGCAGCACGGCGAGCAGACACACTGCGAGCCACGGAATCAATGGAACAGATTTTCGGCACTTCATGGGCGATGCGGAGAGGATCGGATGACTCTCCGATTGACAATGGTGCAGCGAGCGTGCCGTGCGCGCGGCTATTTACAAACGGAACACTCGCTGCGCGTTGCCGAAGAGAATCTTTCGCTCGATCACCTTTGAGACGGCGAGCCGGCGCACCACCGCGAGAGTCTGCGCGCCGGTACACTTTTCGCCGGTGCCCTCCGCATCCTGGCAGTCGCTGCCATACATGAGCTTGTCTTGATGGCGCTCGAAGAACCCACGCGTGTGCGCCTCGTCACGCGTCAGAGCATTCAGTCCCGAACCGGCGGATAGATCGCCATACATGTTTGGATAGTCGCGCAGATAACGATCGGTCATACCGCCCGCGGTCACTGGTCCTTTCGGATACAGGATCTTCTGATCGGGATGCGCCGCGTCGATGTTTGCCCACCAAGTCTGCGCGTGACCGATGAAGTTCACGCGTGGGAATTTCTCGAGCACTTTGTGAAAGCGCTCGAAGCCGAGATTGTACGTGCCGTGCTGGAAGTGCAGCAGCACCGGCACACGGTAGTCCTGGGCGAGGGCATAGAGCTCAAAGCTCTGCGGGGAATCGCACTCCACGCCGAACTTCTGCTCGCCGATCACCTTCGCGCCGAGCTTGAGATATTTCTCCACCGATTCGCGGGCGCCTTCGAGGTCCGTCACTTCATTGGCCCCAAAGAAAAACTCGCCCGGATGTTCCCGAGCCACCGCGAGCACCGTCTCGTTCCCGCCGGCCCGCGCCGCCAGACCATTCGATCTCCCCGCATGCGTCGAAGGCCGCGCCACCTCCGCGCCCGCCGGCAAGAGCACCGTATGCGTTACACCGAGCGCTTTCTGGTGCTGGATGAGATCGTCGTTGCTACGCGCGTGGTAGTTCGTGTGCTGATGAATGTCGGCGATCGATTCGCGCGGCTCCCCTTTCAGCGAAGCTCCGAGCGTCGCCGCGCCAGCGGATAGGAGAAAGCGCCGACGGGTACAGCATTGAGAAATGTGCATAGAGACGAGGCGAGTTCGGGAGGCTGGTAAGGAGCTGGCCCCGTCGGGAATCGAACCCGAATTTAAGGTTTAGGAAACCTCCGTTCTATCCGTTGAACTACGGGGCCGTGTGGTGCGTGATGAGCTCCATAGTCGCACTGAAACCGGTTCTCAGGAAAGCGCCAATCGTCGCCTTTTGAGGGCTGAGGCGGGTCACTTCTCGCGAGCTTTCATCGGTTCGAACGTCTCCAGCAGCGGGGCGAGATCGATCACGGCATTGGTCGCGGATTTCAGACCGCTGCCGAGGTTTTCCGCCACGGATGCCGCTTCGACGCGGATCCCTCGGCGTCGCAACTGCAGTGCCAGGTAGGCAAAATCGGCGTCGCCGGTGACGAGAATCACGACTTCCGGCTGCATCGCGCCGGAGAGTTCGATCGCGTCGATCGCCATCATCACATCCACGTTCGACTTGTAGTGCCCGTCTTCGGCCGGCGATCCGTCTTTTGTCACGACGAGGAAACCGTTGGTGCGAAGCCAGTGGACGAACTTGCTCTTCTTGTCCCGCTCGACCTGCCAGACCGGCATCGCGGGTGGCAAGCCGACGTAAACCACCATCTCGATGACCTCGCGACCGCCTGCCGCGAAATGCTCGCGCAGGCTGTTCCAGTCCAGGCTCCGATTGG
The DNA here is from genome assembly GCA_031425095.1 of Chthoniobacteraceae bacterium. Taxonomy (GTDB): domain Bacteria; phylum Verrucomicrobiota; class Verrucomicrobiia; order Chthoniobacterales; family Chthoniobacteraceae; genus JANNXQ01. The sequence continues at coordinate 2,895 of JANPIS010000384.1, forward strand.
CCGACCATGCGGAGCTCACGACGTTTGATTCATCCACGAGCACAAGCGCACGTGCCGGACGCGTTCCGGCGAGCGGTTCCCGTTCCTTCACGGTTGGTGAATTTTTTGAAGGCATCTGGTGAGTCTGG
>JANPIS010000385.1:0-40064 GCA_031425095.1 Chthoniobacteraceae bacterium
CCGCGATGTACCCGCTGTTCGGGCCGACGCTTTCGATCAGGCTGATGTCGCCAGTCTGGTAGTTCCTCCCGGACGCTTGCTGCTCCGCGCGATCGGCGACCATGAGCAACTCCGCATAGCGCTTCACGAAGGCGAGGCTGAGGAAAAAGAAGAGTGAGAAGGCGAGCAGCCACGGCGAGATCTCCACGCCTGTGGCGGCGCCGCCGGCCATGATGCGCATCGTGTACAGACCTGCGAGGAGGAAGACATCCTGCAGCAGCCGACGCTTGAAGAAGAATGAATACGCGGAAGCCAGCGCCAGATACGTGGCGAGGAGCACGGTGAAGTCGCGCGGCAGGAGCAGCGCTGAGGCGGTGAATGCCCCGACCAGCAGCGCTGTGGCGAAGAAGAGTCCCGTCGGGATGGACAGGCGGCCGGCGGCGAAGGGACGATTGCGTTTCCGCGGATGCTGCCGGTCGCCGGCGAGATCCACGAGGTCGTTCACGATGTAAACCGACGAGGCGCACGCGCAGAAGGTGACGATCGCGAGCAACGCCTGCAGGAGCAGGCCGGGTTCGCCGAGCTTGTGCGCCGCGAAGAGCGGCACGATGAGCAGGACGTTTTTGATCCACTGTGTGGGACGGAGCGCTTTCACCCACGCGCCAAGCCCGCCGCTGCGTCGGGCAAAGACGGAGCGCGGTTTGCACACGGCTTGCGCGGCGCGGACGAGCCCGGGGCTGGCATCCACGAGGTGGGCGTCGCCCGCTTTCTCCCACAGCGGCAGATCGACGTGCGAATTGCCGACATACCCGAAGGCGGTGTCGCCGGAGCGCTGTTCGATCGCGGCGAGTTTCCGGGCACCGGAGAGATTTGTGACGCCGTCGCTGGCGAGCACGCCTTCGAAGAGACCGACGTGCGCGGCGACGCTCTCCGCCGCACGGGTGTCGCCGGCAGTGGCGAGGACGAGCTTGCGTCCCCGGCTCCTTTCGCTGCGCAGAAATTCGAGGACGTCCTGATGATAGGGAAGCAGTGACGCATCGGGGAGCGCACGTTCCGCGAGCCTTTGCTTTAAGCTCGCCTTGCCACCCAGCACCCACAGCGGGAGGCGCCAGATTTCGAGCGGATGGCGGGCGGCAAAGAGCATCGCACTTTCCCAAAGCAGATCAGTGGCCACGAGGCTGCCGTCCATATCCACGAAGAGCGGTCCTTCCGCGCGTGGCTCGGAGCCAGCGGCGGCGGATGCTTCCGGGATCGTCTTGGTCTCGACGCTCATGCGCGAGTGGATGCGGCTTCCCGGTGCGTGTTCAGGCTCAGGCCCGTGAGCGTGCGGATGCGCGACCAGGTCTCGTCCCAGGCAAACTTCTCGGCGCGCGCGCGCGCCAGGCGGCCGTAATCGGCGCGGAGTTCGGGATCGGCGAGCAGACGTCCGAGGTGTGCCGCGAGGCCATCCACGTCGTCACGTTCGAAGAGCAATCCTGCGTCACCGACGATCTCTGCAGTGCCCCCGGTGCGCGACGCGACAATCGCGAGACCGCTCGCCATTCCCTCGACCGTGGTCAGTCCGAAGGGCTCGTCCCAGCGCGACGGCACGACATGGATGTGCGCCTTGCGGAGCTCCGCGGGGAGCGCGGGACGCGGGATCACTCCGGGTCGCCGGACCGCGATGCCGAGCGCGGCGAGCTGGCCGGAGAGTTCGTCGAGTTCGCGCTGATAGTCGTCCGGCTCGCTGCCCCAGTAGAAGCGCGCACCGAGGAGCTGCACGCTGAAGTTCTTCGTCGTCGCGGCGAGTTTCAGCGCGGCTTTGAGGATGAGGTCGGGAGCCTTCGTCGCATCGGTGCGGCCGACGAAGTTGATGACCGTCGGCCCGGCTGGCGGACTCGGAGCTGGCGTGAAAGCCTCCAAGTCCACGCCATTGTAGACGGTCTCCACGGAGCCCGGCTGCATGTCGAAGTATTTCTCCTGCCAGCGGCTCGTGAAATCACTCACGCCCGCGGCGACGGTGACGGCGCCGGGATACTCCCGTCGGCAGTTCGTCCCGCAGGTGTTCATGTTGTGGAAGAGGTGGATGATCTTCGCGCGCGGAAAGCAGTGCCGGAGATGCACGGCCATCTCGGGATCGTTGTGCAGCACGAAGGGCAGCTCGGTGAGGCCGTGTTCGCGGATCGCCGCGATGACCCGGCGCGCATAAGCGCCCTGCCGCACGTGTCCCCATCCGCCCGCCCGCCGCTGCCATTCGAGCAGACGCCCGAGGCCGGTGCCGCGGAATTGCGGAATCCATGGATAGTCGAGCAACACAGTGCGCTGCCACGGATGCGGGTCGGCATTGGTCGTGCGCGAGATGACCCACGGCTCCACGCCGTGGCGTTGCGCGGCACGGCAGACCTCCCAGTTCCACGTGCTGATCGCTCCGCTTCGTGTCGGAGTAAAGGTCTCGCCCGTGCAGTTGATGAAAACGACGCTCATGCGATGGCGGCTGACGTGTGGCGCTGCACCGCCGGCGCGAGGTGCGCCGCTTCACGGAACTGCTCCCACGTCCGACTCCACGAAAACTCTTCGGCCCTCGCCCGGGCTCTGCGCGCGTATTCCGCACGGAGCCCTGGCTCAGAAAGGAAACGCGCGAGGTTGTCGGCGAGGCCGTCCACCGAGTCGCGCTCGAAGAGCAACCCCGCGTCACCGACGACCTCGGGCGCTCCACCCGTGCGCGAAGCGATCGTCGCCAGGCCGCACGCCATGCCTTCGAGAATCGTGAGCGCAAAGGGTTCATCCCAGCGGGAAGGCACCACGTGGATGTGCGCCTTGCGCAGCTCACCGGCCAGAGCCGGACGCGAGATATGCCCCGGTCGCCGCACCGGTATTCCGCGACGTTCAAGGTCTTCGGCGAGGCTCTTCAGCTCCCGCTGATAGTCATCCATCTCGAGGCGGTCCCAGTGATTCGATCCGAGAATTTGTACGCTGAACTTCAGTCCCTGCGCCGCGAGCTTTGCGGCCGCTTTCAAGACTAGATCGGGCGCTTTCTCGATTCCGGTGCGGCCGACGAAATTGATCACCGGAACTTCCGCGTGTGCTGGAGGTGCAGGCGAGAACTGCTCGCAGTCCACACCGTTGAAAATCGTTCGCACGCTGTTTTGCGCGAGTCCGTAACAGTCCTCGACCCACCGGCTCGTGAAGTCGCTCACTGCAGTGACGAGGTTGGCTGCGGCTGGGAAACGCCGGCGAAACGTCGGCGCGGAATCGATCTGATTGTGAAAGTGATGGACGATGAAAGCGCCCGGAAAGCGGCGCCGAAGCAGCACGGCGAGCTCGGGATCGTTGTGCAGGATGAGAGGGAGGTCCTGCAGCCTGGCCTGGCGAATCGCCCGGACGATGCGCGCACCGTAGGCCTGTTGACGCAGATGCCGCCAGCCGGTGAGCTTTCGCTGGATGCGGCAGAGTTTGTGAGCGAGTCCGCTTTTCGGCACCGCCGGATAGTCGAGGAAGATCGTCTCAATGTCGGGAAATGGCGCGGCCTCACTGCGTGCGGAGATAACGATCGGCGAGTCACCGCTCCGTTTCGCAGCGCGGTAACATTCCCAGACATGCGTCGCGATCGCGCCGCTCTGCGTCGGGGTGAAGGTCTCGTGGGTGTGATTGATGAAGACGACGTTCACGTCTTGATGGACCGGTGCCGGCTGTAGTTCCCTCCCGGCCAATGAATCGCCGGCATGTTCCCTTTCTCGATCACTTTCGTGGAGTGGCGATTCTGCTGGTCGTGATCTTCCATGCGCTCGTGCCGGCGTTTAATCGGAATCAGCTGGAATGGAATGGCTGTTTCCGCGACTTCGCCGCGCCGCTCGATTTCCTGCTGGTGCTGCCGGCGACCTTTGGCTGGTGTGGCGTGGCGATTTTCTTCGTGGTCAGCGGATTTTGCATCCACCTCAGTTATTTGGGTTCGCCGGTGTGGAGGGACTTTTTCATCCGGCGCTTTTTCCGAATCTATCCGCCGTACCTTGCGGTTCTCGTCTTCTTCGTCGCGTTCTTTCCGGGGCGGCGTCTGCACTTATCCGTTTTTGGCGACCTCGTGCAGTTCGTCACGCACGCGGTTTTGGTTCACAACTTCGACGCCCGCACACTGTATGGGATCGTCGGATCTTTCTGGAGTATTGCCGTCGAAGTGCAGCTGTATGTGCTTTACCCATTGCTGGTGATGCTGGCCATGCGCTGGGGCTGGCGTGGCACCCTGGCTGGGACGGCGGTCGTGGAGATTGCGCTGCGGGTGGCGGGTTCCATCTTCACGGAACCGGGAGTGGATATGCCGAAGTTTTTCACCGGGTTGCCATTCACTTATTGGTTCAGTTGGGCGATCGGTGTGGCGCTGGCCGAGGCCCACTTTCATCACCGGCCGCTGCCTTTTGCAAAGTGGCCGCTCTCGGTCCTGCTCGCCGCGTCACTTGGATCGGCATTTTTTCAGCCGCTTGCGAATTTTTCGTTCCCGTTCTTCGCGCTGCTGACCGCGGCGAGCATCGCGAAGTTACTCTCGGGTGTGGCATTTCCAGTGAAGGTGCCGGAGTTGGTCGCCAAGCATCTCCGCACTGCCGGGACTTGGAGTTACAGCATCTATCTACTACACCAGCCGATTGTCGAAGCGGTTCCTTCGGCATTGGTGACGTTTTTTCCGACCACTCACTTCTCGGCGCTGGTAAAGTTCGCCATTTGCGCGTCATCCTGGTTCGTCATGCTGCCGCTTGCGGGTGCCTGGTATTGGGCCTTCGAGCGAACCAGCATCAGACTCAGCAAACGGTTTACGGTCAGGCGGGGGGAGTTGTGACGTTCTGCACCCGGGTGATCGGCTGGACGTCGGCGACTTGGTGAGCCGCTTTTGCGCGCTCGTAATCGAGCCGATGCTTCACCCAGATCCGCAAGATCTCGGGGATTGCGAAGAATAAGAATGGAAACTGGCGCAAGGGCCGAAGCCGAAGCTTGATGCCCGTCCAACGGTCGCCCGCGCGCTCGTGGACCCGGGCGCCGTCAGCGCAGTTGTGGAAGTAGAGCGCTCCGTGGCGAATCCGCGCGCGCCATGCGGACGTCCAACACTGGAGGCAGAGGCGGTGCGTCCTGGCGCCTTGATCGATGACCTCGAGGCATTCACGGAACTGCTTGCCCTCGTCTCTGTGGCTCATGCTGTTCCGGTGTTCGCGATACTCGACGAGGATTTCCGGGCAGCATGCGACTTTGTACTCCGCCGCGATCCGCAACCACATGTTCCAGTCAGCCGCGTTCGACAGGTCTTTATCGAAGTAGCCGACTTTGTCGAAGACCGCCCGCGGCACTACGGCCGAGGGTGACGAGATGCCGCAGTTGGCGAGCAGACCGTGGAGACTGTAGTCCTTTTGCGTCGCTGGTGCGCACTTGGTTCGGCCGGTTGACCCATTGAAGACACGACTCCTTGCGTGGACCAAACCGAGCGATGGGTCGGCCTCAAACATCGCCACCTGGCGCTCCAACTTCTCCGGGAGCCAGCGATCGTCCGCATCGAGGAAGGCGATCAAGTCTCCGGTCGCGGCTTTCACGCCAGTGTTACGCGCGGCGGAGACGCCACGATTCTCCGTACGGATGTACTGAATCTGGTCTCCGAAGGTCTTCGCCACGGCGGTCGTGTCATCCGAAGAACCATCATCGACCACAATGACCTCGTGCGCCGCGTAGCTCTGAGAGAGAGCGCTATCGATCGCTTCCTTCAGGAAGCTCGCATAGTTGTAACAGGGAATAACAACTGAAACCTTAAGCATGAGGCCGCTGGCTTCGGAACATGGTCGAGCGGTCCGACCGGCGGCAAGCACGAATCCGTTTCTACGGTAATTTGTTGGAGCTACGGCAACTGCGGGAGCAGATTCAGTTTTCACGATGGCGGAACGGTTTGGGCCGTAGCGCTGCAAGAGATGGTCCAAAACCGGATCAAAAACGGAGCGAGCGCGCTCGCTCCGCGCCAGGGATCCGTCACGGGCTCGCGGAACGCGGAGCCAGATGCCATTCAGGTTGGGAGACAGCACAGCCACGCTGACGGCGGGAATCACCACCGGCGCGTTGCCGATTCGTTGCGCGGCGCGCGACCACTTACCCAGATGAGTGGCGACCGCATCGCTCTGTGCCGGCGTGAAGGTATCGAGGGTGTGTTTGATGAAGACTACGTTCATCGGTGCAGCGCTTCCTTTTTCTCCCGCTGCCGTCGTGAGGAGAGCTAAGAGCCTTTTCAAAATGCCCAATTCTTCGGCAATGGAGCCTCTACGGGGAGGGAAGCCAGAAGCCACGAAGCCATGAAAGATCGGTCTGCCTAACCTTCTGCCCTTTCCTGGATTTCCGGTTTCCTGCTCCAGGATTCGTTTTTCACCAAGCGCCTAAGGAGAAGCGGCGCTGGTGCGGACGAAGATGTCACCATAGTGAAAACCTTCACGTCCGCGGAAGTGCTCGGGAAAAAGCGCGAGAAACTCGGTGATCGATTTCCACTCGGCAAAGTAAAACTCGCTGGATTCCGCGGGCGTGACGTTGATCAGCAGCGTGCCGAACTGAGTAAGATACGCGAGACAGTCGCGCGCGATGTTAACCTCACGGTCACCAAGATGAAACTCGAAGGAGAGCAGCGGGATGGGCTGCGTCAGACCCTTGAGCACCTCGTGCTCCCAGCCTTCCACGTCGATCTTGCAGTAGGCGGGGAGGCCGTAGCGGGCGATGGCTTCGTCGAGCGTCGTGATCGGCACCCGCAGGCTGGACGAGGCGCCACCCCAGTCCTGGTGGAAGCTCGACATGACGCTGTTCGGGCTGAGGAAAAACGTCGCTTCGCCCGGCTTTGCCCCGACCCCACTCTGGCAGACGCGGAGTCGATCGCGATGCGGCCGGCAGCGGGCCTGAAGTTCTTTTACGCAATTCGGCTGTGGCTCGAAGGCCACTACGCGAGCGCCGGCCGCGAGCATCGACTCCGTCTGCTCCCCGACGTGCGCGCCCACGTCGAAGCAGAGGCTTTCCGGCGCGAGCAGGGAGGAGTAAAAGGCGACGTCGTGCTTAAAACGTTCGGAGTGCCGCCGATCGAACATCCGTGAAAAGGCCCCCGGTCGATAGAGACCGAGGGAGACGGAAACCTCGCGCACCTTGGCCTTCAGAGCGGCAGGAGAGAGCATCAGGCGGAGTTAAAATGGCTGGGGACGACCCGCGGCGGCGGCAGCGGCGGCTTCGCGCGCCTTGGCGCGTTCGCGGAAGAGGTCCGGGAGATCCCAGAGGAAGCCGGGATGATTCCACATGGCCATCGCCCGAAGGTTCCAGCCATCCTTGATACGCCCTTCGCGGAAGGCTTCGCGGCCGAGGCTGGTGAGTTTGCGGAAATACTCACGGCGCATCTGGGTGCGGGCTTTCCCGAGGGCCTTTCGGCACCGCTCGTCCCCGGAGTGGAGCTGCTCCGCCTTGGCGAGCACGGCCATGCTGTTTTGGAATTGCCGGTGCGCATTGCTGCTCAAACTTTGCTCGTGCGAGCGATAGTCCACCAGTACTTCGGGGCAACCGACCACCGGGTGATCGAGCGCGATCCTCAGCCACATGTCCCAGTCTTCGGTACCGACGAGCTTTTCATCGAAGTGCCCGACGCGTTTGAGGATCGCGCGCGGCACCATGACCGACGAAGCAGAGACCGAGCAGCAGCGAATGAGTTCCGCCAGATCGACCGTCCGGTTCGGAGAGAACACGCAGAGACTGGTGCCCGTCCCCTGGTCGTAAACATGACTGCCGGTATGGATCAAACCGGCATTGGGATGATCCAAAAAAGTCGCGATCTGCAGTTCGAGTTTCCGGGGTTGCCAGTGATCGTCGGCATCGAGGAAGGCAATGAGGTCTCCCGTGGCCGCGGCGACGCCGGTGTTTCTCGCTCGGGAGACACCCCCATTTGCAATGCGGAGGCCGCGAATCTTTCCAGCGTAGCGCTCCACCACTGCGGGCGTGTCATCGGTCGAGCCATCGTCCACGACGATGATCTCGTAAGCGGGATAAGTCTGCGCGAGCACGCTCTCGATCGCTTCACCGAGGTAGCGCGCGTAGTTGAAGGTGGGAATGACGACGGAGACCTGGAGCATGCGGGGATCACGCAGGAGCGGGAGTGTCCGAGATTTTCACGGCCGCCGAACGGTAGGGGCCGTAACGCTGGAAGAGATGATCGAACACCGCGTCGAGGACAGAGCGGAAACATTCCCAGCGGACGCGGAGTCCGTCGCGGGCGCGCAGGGATTGCCAGAGGAAGGAGCCGACGAGTTGCGGAGCGGACCGATAGTAAGTCGCGCCGCTGTGTTTGCGCAGCAGCAGGAGGGAATTGCGGACGGCGTAGTAGTTGCGGATGCCCGTCATCCGCAGACCAGAGCGGCCACCTTTGTGATAGATGATCGCGGCGGGCACGGCGGCGACCTTGCGGCCGGCCTTGCGCACGCGGACGCAGAGATCGACGTCTTCCCAGCTCAGGTAGTAGCGGTCGTCGAAGCCCTCGAGTTCCCGCATCAGGGCTGCTGGGATGAGCATCGCGCAGCCGGTCGCCCATGGCACTTCATAAGGTGCTTCGTCGCGCGCGGGGACGTGAGAATTGTCGTGCCAGGCGGCGCCGCGCGGGAGATCCATCTTCGATCCGGCGAACCAGATTTTCCGCGGCGGATAGTACTCGTAAATGATCGGCGCGAGCAGGCCCGCCGCCGGGTCCGCTTCCGCGGCAGCGACGAGCGCATCGAGGGCGTCCGGCTCGACGGTGGTGTCGTTGTTCAGCAGGTAGATGTAGTCCGCGCCATGCGCGAGGGCGTGGCGGATGCCGACGTTGTTGCCGCCGGTGAAGCCGAGGTTCGAGCCGGTCTCGAGAATCGTCGTGCTGGGAAATTCCCGGCGCACCTCGGCGACCGAGTCGTCGGACGAACCATTATCGACGATGACGATCTCCTTGTTCGAATACCGATCGTCGCGCAGCGACCGCAGACACTCAAGAGTGTCGGCCTTGCCATTCCAGACGACGATGATGATCGCGACGCGTGGTGCCATGAGAACGCCGGAGCTTAACTCACTGTGAACCGCCAAGAAACTTGGAAATGCGCCCGCTGACTTTTTCCGACAAGGTGCGCGGGCGCTGCGTGCTGAGGGTGCGGGCAAAGGGAAGCAGGCCATCCTGCGAGCGGCTCGGGGCGCTCGCGACGAGGCTGTTCAGGTTCATAAAGTTTTCGGGTTCGGGAATGCGGGCGAGCATGGTGCGAATCCCCGCGAGGCTCGGGTCCGGGAGCGGCTGGAGCGTGGCGATGAAGCCGAGATTCAGTGCGTGGACTTCACGCGGGTAGGCGTAGTTGAAGATCGCGCCGGAGAGGCCGCACTCCGCGAGCAGGTCGCGCACGTAGTTCGCGTCGAAGATGCACTTGTGGAGTTGTGGGATCCATCCATCGGGCGCGGCGCTATCGGTCGCGCGCCATTGCGACCAGACCGGCGGCGTGGCGTGCTCCGGTTCGCCGTGGGTGTAGCGATACACATTCAAGAGATCGAAACGCTCGCCGACGATCCCCGACGCGCCGCGCATGTAGAGGTCGGCGATGGCCGCGAAGTCCGGGAGGCCGATCACGAGGATCGCGCCGTCCGCCGCGAGGAGCCGCTTCCACTCGCGCAGCGCGGCGAGATGATGGCCGACGAAGAAGTGCTCGAAGACGGCGTTGCCAAAGATCGTCGTCACCGAGCCACTCTCGATCATCGGCAAATGAGCCGCGTCGCCGACGATGTCCACGCCCTCCACTTTGCGGACATCCACATTTTCAAAACCTGGCAACCTGACGCCGCCAGCACCGACTTGGATGTTTTTCATCATTGGAATTTTTTTGCGTAACCGAGTTTGTAGCGGAGATCGTGAGCGCGTTCGCGGATTACCTTGGCGGGCACTCCGCCGACGAGCATGAAGGGTGGCACGTCTTTCGTGACGACTGCGCCGGAAGCCACGACGGCACCGTGGCCGATGCGCACACCGGGCATGATGGTCACGCGCGTGCCGATGTAGGCGTAATCTTCGATCACCACCGGACCGCCGGTCTCCGCGAAGAAGGGATCGTCGATGTCGTGTTCGCGGGTGTAGATGCGGACTTCGGCGGCGATGTTAACGCAGGAGCCGATGGTGATGGTGTCGCGGGCGTCGTAGAAGCCGTCGTTGCCGAGGGTGCAGTGCTCGCCGATCGAGAGACCCTCGGGTTTGAAAAAGCGCGCGCGCCAGTGGAGCGAACTGGTGCTTGCGAGCTTCACTCCGGCGTGGCGGTAGAAGTAATTCCGAACCGCGTGGGAAGGCACGTAGCCGAGCATGGTCAGCCAGTAGAGCCGGAGGTCCTGGTAGATCTCGTTGTAATACCAGCGCCGTAGCTTCCGCAGAGGCGTGATCTTTTTCCCGAAACGCACCCACGCGGACTCGGGAGTCTCGGGCATGGCGTCAGGGTTCACGGAGAGCGACGGAGGCGGGCCGCAGCGCGGGCCAGAGCCCGCTGGCAAAGGGATGGAAGTCGGTGAACCACCGCCAGAGGAGCGGCGCGCTCTTCCAATACACATGGTAGAAGCGCCACGAACGCCAGCCTTCGTAGTGGCCCCAGGACGCGATCTTCGAGCGAATTTCCGCGGGCGTGCGGACCCAGGAAAAATGCACGATGGCTTCGTCTTCCGCGCAGAATTCGAGGCGATGTTCGCCGGGCTCCGTGGGGCGGCTCACTTGCAGGCTTTGCTGGTCGCCTTTCACTACGGCGCGGAGGAAAGGGCCGCCGGTGCGTCGCGCGCTCGCGAGCTGGGTGCCTGGACGGATTGCGATCGGGCCGGGATATTCGTAGTGGCCGCCGGTCTTCCGCTGGCAGACTTCGAGGAAGCGGCCATCGGGCAGGCGCTGAAAGAGCACGCGCATCGGCCACTCGACGGCGGGGATGTTTTGCTCCTCGGCGAGCTTCAGCAGTTCGATGAGGCGCGCGGGTTTCGGCAGCAGCTCGTCGGTGTCGAGTTGCAGCACCCAATCCACATCTGTCCCAGCTTCGGCGATGGCGCACTGGCGTTGATGCGTCTCGCCCTTGAGCGGCTGATTGTCATGGCGCACGAAGTCGCCCGGACAGAAGCGCATCTTTCCGTCGCGGTCGATCGCGCGCAGCCGGCGCAGGCATTCCTCGACGTTGATCGGTGCGCCGGTCCAGCCGCGATGATTCTGATCGTAGGAGACGATGATCTCCTCGACGGCGTCGTAGTAGGAGAGCACGCCTTCTTCGATCCACGCGGGATCAGCGGCGAGGACGTAGGCTTTGAGTCTCATGGCAAAGCGGGCACTGGATTCGCCGCGGGTCGCGCTCCGCGGGACGTGAGAAAAGGCCGCTCACAGACGAGATGGAAACCGAACGCGGCCAGCACCGCGAGCGGCACCCCGATCGTCATGAGCACGCCAAATGTCGGCAGTGCAGAAAGCTGGAAGTGCCGAGTGAGGACGTGGAGCGAGGCGAGCACCGGGGCGTGAATGAGGTAGAGGCTGTAGGAGATCGCGCCCAGCCAGAGCATCGCCGGAGCTTCGAGCACGCGGAGCAGCGGACCTCTCTTTTCTCGCCGCGTGGCGTGCGCGCCGTGGATGAGCAGCGCCATGGTCGCGAGGCCGACGGCGAAATCCATGGCGATGCGATTCAGCGAAAAGAGCTCGTGGCGGAATTGCATCGCCAGGAGCAGCGGCACCCACGCCACGAGAGCGATCACGCCCCACGGTATCTTGCGCGGATCGTGCGAGATGCCGATGACCGCACCTGCCGCGCCGAGCGCGAAGAGGCCAAGGAAGTGCGGATAAGCCACGTCGTATTTTCCCTGAAAGAGCAAGTGCGGGAGCAGCCCGACCACACACGCCGCAGCCACGGACGCGAAGAGCCCGATCCGCCGCCAGAGCGGGAGGATGAGCAGCGGGAGGAAGAAATAGATCTGCCATTCCGTGGCCACGCTCCATAGCGGGTAGGCGATCTTCGAGGACCAGTCGGGGCTGAGATTATGCACGACGAAGAGATGCGAGAGCAGCACTTCCGGGGTGAAGGCGGGCAAGGACGAATCCCAATAGACGTTCGCCTTTTCCCCGAGCCCCGGCACCACGGCGATGAGCGCGAGCGAGAGCAGCACGACCGCGAAATACGGCGGCAAGATGCGCCGCGCCCGGCGCGCGATGTAGCGCCCGAAGCCGCCTGCGAGCTGATGCTGAGGGTGCGTGGCGACGGGGAGCATCAGGCAGAAGCCGGAGAGCACGATGAAGACATCGACGCCGACGTTTCCGTGGAGCAGCCAGCGGAGGAGCTTTTCGAGCAGCGGCGGAAGCGAGTGTCGCCAACCGGTCGTCGCGCAATCGGACGTGCAGTAGGCGTGGTAGAAGACGACATACAGAGCGGCGAGCCCACGGACGCCATCGAGGAAAGGGAGGCGGAGGCGAGTCATCGTTTGTTGCGTCGGTCTATGACCGTCGCACGTATTCGCGGGTGGAGGTGGTGGGCTCCGCGCCGCCTTCGCCCGTGAAGTCTGCGACGGTCATAGACCGCCGCTACAAACTGGCACGCGCACCGTCTCGTAGGAGTAATCCGCGAAGACGATCCCCCCGCTCGTGGCCTCGGTATTGCCCGCAGCGGGGTAGGGAAGCAGCGGGAGGATCTCGAGCTGGCAGGCGTGCTCGAAGGAATCGATGACGCCCGCGCTGCAGAGGAAGATGTCCACCCGATAGGTATTCGGTTTCAGCCACGGCGTGCGCAGCGTGAATTCGCCTTCGTAACGGTCGCTCGGATCGATCCAGTGTCCGACCATCCGCGAGTCGCACTGGAGGATGGTGACTCCGTAGTGATCGACGATGTGACAAGAGACGAAGTAGCGCCCGGTGAAGGATGAAAATCGCTCGACCGTGAAGCGGATCGTCTTTTCCCCAGCGCACTCGAAGAACTCCTTGTTCGTGGTGATCGAGGTGATGCGCAGTTCGCCGGTGCCGGGTCGCTGACGCGGGTCACCCATCTTCGTCGCGGGCCGCTCAAAGCTGCGCACGTAATAGTCGATCGCTTCCGGCACCTCGCCGTAACAGAGGACTTTCCCCTTTTCCAAATACATCGCCCGCGTGCAGAGCACCTGCACGGACTGCATGTGATGACTCACGAAGAGCACGGTGCGCCCGCCGTGCGCCACGTCCTTGATCTTGCCCAGGCACTTTCGCTGGAATTCCGTGTCTCCGACGGCGAGCACTTCATCGACGAGGAGGATGTCCGAACTGAGATGCGCCGCGACGGCAAAGGCGAGGCGCACATACATGCCGCTCGAGTAGCGCTTCACCGGGGTATCGAGGAATTTTTCGACGCCCGAGAAATCCACGATGGCGTCGAACTGCCGATCAATCTCGCGCCGCGACATGCCGAGGATCGCGCCATTGAGATAGACGTTTTCGCGCCCGGTGAGTTCGGGGTGAAACCCAGTGCCGACTTCGAGCAGGCTGCCGACGGCGCCGTATAGATCGACTTCGCCGCGCGTCGGCTCGGTGATGCGACTGAGCACTTTCAGCAGCGTGCTTTTGCCCGCGCCATTGCGCCCGATTACGCCGACCACGTCGCCCTGCATGACCTTGAAGGACATGTCGTTCAGAGCCCAGAAGGTTTCGGTCTCGGCGCGCTTGAAGCCCTGCTTCGCGCGATGGATGAGCTGCTCGGCGAGCGTGCTCTGCTGCTCCTGCTGGTGCTGGATGGTATAGGACTTGGAGAGTCCGCGTACTTCGATGGCTACGTCACTGGTGGACATGAGATGAGATCAGGTTCCGAAAAGGCTGCGCGCGACGACGCGCTTGAGGGCCGGTGGATACTGGAGGAAAGCGCGGACAGACTGTGTGGCGGCGGTGACATACCGGCCGGCATTCCACGCCTCGAAGGCGCGGCCTTTGATGCATCTGTACTGATGTTCGCGCAGCTCATCGCGGCCCTTGCGGATGGCGGCGGCCACCGCGCGATCGCCGGTGCGGATGTCCGCGTGTTTGTCGAGGACGCGCATCGCGTTGAGAAACATCCGGTCGGTGTTGCGGCCCTGTTGCGTGTCGTGCAGGCGCACGCGGCCGAGCGTTTCCTGCACACCGACCATGCGGAATTCCGCGGCCATGCGGATGCCGATGTCCCAATCGTCGGTGCCGCCGAGCGAAGTGTCGAAAGGCCCGATCTTCTCGAGCGCCGACCGCCGGAACAGCATCGTCTGCACCGGTAGCACGACGTGCGCGAGGAGATCGCAGAGGCCGAGTTCGTCGCCGGGAAAGTAGGTGGACGTGATCTTGCCGGAATGCGTGTCGAAGAACTCGATGCCCGCGAAGACGAGCCCGATGCGCGGGTCTTCGGCGAAGCGCGGGATCTGTCGCTCCAGCTTGTGCGGCACCCAGAGATCGTCCTGATCGAGCAGCGCGATGAATTCCCCGCGTGACTCGGCGACGGCCCGGTTGCGCGCGGCGGCGGTGCCGGCATTTTCCTGGCGGAGGTAGCGCACCGGTTCGCCGAAGCGCTGGACGATCTCGGCGGTGCGATCCGTCGATCCGTCGTCCACGACGAGCACCTCGAGCGGACGGTACGTCTGCGCGAGGATGCTCTCGATGGTCTCGCCGATGTAATCCTTGCCGTTGAAAGCGGGGATCACGACGCTGACGAGACCGGGTTCGGGAGTCGCCATGCTCAGATGATGTCTGCGAAGCGCCGCTCCATGCGCTTAAAGGAAAACAGGCCGATCGCCATCACCAACAAAGAAGCGGCTGCGGCGTACCCAAGCAGCGACCAATCAAGCGAGCCGCGGCCAAGGATCGAGAAGCGCATCGCTTCGAGCAGACCGGAGAGTGGGTTGAGTTCGTACCACGATCGCAGGCGCTCCGGCACGATCCCGACCGCGTAAACCACCGGGCTGGCGTAGAATAACATCTGCAGCGCGACGGGCAGGACGTAGGCGACGTCACGATAGCTGACCGAGAGAGAAGCCGTGCAGAGCCCGATGCCTGTCGCGAGGAGCAGCAGGATCGCGATCAAGCCCGGCAACAGGAGCAAGCCCCAACCCGGAGCGACCCCGTAGATCACGAGCAGCACCGCCATCATCCCCGCGGCGACGGCGAAGTCGATGAGCACCGATGGGATCGCGGAAAGCGGCAGGACGAGGCGGGGAAAATAAACCTTGGAGATCAGGTGCGCATTGCCCACCAGCGAGCCGCTGACTTTGGTGACGGTGGCACTGAAGAGATTCCAGGCCATCATCCCGGCATAGGAAAAGAGGAAATAAGGCAGCCCATCGCTCGGCATCTGGGCCACCGTCCCAAAGACGAAAGAAAGAATGCCCGCGGCCATCAGCGGCTGCAGCACCACCCAGATCACACCAAGTGCGGTCTGCTTGTAGCGCAGCCGGAGATCCCGCGCCGCCAGGGTGAAGATGAGATCGCGAAACTTCCACAGTTCCCCGAGACTGAGTGCGACCCAGCCGGAGCTGGCGCGCAGCGTCATGCGCGGTCGCCGGGCGGATCCGGTCGCAGTGGATGAGGAGGGGGCAGGCAGCGTTGTTTCCAGGGACGGCATGGGATCGATCGAAAAGTAAGTGACGGTGCGGAGTGGGCGATTCGGTGGCGTCAGCCGGCGAGCTGGCCTTCGTCGCGGCCAAGGCGATCCACGAGCGTCGGCAGGATCGCGCCCGCCTTCTTGCGCCAGCCCTGAAGGGATTGAATCCGCTCCTCAAGGAGCGATCGACTGGTTTCGGGTAAATCGCTCAGCAACTCGACCAGCCGCGCCAGGCGGTCATCCTGATCGGAAAGCCTCGGCACGATGCGCTCACGGACAACTCCGGCGGCAATGGTGCGCAGGTGAGTCTCCGCGACGAAAAAATCGCGCCGCTCGCCGGGAACGTACGTGACCTTTACCGCTCCGACCGTTCGCAGTAGTCGCAAACCCTGGCTCGCGGAGCCACTGCTGATGCGCAGCTTTTCGCGGACGTAGTCGGCCGAGACCGGGTGCGGCGAGGCGAAGAGCAATCCGTAGATCTCGCCGACGGACCGGGAGATATGAAAGAGGCTGGCGAGTCGGACGAAGAAGTCGATCGTGTCGATCTCGATCGCAGTGAGCTTCGCGTCCGCGCCACCCGTCGGTGGCGCTGGGGTTGGTGGATTGATCACAAAAAGCGCAGGTTTCCGGGTGGGTCAGTGAGTTCAGTGGCTTCACGAAAAAATGAAGCGGTTGCACAAAAAAAAGGGCGGCGCAGATGCGAGACTGACCACAGGGATCGATGCGGGAATGCTGCCGCACTTGGTCCTGCAGGAGCGTTCTCCTGAAAACCAATCATTGAATTTGTGAGCCGTGCGTTTTCACGATCACTGGCAGGTGCGATCCCTCGATTAAGCGCATGGCGCGCCACAGACCGCGGAGAAAAGCGGTCTTTTTACCGGAGTCGGCCGTTCCCGACCACCCTTTCCCGAGCGGAATCGGACATCGGATAACGACGCGTGAATGTGTAAGCCAAACTCCTACAAATTTTTGTGGTAAAGTCAGCATGGTTTCGGTGTGGAGAAGCCTGTGGAACACCGATTTTTCCGCTCGCATCGCCCGTGATGCCGGGCGTATTCCCAGAACCGCCAGAGCCTTTATGCAATCTCCCGAAGACCAACTGGAAATCCTCAAGCGCGGCTCGGAGCGCATCATCTCTGAGCAGGAGCTGGTGGCCAAACTGCGCCTCGGGCGACCGCTCAACGTCAAGCTGGGCGTCGATCCGACGGCCCCGGATATTCACCTCGGATTCACGGTCGGCCTGACCAAGCTGCGCCAATTCCAAGACCTTGGGCACAATGCCATCCTGATCATCGGCGATTTCACGGCGATGATCGGCGATCCTTCAGGTCGCTCGAAGACGCGGCCCCAGCTCTCGCATGACCAGGTGATGGCGAATGCGAAGACCTTTCAGCAGCAAGCTTTCAAGATTCTCGATCCAAAGCGCACGCAGACGATCTTCAATGGGCAGTGGTTCGAAATGATGAGCTTCGCGCAAGTCATGCATCTCAACAGCCGCGTGACATTGCAGCAGATGCTCCAGCGGGAGGACTTCAAGCAGCGCGTGGAGCGCGGGGAAGCGGTGCACCTGCACGAACTCCAGTACCCACTGATGCAGGGCTGGGATTCCGTGATGATCAAGGCCGACGTGGAACTCGGCGGCACCGATCAGCTTTTCAATATCCTCGTCGGTCGCGATCTCCAGAAGGAGGAAGGGCAGCCGCAACAAGTCGTCTTCCTGCTCCCGCTGCTCGAGGGGCTGAATGGCGGCGACAAGATGTCGAAGAGCCTCGGCAACTACGTCGGAGTGAACGAACCGCCTGGGGAGATGTTTGGGAAGCTCATGAGCATCAGCGACGAACTCATGGGTCGCTACTACACGCTGCTGCTCGGTGAGGAGCAGCCCGCCGGGCATCCGATGGACGCGAAGAAGCAACTCGCCCGGCGCATCGTCGAGCGGTACCACTCGCCGGAGGCAGGGCAGGCGGCGCTGGACGAATTCAACACCAAGTTTAGCAAACGCGACGTCGAGCATGCGGAGTGGCCGACGGTGAAGTTCGAAGCGGGCAGCGCGGACGTGGTGACGCTGGTCGTCACGTCCTTCGCTCAGGGTTACCAGATGCAGCGCTCACGCGGCGATGCCCGTCGGCTCGTCGAGCAGGGGAGCGTACAGCTCCGCGGGGAGAAGATCACCGATCCCAAAGCTGCGCCGGAACTCCACTCTGGCGACGTGCTGCGTCTGGACAAGACGCGGGCTGTGCGCATCGCGTAGAGCGGGCGGCTCGACGACGTTTTACGTCCCATCGACAACGCCGAGTTGCCGGGTAATTCTACCCGCAGCCCTCCCCATCCCCCCATGAGCCGCCCCTGTCTCTCCCTCACCCTCATTGCGTTCTGTGCACTCGTGGCGCTCGTCTGGTGGCTCGCGCGCTGGCCCGATCCCCGTCCGCCGGAATCCCCGGTCGCGACGACTCCCGAAGCTGTCGCACCGGCTGCCGTACGCGCTGCGGCTGGCGGGGACCACGCCCGCTTTTCCACCTGGCTCGAAGCTTACCGCAGCGCGCCTCCCGACGAACGCCGTGCGCAACTCGACGAAGGGTTGCGCCTCGCCCGCGCGCGGCGTCCGGCGATGGCGGCGCTCATCGCGAGTGATCCCGAGGAGGCGCTGCGGCAGGCGGTGTCCCTCGCGGAATACGAGAGCCTCCCGCTGGAGTTGCGCGTGGAAGTCGAGGAGCCCTTCAGCGCGCTGGGAAATGTGCGCGTCCTGCCGGTGTGCGTGGCGCCAGAGCAGCGCGGCGAGCGCGGCGACGCGATCATCCGCCTCACCGAAATCGCCGGCCACGATGCGTTGCACAGCTACGTTTTCGGTCGGCGTGCGGCGCTCGACACGAAGGAAAACTCCCCCGTGCAGGGCCTCCGCCTCGGCGCTGCGGCGGCGCTGCGCGCGGAAGTCCTCCAGCCGCTTGATCCGCGTGACATCCCGGCAGCGGAGGCGAAATACCCGAACGCGAATCCACGCGCGGATCGCTGCTTCGCCACGGGTCATCCGCTCGGTGCGGATGCCGTGACGGCGCTGAGTGGCGGACGCGTGTTCCATTTTGAGAACGAGACGGTGCTCGCGGAGTTCGACCGCACCATCGCGAGCCTCGACACGCGGCCTGGTCCGCATAGCGGCGCGAGCGTGATTTTCCTCCCGATGCCCGCGACTGCGACGGGCGCCTTCGAACTCGCGGGCGCCATCGCGCAATCAAATCTCCAGGCGAGCGCGTGGACCGAGACGAAGAAGCGCGTTTTCATGATCCGCGCGGATTTTTCCGATAAGCCGAACGCCACATTCCCGGTCACGAACGACGCGACGTACTCGTCGCTGCTGAACACGACGGTGTCCGATCGCGTGCGCGAATTCTCCTACGGCAAGACGTGGATCGAGGCCACGGTGAGCAATCAAGTCACGCGCCTCCCGCGCACCGCGGCGTCGTATGCCGCCATCGTCAGCGCCGGCAATAGCGACAACTCCGCGCTCCTCGCCGACGCGCGCACTGCGTATCGCGCGATCAATGGGCCCACGAGCCTGGACGGCTACGATATCGTCGGCGTGTGGTTCGTCTCCATCGGGATGCTCGGCTCCGGGGTCGGCTACGCCGGGCTCGCGGGCGGTTCGGATCTTTGGATTCAAGGCAGCAACGACGCAGGTGTGCATGTGCATGAATTCGGGCATAACTACGGGGTCGGCCACTCGAGCTTCTGGGTGCCGCCGGCGCTGAGCACAAACCCGCTCGATCCCGCTGGCGCGAGTGACGAATACGGTGACCCCTTCGACGTGATGGGCAACGGTCCGCTGCCCGACGCGCACTTTCACTCCGAAGCCAAGCAGCGCCTGAACTGGCTCTCCACCGGCGACTGGATCGACGCCACCGCCGGTGGCACCGGCACTTACCGAATCCATCGTGTGGACAACCAAAACACCACCGGCGCGCGCGGCCTGCGTGTGACTCGTGGGGCGGATGATTACCTCTGGGTCGGGCATCGTCGCAGTTTCGCGAATGGCTGGCTGAAAGCGGGCGCTTACATCGTGTGGAAACGCCCTGGCCAGGGACGCAGTTGGTTCGTGGATTTCACCCCCGGCTCCAGCACCCCGAGCAGTGACGATCGCCGCGACGGCGCGCTGGCCATAGGCCGCACTTACGCCGACGCCGCTGCGAACGTCTTCATCACCCCCATCGCACGTGGCGGCGTCTCGCCAGGGGAATACATCGATGTGCGCGTGAACCTCGGCCCTTTCCCAGGCAACGTCGCACCCACGGCGACGATCGGCGGGCCATCGACCATCGGCGCGCGCCAGAGCGTCATCTTCAACGCGCAAGCCACGGACACGAACGGCGACGCACTTGCCTATGCTTGGGACTTCGGCAGCGGTTTTACCTTCGACAACAACCCGAGCGCCGCGACCGCGTGGAATTCCGGTGGCACCTACATCGTGAAGCTCACCGTCTCGGACATGAAAGGCGGCAGCGTCACCGCGACCAAACTCGTGACCGTCTCCGATCCGCTCACGACGTGGTCGAACCGCGCGAATACTTCCGTCGGCGACTTCCACGCGCTCGCCGCCAGTCCCACGCACGTCCTCGCCGTGGGCGAAGATTTCACCACCTTCTCCGGCCCCGCCGCACTCTCTACCGATGGCGCGACCTGGGGCAACGGCACGCTCGGCACTAATCGCCAGGGCTATGGCGCGGTGTGGGATGGCGCGCAGTTCATCGTCTGTGGGATGGAGTACGACTTCGGCGTCCCCGGCTGGGTCGGCTGCATCCTCACCTCGCCCACCGGCACGGGCTGGACGCGGCGGCTCTTCACGGGCACATCGTTGCGCGGCCTCGCTGCCGGTGGCGGCGTGCGTGTCGCTGTCGGTGAAAATGGACACATTCGCCGCTCGCTCGATGGCGTGACGTGGACGGCCATCGCCTCCGGCACCACGCACCATCTCGAAGGCGTCGCGCATGGCGGCGGGCGTTTCGTCGCCACCGGCTACGACCCTGCCGGCAGTGGCAATGTCGTCGTGCTCACCTCGCCCGATGGCCTCACCTGGACTGACCGCAGCGCCGGTGCCGGCGTCGAGAGTTGGCAGGATTTGCGTGAGATCGTGTGGGCGCAGGACCGCTTCGTGAGCAGCGGCTGGTATTCAAAGCTGCGCACGTCGGTCGATCTCGGTGTGGCGTTTCAGAATGTGACCGCGAACGCGGTCGATGCACCTGCGCTCGCCTTTGGCAATGGCGTCTACTTCGCTGCGGGCCGCGACCGCGATGCCGGCGGCGCGCACGTCGATCTCATCGCGATCGACGGCGTGAATTGGATTCAGCAACCCGCCTCTGTCATCCAGGAGCGGCGAGCCGCGATCTTCTTCCAGAGCACCTTCATCACCGTCGGCGACAGCCACTCCATCCGCCAGAGCGGCGCCATCGCTCAGGCCGCCGCCGGCTACGTCGCGTGGCGTGAGACGTACTTCCCTGACCACGATCCCGCCTCCAGTCCCGGCGCCGATGGCGACAGCGACACCCTCGCGAATCTTTTCGAATACGGCGCCGGCCTGAACCCGCTCAACGCCGGCGGCTCAAACGGCGCTGCCGCCGCCCCGCGCCTCGTCCGCGAGACCACCAACCCCAATCTCGCCGACCGCATCGCGCTCCGCTTCTCCCTGCCCGAACCCGCTGCCACCGACCTCCTCTACACCGTCGAAGCCGCGTCCAGCGTCACCGGCGCCTGGACGACTGTCGCCACCAAGACCGGTGCCGGCGCGTGGATTTGGAACGGCGGAGGCGCCACGCGCATCGTCCTCGGCACGCTGAGCGGCGGCCGCCAGGAAGTCACCATCGGCGACAGCCAACCCATCGCGACGAGTAGCCCGCGCTTCCTGAAACTACGGGTGGCGGTGAATCAGTAGGCGGCTTTACCGGGAGTGCCCGATAGCGTCCTCACCTGTGGGGATGGATGATCGCAGCACAGGCGGGGCGCCTGTGTCAGAGCCTACAGCCCCTCGCCCGCCTTCAGCGTTTTGCGGCCTTCGTAGATGACTTCCTTGTAAGTGGCGCCTGCCGGAATCATCGGCAGCACGTGCTCGGTGTAAGGCACCATGACTTCGAGGATGCACGCGGTCTTCTGCGCGAGGAACCATTCCATCGCAGGCTTGAGATCCTTCTTGTGCTCCACGCGCCGCGACGGCACGCCGAAGCCTTCGCAGATTTTCATGAAGTCGGGATAGATCGTCTTGGTGTCGGCGATGACGCGGGCTTCATCCTCGAAGAGACCGAGGAAGGTGTGGCCACGATTCGAGGCGAAGAAGCGGTCCTCCCACTGCACCACCATGCCGAGGTGCAGGTTATTTAAGACGAGCCCCTTCGCGGCGATGCCTTCCACGCGGGCCATGGCGAGTTCCTGGATGTTCATGACGAAGGAACCGTCGCCGTCGATGTCGATGACTTCGCGATCCGGGCACGCCACTTTCGCGCCGAGCGCGGAAGGATAGCCGTAGCCCATCGACCCGAGTCCGAGGGAGGAGATGAACTGCCGCGGACGATCCACCGGATAAAATTGCGCCGCCCACATCTGATGCTGGCCGACGCCGGTGGTAATGATCGCTTGGCCCTTGGTCATCTTGTGCAGCAACTCGATGGCGTACTGCGGCTGGATGGCGTCCTCGGTGTCCGTGTAGCAGAAGGGAAACGCCTCGCGCCATTCGGCGATCTGCTTCCGCCACTCGGAGTAAAGCGTGTAGCCCTTCGACTTCCGCGCAAAACCGGCCTGCGCGAGCATTTCGTTGAGCCGCCCGAGCGCAAACTTCACGTCGCTCTGGATCGGCAGGCGCACGACCTTGTTTTTGTTGATCTCGGCGTTGTCGATGTCGATGTGGACGATGGTGCCGTGCTTGCAGAATTCGCTGAGCTTGCCGGTCACCCGATCGTCGAAACGCACGCCGACCGCGATGAGGAGGTCGGCTTCGTTCACCGCGTTGTTCGAATACACGGTGCCGTGCATGCCGAGCCAGCGGAGGGAAAGTTCGTGCGATTGCGGGAAGGCGCCGAGACCCATGAGCGTGCCCGCCGTCGGGATCTGCGTGCGTTCGGCGAATTCGATCAGCTCCTCGTGTGCGTGGCCGCTGATGATCCCGCCGCCGTAGTAGATCATCGGCTTCTTCGCCTGACGGATGAAGCCGACGAGTTCATTGAGTTCCGCGTCGCCGCAGCGGACGTCGGGCTTGTAGCCCCGCAAGTTCACTTCCGTCGGCCACACGGGTTGCGTACTGCCCACCTGGATGTTCTTCGGAATGTCGATGAGCACCGGCCCGGGACGTCCCGTCTGCGCGATGTGAAAGGCTTCCTTCACGATCCGTGCGAGGTCGTTGATGTCCGTGACCAGATAGTTGTGCTTCACGATCTGCGCCGTGACGGAGAACACATCGGTCTCCTGAAACGCGCCCTTGCCGATCATGTGCTGCGGCACCTGGCCGGTGATCGCGACCAGCGGCGTCGAATCGAGAAAGGCATCCGCGAGCCCCGTCACCAGATTTGTCGCGCCCGGTCCGCTCGTCGCCATGCACACCCCGGCCCGGCCCGTCGCCCGCGCATAACCTTCCGCCGCAAAAACTCCACCCTGCTCATGCCGCGGGAGGTCGGTGCGAATCTTCTTCGACCGCGTGAGCGCCTGATGCATGGCCATGCTCGCGCCGCCGGGATAGGCAAAAATCGTATCGACGCCCTCGCGCTCCAGCGCTTCGACGAGGATGTCCGCGCCGGTCATGGTCTTGCCGCGTTCGGGTGCGGCCTTGGTGGATTTG
This sequence comes from Chthoniobacteraceae bacterium, assembly GCA_031425095.1. Classification (GTDB taxonomy): domain Bacteria; phylum Verrucomicrobiota; class Verrucomicrobiia; order Chthoniobacterales; family Chthoniobacteraceae; genus JANNXQ01. The sequence continues at coordinate 23,329 of JANPIS010000385.1, forward strand.
GTCGCGGGTTTCTTGGAAGTCGATTTCGTGCTCATGGGAAAAGGAGAGCGGAGGATAGGCGCAGAGCGGCTCTGCCGCAAGCTCGGCGAGCGTCGCCCCTTTTCCGGGCATTTTCAGCGCGGCGGGAGGCGGACGAGCGTCACGGATGGCAACCGCACCCCGTGCCGCACGAGCCACCGCCACCGCGTTCGCGCTTCATATCGGCGTGCTTCGGCGGGTTGTCTTTGCCCATGTAGCCAAAGCCGCCCGTGATCACGCGCCGGATGGGCTCGCCAGTCTCGGGGTGCCGGGTGAAAGCCACGTCTTTCATGCTCTGCTGCAGCTCGTACTGCCGGGCAGGCTTCTTTGGGTCGGTCGTCTCGTAGATGTAGATGGCCATGCGCGCCCGGCACGGTATGAAGCCGTGCCCAACTCTCAACCTCCAACTTTTCCTCCATGCCCGAGCTCGCCGAAGTCGAATACTACCGCCGCCAATGGGACGCCGGACTCCGGCGGAAGATCGTGCGCGTCGCGCTGCATCCGAAAGCGCGGCTCTTCCGCGGTGAGGATACCGGGCGTTTCGTGGAGCTGCTGGTTGGCGCTCAGTTGCTCGGCTCCGAGGCGCGCGCGAAGCAGATGCTCTTCCGCTTTTCGCGCGGGCTGTGGATCGGCGTGCATCTCGGGATGACGGGTAAGATCCACGTGGCACCGCGCGACTTTTCGCCGGGTCGGCACGATCACCTCGTCCTCTTCCAGCCGACGCAGACGCTGGTCTTCAACGATCCGCGAATGTTCGGACGCGTGCGCTTTCACGAGGACGCAGCGCCGCCGTCGTGGTGGTCATCCCTTCCGCCGGCGGTGTCGTCGCCGGAGTTCACGGAGGAGCTGGTGCGCGAATTCCTCCGACGGCGGACGCGGCTCGCGGTGAAGGCGGCGCTCATGGTGCAGGAGCGCTTCCCCGGAGTCGGGAATTGGATGGCGGATGAAATCCTCTGGCGTGCGCGCATCGATCCCCGCCGAACCTGCGGCACGCTCGGGCGTCGTGCCGGGCTGCTCTGGCGGGAGACTCGTGAGGTCTGCCGCGTGGCGATGGAAACGGTCGCCGTGGATTTCTCCGATCCGCCTGCGGACTGGTTTTACCACGTGCGCTGGAGGGCCGGCGGCGAGTGTCCGCGGTGCGGGGCCGAGTTGAAGACGGACACGATCGGTGGACGCACGACTCGCTGGTGTGGACGCTGCCAGCGGTGAGCGCAGCCCGTTGACACCCCGGTGCTCCACGGCTAGCTCACGCTGCATGAAGACTTCGCTCGGTCTCGCTGTGCTCGCCCTCTTTACCTTTCCTTCCGTGCGGGCTGCAGATTGGCCGCACTACCGCGGGCCGGCGCTGAATGGGATCTCCAGTGAGAAGCTTCCCGCTTCGATCCCCGCGGAACCAAGACAACTCTGGAAACGCTCCGTCGGTATCGGCGTCTCCGCCGCGACGGTCGTGGGTGATCGCCTTTATACGATGGGCAACGAGCGTGACCACGATGTGATCTTCTGCCTCGATGCGGCCTCGGGAAAGCCGCTTTGGAAGCACCAGTTCGCCCTGCCGGTGGATGCGAAAAACTTCGAGGGTGGTCCGCGCTCGACGCCAACCATCGAGGGCGGCCGGGTTTACACTTTGAGCCACTCCGGCGATCTGTGGTGCCTCGACGCAACGAGTGGGAAGCCCGTCTGGAACAAGCACCTCATGCAGGACTTCAAGGGCCGGCGCCCGACCTGGGGCTACGCCGGTTCGCCGACCCTCGATGGAGGCCTCGTGCTGCTCGACGCCGGGGGTGCCGGAGCTTCGACCATCGCACTCAACAAGGACACGGGCGCGCTCGTCTGGAAATCCGGCGACGCGGAGGGCGGATACGGCAGTGTGGTCGTCGGCACGCTGGGCGGACGGCGCACGGCGGTGGTCTTCAAGGCGAACGGCGTCGTCGGCCTCGAGGCAAAAAGCGGACGTGAGCTCTGGAATTCGCCGTGGAAGACCTCCTACGACGTGAATGCGATCACGCCCGTGCTCAGCGGCGACCGCGTGTTCATTACTTCGGGTTACGGCACGGGCGCATCGGTGCTCGAAGTTTCCGGTGGCAGTGCGAAAGAAGTTTGGAGAAACAAAGACCTGCGCTCGCAATTCAACAGCCCCGTCATCTGGCAGGGCCACATCTATGGGATCGACGGCAACGACGGCCCGCGCGGCCAGCTCGCGTGCCTCGAGCTAGCCACCGGCAAGCTGCGCTGGAAGCAGAACGTCGGCGGTGGCGCGCTGATCTGCGCCGCGGGCCAGCTCATCGTGCTCAATGAAAAGGGCGAAGTGCTCGTGGTGGACGCCGATCCCGCTGCATTCAAGCAGCTCGCCCGCTGGCAGGCCCTCGGCGGCCACTGCTGGGTGCAGCCGACCCTCGCGCATGGCCGCCTTTACGTGCGGAACAACACCGGCGACCTTGCTTGCTTCGAGCTGAAGTAGCGCCAAAGGCTTGGGTTCAGGATTGATTCATCAAGGGCGTTCCGTCCTCATCTCTGCCGCACCCAGATTCCCATCGTCCCATGAAGCTCCTCGCTACCTGCGCCATCCTCGCTCTCACCGTCTCCGCTCACGCCGCCAACTGGCCTCAGTGGCGTGGCCCCTCGCTCGACGGAACCTCACCGGAAAAAGATCTCCCGCTCGAGTGGAGCGCGGAGAAGGGCGTGAAATGGAAGACGCCGATGCCCGGCTTCAGTGGCGCAACGCCCGCGATCTGGGGTGACTCGGTCTTCGTCGTCTCGCCCGATGCGAACAAGAACCTCCTCCTTTTCTCCCTGAATAAGAAGGACGGCGCGATCCGCTGGCAGAAGCAGATCGCCGAGGGCGACATCAACAAGGGCAAGGGCAACATGGCCTCGCCCTCGCCGGTCACTGACGGCAAGACGGTGTGGGTGCTCTTCGGCACGGGCGACCTGGCCGCGCTCGACTTCTCGGGCAAAGTGCTCTGGCAGCGCAATCTCGGCGCGGACTACGGGAAGTTTGCCATCATGTGGCTCTACGGCTCCTCGCCGCTGCTCCACGATGGTCGCCTCTACGTACAGGTGCTGCAGCGTTCGCCAGCGCCGACGGATTACCCCGGCCTTGCCGGAGCGGGCGGCGACCGCGAGAGCTACCTGCTCGCGCTCGACCCGCAGACGGGGAAATCTCTTTGGAAGCACGTCCGCAGGACGCCCGCGGTCATCGAAGCAATGGAGAGCTATGCCACGCCAGTGCCACACACGGTCGGCGGCAAGACGCAGCTCCTCTTGGTGGGTGGCGATTGCCTCACGGGCCACGACCCGGCCACAGGCAAGGAACTCTGGCGTGGATTCGGGCTGAACCCGAAGGCGGGGCAGTTCATGCGCATCGTGCCGAGCCCCGTGAGTGCAGGCGACCTCGCCATCGCATGCGGACCGAAAAAGGAACCGATGCTCGCCTTCCGCACGGATAAGACGGGCGACATCACCGACAGCGGGCTGGCGTGGAAGTTCGACGAGAAGAAGACGCCCGATGTCTGCACGCCGGTCTATTGGAACGGCAAGCTCTTCGCGCTCGACGGCGACTCGCACACCCTCACCTGCTTCGAGGCGAAGACGGGGCAAAAGCTCTGGCAGGGTGAGGTGCCCGAGCGCGGCACGGTGATCCGCGCTTCACCCACGCTCGCGGATGGCCGTCTCTACATCATCAACGAACGCGGCACCGCACACGTCATCGATGCGACCGCGAATGAGTTCAAAATTCTCGCGACGAATGTGCTGCCCGACGAGAACGTGCGCGGCTCCATCGCCGTGAGCGACGGCCAGCTCTTCATCCGCGGCGCACAGTTCCTCTACTGCATCGGGAAGTAAGCCGCGCTCGTTTGTAGCGTCGGTCTATGACCGTCCCTCGCATACGTGGGCGGAGGCGGCGCGGAGCCTTTGCCACCCGACCATGCTCCGCACCGCCGCTGCCCGCGGGAGTCAGCGACGGTCACAGACCGACGCTACAATCACGGCACGTCCGGTAATTCCACGCTCGCCACGGCAAAGGCGGCGATGCCTTCGCGGCGTCCTATGAAGCCAAGGTGCTCGTTCGTCGTCGCCTTCACGCCCACGCGCTGCGGGCGAATGCCGATCGCCGCCGCGAGATGCGCCTTCATCGCTTCGAGGTGCGGCGAGATCTTCGGCGCTTCGGCGACGAGCGACGCGTCGATATTCACCACGCGGCCGCCTTGCGCCGCGACCAGCTCCGCGGCTTTGCGCACGATCTCCAGACTGCTGATCCCGCGAATCGAGGGATCGCTGTTCGGAAAATGGTGGCCGATGTCGCGCTCGCCGATCGCACCGAGAATCGCGTCCGCGATGGCGTGGCAGAGCACATCTGCATCGCTGTGGCCGTCGAGCCCGTGCGAGTGCGGGATCTCCACACCGCCAAGAATGAGCGGACGGCCCTCGACCAGGCAATGCACGTCGTAACCAATTCCGGAGAGATACACAGGCGTCAGACGGTGAGATCCACGTGGCCACTCGAAGCGACCACAGAGATTTTGCCGGGAGTGTCCGTGCGCTCCGTCATTGCGAACGCGCCGCCCGCTGCTTCGACGAGAATTTTCCCCGCGGCGACATCCCAGAGACTCACCGACTGCTCGATGTAAGCATCGAGGCGCCCGCAGGCGACGTAGGCGAGATCGAGCGCGGCGCTGCCCATGAGCCGGCACTTGCGGGCGCGCTGCACATACTTGCCGAGGAGCGGGAGGCCAGCCGCGATCGTCGTTGCGGTCTTGGAGAATCCCACCGATAGCACGGCATCCGAGAGCTGTGTGCGCGTGCTGACCTGGATGGGTTTGTCGTTGAGCGTTGCCGTGCCCCCTTTTTCCACCGCCCACAGCTCGTCGCGCTGCGGATCGTAGATGACACCGAGCAGGATCTCACCCGCACAGCGCAGGGCGATCGAGATGCAGAAGTGCGGGATGCTGTAGAAATAGTTCACCGTCCCGTCGATCGGATCGACGATCCACTGGAACTCGCTCGATTGATTCCCGGCGATGCCCTCCTCGCCGAAGATCGCGTGATTGGGAAACGCGCCGAGCAATTTCTCGGTGATGAGGTCCTGCGCACGCACGTCGAGGTCGAGCTTGATGTCGTGTGCGTGGAATTCATTCACGTCGAGCGGTGCGCCGAAGTGCTGGCGCAGGAGTGCGCCAGCGTCACGAGCGGCAGCGATGGCGATTGAGAGAAAAGAGGGATTCATGAGCGTCGGTGCGGAGCGAGATTCCCGGCGACGATGCCGGAAAAAGAAACGGGAGGAGAAATGAATTCTCCTCCCGTCTTTGAAAGAAAAAGGGCAGGGATGCCGTTATTTCTTCTTCTTCACAGCAGCCTTCTTCTTGGCTGGTGCCTTCTTTGGAGCAGCAGCCTTCTTGGCTGGCTTCTTAGCGGCCAATTTCTTGGCAGGTTTTTTTGCAGCTTTCTTAATCGCCATCGATAATCCCCCCTTTCTGTCCGCAATTGCGGGTCACGAAATTTAGTTTGTGGTCGGTGAGTTGAAACATCACTCGCTTGGTCTGCGTTGCGTAATGAAGATGGTCAGATGCGTCAACGAATTTTTTGTGTTGCGTGCTCGTGGGAAGTTTCGTTGGCGCAATCGCCGCGCTCATGTTCGCAGGATGCGTGCCGCTTTGCTTGCGTGATGCACAACCGCGTGAAGTGAGTGTGCATCGGACTCGCGCGACGATTGCGAAATGAGTGCGCGAAAATTTCGCGGCGCGTGATGCGCAAAATTTTCGCGCAAAACAATTACGCAGAATTTTTTTGCGCGAAGATGTGTGCCGCGCGTTCGACGATCGCGTCCACGCTCCACAAACGCCCGAGTCCTTCGTATCCGCACGCGAGCAAACCTTCCTCCGGTCCGATGAATTCCACGCCGCGTGCGCGCAGGGTCGCGACGTTGTGCTGCGTCGCGGCGTGCTGCCACATCTTTCCATTCATCGCCGGTGCGATGAGCACCGGTGCGAGTGTTGCGAGCGCGATTTCGCAAATCGGATTGCTGGCGAGACCGCATGCGAGCTCCGCGATAATGTTCGCCGTTGCGGGCGCGACCACCAGCAGGCTCGCGCGATCCGCGAGATCGATGTGGCCGGGCTTCCAGCCTTGCCCGCCATCGAAGACGCTCGTGAGCACCGTTTGGCGGGAGAGGGTTTGAAACGTGAGCGGCGTGACGAACTCCTGCGCGCCGTGCGTCATCGCCACATGGACTTCGTACTCACGCTTCACAAGCTTGCTGACCAGATCCGCAGCCTTGTAAGCGGCGATCGAGCCGGTGACGCCGACGATGACGACGGGCGCACTCATTCGCCCGACATATTCAGCCGATGACTGCGCATCCGCTCGGCGACCATGATGGCGCGGAACCGGGCGAGATCCTCCTCGGGGGTGCCGCTCAGCATCGTGTAGCGATAGGATTGCCACTCGGCCATCTCGGTCACGGCGTTGCGCAGCCGCAGTTCGAGGGTCGCTGGATCTTCCGTTCCGCGCTGGAGCAAACGCCGCCGTAATTCCTGCAGGCTCGCCGGCATCAGAAAGACATCGACGAGCGACGACTTCAATTGCGCGTCCGCATTGTGGCGGATGGCGGCGGCGCCCTGCACATCCACATCGATCAACACGTCGTCGCCCGCCACGAGGTGCCGCATCACGGTCTCCCGGAGCGTACCGTAGCGATGCTCATGCACGCGGGCGTGTTCGAGAAAGTCGCCGACGAGCATTCGCTGCTCAAACTCCTCGGCGGATACGAAGTAGTAATCGCGTCCATCCACCTCTCCCGGGCGCGGTGCGCGCGTCGTGCATGACGTGGCATAGACGAAGTCCCGCGTGGGTTTGAGCAGATTCAGCAGTGTGCTCTTTCCGCCGCCTGATGGAGCGGAGAGGACAAAGAGGATGCCGCGGCGGGAGGAGCGCATGGAACTTCAGAACGCAGATTGAAAGGTCGGCACGGGCTGCATCGCGAGATCTATCTCAAATCTGAAACATGAAATCCGCGCGCGCTTCATTCGATGTTCGAGAGCTGCTCGCGGATCTTCTCCATCTCCGCCTTGCAGAGCACCACCAGCTGCGAGATTTCCACGTCGTTTGCTTTCGCGCCGAGCGTGTTGAATTCCCGGCCGATCTCCTGACTCATGAACTCGAGCGTGCGTCCGACCGGTTCATTGCGCCGCAGATGATGCGCGAACTGCGCGAAGTGGCTGTCGAGCCGCGTGAGTTCCTCCGAGATGTCGGACTTGTCGGCGAAAAAGATCACTTCCTTCACGAGCCGCTCGTCGTCGATTGGCAGGTCGATCCCCGCGCGCTGGATCCGCTCCTGGAGCGACTGCCGGTAGCGCTTGAGCACGCCTGGCTGGAGCTGCTTCACCTTGCGCACGCAATCGCGCACCACCTTCAGCCTCTTCACCAGATCCTTCGCAAGGTGTTTGCCTTCGCGCTCGCGCATCGTCACGAGTTCGCCGAGCGATTGGCGCAGCGCCGCTTCGACGTGCGGCCACGCTTCGTCGATCGGCGGAGCGTCCTCCGGCACGCGCAGCACGCCGGGCGCGCGCAGCACCGTTTCGATGCTGATCTCGCCCGCCGCCTTCAGCTCCTTCTGCAAATCCACCATCGCCGCGTAGTACGCCTTTGCCGCCGCCGTATCCAGGGCGAGATGTCCGTTCGTCGTGGAGCTACGGTGCACGGCGATGACGACATTGAGACGCCCGCGCGAGACCTCGGCGTTGATCACGTCCCGCACGCGCGGTTCGAGTTCGGTCAGTTCGCGCGGCAGCGTGACCTGCACGTCGCTCTGCTTCCGATTCACGGAGTTGAGCTCGACGCTGTATTTGCAGCCGTTGTGAACGCTGTGGCCGCGCCCGTAGCCGGTCATGCTTCTCATTCGGCGTTCTCGCGGAGGATTTCGGTGATCACTTCGTCGGTGCTGGTGCCTTCGGCTTCGCCTTCAAAGTTCAGGATGATGCGGTGACGCAGCGCCGCGAGGGCGGCTTTGTCGATGTCCGCGCAGGAGACGTGGTAACGTCCGTCGAGCAATGCGTAGATTTTCCCGGCAAGAATGAGCGCCTGGGCGCCGCGAGGGCTGGCGCCGTAGCGGACGTATTTCTTCGCGAGCGGTGAGGCGTGTTTGTCGTCGGGATGGGTACACATCACGAGGTCGATGGCGTGGGCCTGAATTTCGCGGGCGAGCGGCACCTGGCGGACGACTTCGCGGAGCGTGAGCACTTCCTGCGGATCGTGGAGCGCCTTGGTGATCGTCGGAGCGGAGTTCGTCGTCGTGCGCTCGATGATCGTGTGCATGTCCTCCGCCGTGGGGAACTTCACCTTGAGCTTGAAGAAGAAGCGGTCGAGCTGGGCCTCGGGGAGCGGGTAGGTGCCTTCCATCTCGAGCGGGTTCTGCGTGGCGAGCACGAGGAAAGGCTGCTGCAGCCGGTGCATGGTGCCGCCGACGGTGACGTGATGCTCCTGCATCGCTTCGAGCAGCGCGCTCTGTGTCTTCGGTGTGGCGCGGTTGATTTCGTCGGCGAGCACGATGTTCGCGAAGATCGGGCCGGGCTGGAATCGGAACTCCTTCCGACCCTGCTCGTCCTCCATGATGATATTCGTGCCGACGATATCCGCCGGCATGAGGTCCGGGGTGAATTGCACGCGGGAAAACTTCACGTTCACCGCTTCCGCGAGGGTGCGCACGAGCATCGTCTTGCCGAGTCCGGGCACGCCTTCGAGCAGCACATGGCCTCCCGCGAAAAGCGCGACGAGCACCCCTTCGAGAATCTCATCCTGGCCCACCATCATCCGTCCCATCTCGGCGTGGACGCGCTGGAAGACGGTGCGGAAGTTCTCCACCTTGGCAGCGAAGTCAGGGGTGTCGGTCATGCGGAGTGGAGTGTTGAGAGTTGAGAGTGGAGTGTCCACCGCGTTTCCGTCGGCGCGCATCCAGCGCGGTGCACTCGTGCTATTCCTTCGGCCGGATCGCCTCAAAGTAGCGTTTGATGAAGAAGCGGGAACCGAGCGGGATGTTTTCCTGGAGCACGGCTTCTTCAGCAGCGGGCGCCATGGCTTGGTAAAGTTCCTGGTAGCGGCGGCTGGAGCGTGAGGCATCGCCGGCACTCGGGAGGAATTGCTGCAGGGTCTCACCGTCCCCGAGTCGTCCCGCGAGTTGCTTCGAGCGCGCGTCTTTCCCGGCTGCGTCGCGTTTGCTGCCGAAGGGATCGTCGGACGAACCTTTGTCCTGTTCCGTTCCCGGATTTCCGGAGGGGATTTGCTTTTCGCCGGGCTGGCCGGGTTTCTCGCCGCTGGCCGGCGCGAAGGATTCCATCGTCGCGAGCCCCTGTCCCTGGCGACTTTGGCCCTCGTTGCTTTCCTGTTTGTCGCCGTTCTTCATGTTCTGGAGCGCCGCGAGCAGCGCCTTCATCTCCTGCTCGGTCAGCGGGCGGCCACCCGGACTCGGCTGTGAATCCTGCGTCTCGCCGCCGCCCATCTTGCGCAGGGCTTCGGCCAGCTGGCGCATCGTCTGGCTCGCCGATCCACCCTGCTGCATCTGCTGGCGGAGCTGCTGCATTTGTTCGGAGAGTTTCTGTTGCTCGGCGAGATGCTTGAGCGCGTTTTCGAGCGCCTGTTTCACGGCTTCCGGGGTGCGCTCGTCCTTGTCCTTCGCCATTTCCTGGAGCGACTTCTCGAGGGCCTCGGCTGCTTTGGCGAGGTCGCCGCCGCGCAGGGCCTCTGCGGCACCTTGAGTCTTCTCGGATTGCTGGAGGGCCTTGGCCAGTTCTTGCATCTCGCGGGATGCCGAGGGCTGCTGCTGCATCGCGCGCACGAGTTGTTCGAGTTCGGAAATTTCGCGCAGCGCGGCCTTCTCCGCGTCTTCGGGATTCTTCGCTTCAGCGCGCAGACGTTCCGCGCGGCGCCGCATTTCGTCGGCGAGCTTCTGGAGTTCCTCCGATGGGGTGCCGTCGGCGGCCTTGTCGGCTTTGCGCGCGAGTTCCTCGAGCTGCCGGGCCGAATCCTCCACCGCGTCGCGCGCGGCGGCCGCGCTTTTCTCCCGCGCTTCGGAGGTGATCCGCGCTTCCCACTGGAGCAGCGCGAGCGCGAGCGCGGGCACCAGCAGCCAGCCGAGTCGCGCGGGCCACCGGAGCCTTGCGTGCGGGCGAAAATCGGTCCGCGTGACGTAGCTCGTGCATTCCTTCACGGCTAGGGCGCGCGTTTCGTTTTCGGATTCAGAAAAGGCGAGCGCGGTGAGCAGCCGATCGCGGGTGTCCGCCGCGCGATCGAGCCAATGCGCGACGGCTTCGAGCCGCGGGATCCGGAGCAGGGTTGCGGCGAGCGCTGCCGCCACGGCGGCACCACCGGCCCAGACAGTGAGTCCCGGATCCCACGGGTTGCCGATCCATTGCCAGCGCCGCCAGGCACCGATGAGCACCAGCACCCCAGCCGCGATCAGGAGCGACGCGGCGAGCCTTTCCAAAAAACTCCGGGCGACGAGCCGCCGTCGGATCGCCCGCAGGCTGCGCAAGACTGGTTCGATCGGCGACGGTTTGTTCAAGGCGACGGCGGAAAGTAGCAGTTCGGTGAACGAACGCACGCGCGGTCTTGGCGGTCGCCCTTGCTTGCGCGGATGCCCGAATCTATAACCGCGCCCGTGAAAATCCTCTTCGTCTGCGGCGGGCTCGAGGCAGGCAGGGATGGCGTAGGGGATTATTGCCGCCGGATCGCCGCGGCCGGTCGCGCACTGGGCTGGCAGCCTTCGTTACTCGCGATCCATGATCCCGCGGTGCAGAACGTGGAGGACCAAGCGAGCCTGGCAGGCGTCCCGATGCTCCGGTTGGCGCGTGGCGAAGCGTGGAGCGAACGTCAGCGGCGCGCGGCGGAGTTTATCGCCGCACAGCAGCCCGATTGGGTGAGCTTGCAATTCGTCTGCTACGCGCTGGAGCCGAATGGCGTGATCTCCCGCTGGGTCTCCCGGCTCGGTGAAATGCTGGCGGGTCGGCGCGTGCACCTGATGTTTCACGAAGTGTGGATCGGCGCCTCGACCGAGTATGGCATCCGGGAGCGGCTCGTCGGTCGCGCGCAGCGTCGCAGCATCCGCCGGCTCGCGCACCGTCTCCGACCCTCCGCGATGCACACTTCGAATCACCTCTACCAGCAGCTTCTCGCGGAGATCGGCCTCCGCGCCGGACGCTTGCGACTGCCGGGCAATATCCCGATCGCGACCGAGCGCACGCCAGTCGCGGGCTTTCCGGACGTGGATCGGGCGAAGCACTGGATCGGTGGGATCTTCGGCACCATCCATCCACGCTGGCTGCCCGAGCCGTGGCTCGCGGAGAGCGTGCGCCTCGCTGGGGAACGTGGGCGCAAGCTTGCACTGGTACAGTTTGGCGAAGCGGGGGGCGTCGGGCGCGAAAGCTGGGCGCGGTTGGCGGTCCGGTATCGCGACCGTGTGGAGTTCGCCATCCTCGGCCCTCGCGAACCGGGCGAGATCTCCCGCATCCTCGGGCAGTTGGACTTCGGCGTCGCGACGAGCCCTTGGGCGCTCATCGAGAAAAGCGGCGCGACCGCGGCTTTCCTCGATCACGGCCTGCCGGTGCTCGTCACTCGCGACGATTGGAAGCTCCGAGCCGGCTACACCGCCGACCCCGCCGGCGATCCGCTGCTCTTCAAGTCACCCGCAGCGCTCTTCCGCGCGCTGCCCATGCGCTCGACTCCCATGGATCGCGTGAGCGAAATCGCCCGGGAACTTGCCCGAGAGCTCGTCCTGTAGCGACTAGTAATTGCTACCGCGCAGATCCTGAAACTTGTCTGGCAACTGCGGCGAGCGGCGGAGCAGCCGCGGCGGAGCGTCCGCCGGGAGCGTCGTCTCGGCAACCACCGGCGGCGCAGTCTCCGGGAAAGTCTTGATCGGCACCGAAACGAACCGGCCATTGCCATGATCGAGCACCCGCCGCATCGCGATGAACTGTGTGGGATCCCAATACACGCTGAAATCGCGCGGAAAACTGCTCCGAAACATGCCGACCCGCAGATCCTTGCGCATCTCGAAGTGCAAGTGCGCCGGATACATCCCGCGATTGCTTCCGATCGTCCCGATCAATTCTCCACGCGCCACCTGTGCGCCGAGCGTGGTCTTGATCTCATTCAGGTGGCCGTAGAGCGAATCCACGTGCTTCTGCTCCCCGTTTTCGAGATAGGCGTGCCGGATGATGACCACATTGCCCCAGCCGAGCTTGTAGTCTTCAGCGAAGACCACGATGCCATTGCCTGCGGCGGTCACATGATCGCCGAGATCGGTGTCGCCGCCGCCCACGCCATTCCAGTCCTCGCCGAGGTGTCCATTGGGCCGATAGCCGCGCGCCTTATAGTACTTCTTCGTGCCGTCGCGGCCGACCGGCAGGTCAAACCCATCGGCAAGTCGCACCGCGGCAGTCTCCTGTGCGGGGAGAACGCCGACGAACAGCAACAGGGTCGCGAGACTGAGCAGAACCCGATTCATAGGAGGGGCGTCGAGGATAGCGGGCAGGGCAGGGGTGGCAACCCTTCGTTGCCGGTGGGACGGGAGCCCTTCCGGCCCGGCCTATTCGCGGCACTCTTCTCGATCGCCACCACCCGGACATGGAGCCGGAGGCAGCGGCGCATTGGAAAATGCGGTCGGGAGCGCAAAGAGCAGTGCGGCCCGCACGGCCGAACGCGGGACTTTCAACCGCTGCGGCGCGGCGAGCGGGTTCCGGGTGCGGAGTAGATCGAGCGTTTTCACTCCCAAGTGCCAGGGCAGGAACACTCCGGCCCGCAGCCGCGGCGAACGCAGCGCGCGCAGATAGCGCAGGCCGTCGTCGAGATGGCGTGCGGCGCGCGCGAGCCAGCGATCGAAGACCGGCTGGGCGAGCTCCGGCGAAGCGGGCAGGGCGGCCGGGTCGATGCCTGCAGCTCGGAACTCGTCGCCCGGCAGATAGCAGCGCCCGGAGCGGAGATCGGCCGGCAGATCGCGGAGGATGTTCACGAGTTGCAACCCCTGACCGTAGCGCATCCCGAGCCGCTCCATCTCGCGCTCCTCAGCCCACGGATGAAAGCATGGCACCGAGTGCTGCAGGCAGAGCCGCGTCCAGAATTCCCCCACGCAGCCTGCGACCAGATAGGTGTACGTCTCCAGCGCCGAGGCATTGGGCAGCGCGACGATCTGGGTCGGATCCGCGAAACGCTCCAGATCCAGCGCCTGACCGCGGATGATCTTGCTCATCACCTGCGTGATCTCCCGCCGCTCGGAGGAACCCTGCGCCGCCAGCGATGCGAGGCACTCCGCGAGCCGCGCGATCAGCTCCCGTTCGCCGGGATGCGTCGGCTGAATATCGTGCTGGAGAGCCGCGAGCCCATCCGCGTGGCCGCGCGCGATCATGCTGTCGAAGGCCGCGAGATGCGTCCGCCGGACGGGCACGGTGGCCTCGTCGCTATCCGCGATCGTATCACTGGCCCGAGCGAGCAGGTAGGCGAGACCGATCGGGCCGCGGAGCGGCTCGGGCAGCAGGCGGATCGTGAGGTAAAAGGAGCGCGAGACGCTGGCCAGGAGCGGGCCGCCGAGATCGGTGCGGCTCATGGCAACGGTGTGACCGGGCGGAGCTCGATGCGGCTTTCATCCGCGGCGCCGAGGCCCATCTGCGCCGCGGCTTCCAGCCATTCGCCGCGTTTGGCGATCGGCGGCAGCTTCGAGTTGGCACGCCAGCGATCGATCTGCCGCAGGGCATGCGCGTCGAGCGCCACCGGGTCGCGGCTGGCGTAGAGGGTGCCGTGGGCAAAGGCATAGTTCGGCTGAAAGCCCGGGCCGCCGGCGTATTGCGCGAGCAGCCCATCCATGACGTGCAGCACCACCTTCGGCCCGATCCGCTCGTCCGCGTAGAGCTCGGCGATCCCGGCCGCGCCGCCAGGTTGGGTGAAGCGCCGCCAGTTATCCACCGCCGGGATCGTCATATTGTACAGTGCGCCGGCCACGCCGCAGCCGGCCTCATCGCCGAGCACCGGCACGTTCACGATCTTCGTCACCTCGCGGAAGATCGACGCGAGATGGCTCGTCGAGCTCAGCTGATCCTCCTCATTTGCGCGCCGACCGGCCTTCCCACGCTTTTCGTCGAAGAGCAGATCGCCCCAGATGAGTTTGCCGAGCACGGGGCTCGTGAACTTTGCCGCGCGATCCAGTCCGCGCGGCGGCTCGATCGCCCGGACCTCCACGCCCATGCGTTCGCTCGTGAGTCCCGCGGCGCGGAGCTGCGCCGCGCTCCGATCCCAGATCAGCATCCGACTCCGCGGCACGCCCGCGCTTTCCATCCCCTCGATTACCGCTGCGACCACGCCGCGATGCGAGGAAAAGTAACGCCCGCCCGCCGTCGAGACCTTGATCCCGACGCGATCCGCCGGTGTGACCAGCGACCGCCAGGCGCGGGTGACGTCCGGCTGGCGCGTCAACGCCACGACCAGCGCATCGACCATCCGGCGCGTGCGGCCTGCATCCTCCTCGAACTGCAAAATCGCCAGATCGTCGTGGGCGACAAAGATCGTCGAACTCGGCGGCGGCGCGATCACCGGTTCGGCAGCCGGCGTCGGCAGCGAAAGGCAGAGGATGGCAGCCGCGACGGCGGACAGGTGACGAAACACAGTCGGCGACTATGCGAGCGGAAGACGAGGGTGCAAAGTGGAATGGGGCTCCCCGGCCTCCCTAGCGCCGCGCCTTCTCATAGTGCTCGCGAAGCCCCGCCGCCACGGCGTCCGCGTATTCGCGGTAGATGCTTTTCCGAAGCGCGCCCGCGCTCAGCTTCCAACCTTCGTAGTCGCCGTCCTGCACCCGCTGCCAGACTTCCTGGCTGTTCATTACATAGGGTTCGAGGAAGAGCACCGGTGCGCGGTAGAGCCGGTTTGCGAGAAGATTGCGCGCCCAGACGTAGCGCGTCGCGCCAGTGCGGATCGCGTTTGGCGTGGTGTATTCGTAGGGCGGCAGATGCGTCCCTTCCGCGAGTGCGGCGGCGACGGTCTCGGAGGCCGCGAGCTCCTCGGGATAGCTGCGCCCGAGAAGCTTGAGCACCATCTCGAAGCGCACGTCATCGTTGCGCAGTTCGGCTGCGGAGTAGTTGCCATTCACGAGCAGGTGCAGGTGATTGCGCGGCACGAAGACGGGCTGCGCCGGATCGTCGCCCCAGGCTTCGGCATTGAAGTGCAGGCAGAGCACGAGGTCCGGCTTCACTTTCTCATTCACCACCTGCGCGCGGTGCCGGATTTCGCTGATGCGGTAAAAGAGGATCTCACTCTGCCACTGGATGCTCTCGCCGCGCGTCGGATCGCTCAGCGTCCTCGGGTCGTAGGTGTCGCGCGGCGTCTTCACGCCCAGCCGTTCGAGTTCCGAGCGCGCCGCATCGCGCAAGGTCTCCGGGCGGTCCGCCGTGGTCGGCTGGAGCGAAGTGCGCAGCAGCGCGACTTCCGCGCCCATCTTCTGGAGCTGCGGCGCGAGCAGTTCCGCCACGCGCAAAGTCATGTCGCCTTCGCGCACCGGAGCGGAGTTTCCGATCTGGAAGAACCGCTCCTCCATCCGCGCCCACTCTCCACCGAGGTGCCCGGGATCGATCGCGATCTTCAGCCCGGCGAGTGGCTTCCCTTTCGGCGCTCGACCGAGCACGGATGCAGGCCGCCACGTGCGCGGCATTTTTTTCGCCGAAGGCGTATCCTCCGCAAAGCGCAGCCGAAACTCCGCGGACGGCGTGAGCGTCGTCTTGATCCGCGCCACGCCGCCATCGATCTCGATCAGCCCCGCGGCCGCGCCGTTCGGCGCATACACCGTCTCGAGCAGCCGGTAAAACTCCCCGCGCGTGATCGTTTCCTGATAAGCCTCGAGTCGGCTCCAGTCCGGAGGGTCGGCGAGCACGCTGACGCGCTGGGCTGAGGCCGATTTCTCGAGCCAGAAAACGGTGAGGATGAGGAACAAAATGCGGCGCATGGATGGGGCCACGAGATACACGAAGGCCCCGCAGACATCTTCCTCTTTTCGCGCCCGTTCGGAGGTTTCGTGGCCCTGCATGCTTCGCAGTGACAAGCGGTGGCGAATCCGCAATCGTCGTTCGATGCTCAAACTTCTCTTCCTTGGTGACGTGGTCGGTGAGCCGGGGCGCAAGGCCGTCATCGAAATGATTCCGAAGTTCAAGAACGAGCGCGGCGTGGACTTCGTCGTCGTGAATGGGGAAAACGCGGCGAACGGACGCGGCATCACCCCCAAGATCACCATCGATCTCCTGCGCGCCGGCGCGGCCGTCGTGACCACTGGCGACCACGTCTGGGATCAGAAGGAAATCATCCCCTACTTTCCGACCGAGCCGCGCCTGCTGCGCCCGATCAACTATCCTCCCGGGGCGCCGGGTGCGGGCTCCATCGTCCTCGACACGCCGAAAGGAAAAGTCGGCGTCATCGATGTGCAGACGCGCACGTTCATGAATCCGCCGTTGGAGAATCCGTTCCTCAGCATTCGCGACGAAGTCGAACGCCTGCGTGCGGAGACCTCGGTTATCTTCGTGGACGTGCATGGAGAAACGACGAGCGAAAAGATTGCGATCGGGCGCTTCCTCGATGGGAAGGTCTCGGCCGTCGTCGGCACCCACACGCACACCCAGACGGCCGACGAACAGATCTTTCCCGGCGGCACCGCCTTTCTCTGCGACGCCGGGATGTGCGGCCCATGCGAGAGCATC
>JANPIS010000386.1:0-10379 GCA_031425095.1 Chthoniobacteraceae bacterium
GTGTAGCGCGCGAGCGCGGATTTGCAGAAGTCGGGCTGTGCGGAGAGGTAGTTTTCCGGCCCGGCGTAGAGATTCGTGAAGTTGCAGCGGCCGCCTCCGGAGATCGCGATCTTCTTCCCGACGCGATCGTTGTGCTCGAGCACGATCACCCGCCGGCCGCGCTTGCCGGCTTCGATCGCGCACATCAGGCCTGCTCCACCGCCACCGATGATCACTACCTCACAAGGGTCGCTCACGAATGCGAGAGTCGGAGCTGCGGGGCGTGCGCCGGTTGCCACGGGTTGCGGGAAAAGTCCGACGCCACGATGGCCGCTTCCACCTTCCGGCAAAGCGCCAGGACTGCCGCGACATCGAGCGCCAGATGCGTTGGCGCGTGCGGTTCGAGCTTGCGCGCAGCGAGGGCCAGGAGCCGCGCCGCCGGGCGCATCCGCGACGCGTGCTTCGGATGGACGGGCTGCAGGAAGTGCTTCTGCAAATGAACGAAGGCGCCAGCGACCTGGATGAGCCCCTGGAAGAACTTGCGGTCGACGCCGTGGGTCTCCAGCCAGAGGTGCTCGAGGATGTCGTGCGCCTCGTAGTAACGCTGCGCATTGAAGGAAGCGAAGAACCCTGTGTAGCGGGGATCGAACGCGCTCGCGGGGTCAGCGCGGAGTTCGTCGACCAGGGCAGAGATGCGGTCGCTTTTTTTCATCGCGCGGGTTCGAGGCGCGAAACTATTCTGTCGCGCCCTGTGCGTGACAAGCTGCGATTGAAATTCAAGGAAACGGCCGCGCGTCGATGACGGCGCCCATCGTTCTGCCTATCGCTCTCGGGCTGCTCGTCCTGATCACGTGTTCGGCGCTTTTTTCCGCCATCGAGACGGCGCTCTTTTCCCTGCAGCCCTTCCACATCGAGCGGCTGAAAAAGCGCCGCGCGAGTTTTGCCCAGGCCCTGTCGCGCCTCATGGAGAATCCGCGCCGGCTGCTCAGCGCGATCCTGCTCGCCGACGCGCTCGTCAATCTCCCGCTCATCGTCCTGACCCTCTTCCTGCTCCACGAGACCCGTGGCCTGCAGTGGCCGATCTGGGCCGCCGCACTCGCGGTTTTCGGTCTGGTCGTCTTCGTCTGCGATTTCATCCCAAAGCTCGCCGCCCTCGCCGAGCCGTATCGCATCGCGCGGATCGGGGTGCGGGTGATGGACTTCCTGACGCCGGCGCTGGATCCCATCGCCCGAGTCCTGCAGCGACTCAGCGAACGCATCGCCCTTGCGATCACGCCGGACGGGCTGCGCACTGGCCACGTCCTGCGGGAAGATGAACTCTCGACGCTCATCGAGCTCAGCGCCGAGGAAGGAGCACTGGAGGAGAATGAGAGCGAGATCATCCAGGAGATCATCAAGCTTGGCGACAAACACGCGCGGGACTGCATGACCCCGCGCGTGGATATGTTCGCCGTGGCCGATGACCTTACCCACGAAGAACTCATCCCGCGGCTGCGCACGCGCCGGTTCCGCCGCGTGCCCGTCTATGGCGAGACGCCGGACGACATCATCGGCGTGCTCGACGTGCGCAGCTTCCTCCTCGATCCTTCCACGCACTACACCGAGCAGCTCTCCGCGCCGTCCTTCGTGCCGGAGACGATGAAGGCAATCACGCTGCTCCGGAGTTTCCTCAAGCACCCGCAGGGGCTCGCGTTCGTCGTGGATGAACATGGCGGCGTGGAAGGGCTCGTGACCTTGGCGGACATCGTGGAAGAGATCATCAGCGACGCCGTGCCGCTCGCAGATCAGGCGCTCTACATCGAAGAGATCGGACCCGGGCGTCTGATCGTGAATGGCCGGGCGCGGCTCGATGACATCAACGAACTCCTCGGCACGCAGCTCCAAGAAGAGGGTCTCGATACGATCAGCGGCTTCATCTACAACCGGCTCGGAACGCTGCCGAGACCGGGCACCACGCTGGAAGTCGACGGGCTCACGCTTCAGGTGCGCCGCACCTCGCGCAAGCGCATCGAGGAGGTCGCGATCGTGCAGTCGTGTGAGCCCGGGGACGACGAGGAGGCAGGGGAGGGAAAATGATCTGGCTCGCTGTCGGCCTGTGTCTGGCCATCGCCTTCATCTTTTCCGGCATCGAAGCCGGGCTGCTCTCGATGAGCCGGGTGCGCCTGCGCCATCGGGTGAAGCTCCGCGATCGCGCGGCGATGAAGCTGAACCGGATGCTCGCCCGTCCGGAGCGCCTGCTCGCGACGGTGCTGCTGGTGACGAACTTCATGAACATCGCCGCGATCGCGCTGACCACGAGTGAACTGGTGCGCCTGCTCGGTGCACGCGGCTATCTTGTCACCCTCGTTCTTGCGCTCCCGATCTACCTGCTCGGGCTCGAGGTGCTGCCGAAAACGCTTTTCCGGAGGTTTCCCTATCGCGCGCTGGCGGCGTTGGCGGAACCGTTGCGGGTGGCCGACACGCTGCTCGCACCGTTCCATTTTGTCGGGCAGGGAGTGGCGCGCATGTTCTTCGGCCAGCGTCCGCCGAACCAGCAGAAGCTCTTCACCGCGCGCGAAGACTTCAAATACCTCACCTTTGAAAGCGAACGCACCGGTGCGCTCACGGGCGAGGAGCGTCAGCTCATCCACACCGTCATCGACTTCCGCAATCTGCTCGCGCGCGACGTGATGGTGCCGATGAAGGACGTCCGGACCATCGCCGCAGATGCGACGATCGAATACCTGCTCGCGCATAGTGCAGACGCAAAATTCGACCGCTGGCCCGTGGTCACCAAGGACATCGGGATCACCGGGCTCGTGAACGTCTTCGACATCGCGATCGAAGGCCGGAAGCACGGACGCGTGGAGCTTTTCCAGCGGCGTCTCGTGAAGGTGAACGCCAACGAACCCGCCTTCAGCGCACTGCGCAAGCTGCGCGCCGCCCGGGCCACGATGGCGCTGGTCATCGACTCGCCCGGCGAGCCGCTCGGGATCGTGACGTGGGAAGATCTCATCGCGCGGCTCGTGAGCGCGGGTGCATAACCGCTGCTCATTCGCTGCTCGGGCGCGCCCCTCCTTGCCAGCGAGCCATTGTGGCACTACAAAGCTCGCCCCGCCGCGACCCGCATGAACCCGACAATCCTCATCGTCGATGACGAAAAGCACACCCGCGAGGGTTTGCGTGCGTCGCTCGAGGATTCCTTCGAAGTCTATATCGCGGCCGATATCGGCGGCGCGATGGGTGTGCTCGAGCGGGAAGAGGTTGATCTTGTGCTCACCGATTTGCGCCTCGGAGGGGAGGACGGCATGGCGCTCATCGAGAAGATCCTCGCCCGGCCGCATCCGCCGGTCGTCATCATGATGACGGCTTACGGCTCGGTGGACGCTGCCGTCGAGGCGATGAAGCGCGGTGCTTACGACTTCATCACCAAGCCGATCAACATCGATCGGCTGGAAATCCTCATCCACCGCGCGCTGCGCAGCCGGAAGGTGGAGAAGGAAGTCGTGGAACTGAAGCAGCAGGTCGAGAAGCACTACGGTCTCGAGCGGTTGATCGGCGAATCCGCGGCGATGCAGAGCGTCTTCGACACGATCAAGCAAGTCGCACCGACCCGCGCCACCGTGCTCATCCAGGGCGAGAGCGGCACCGGCAAGGAACTCGTCGCCCAGGCGCTGCATGCGTTGAGCGGACGGCCGAAGCAAAAATTCGTCGCCGTGCATTGTGCGGCGCTCACGCCGGAGCTGCTCGCCAGCGAGCTCTTCGGCCATGAGAAGGGAGCCTTCACTGGTGCGATCGAGCGGCGCATCGGGCGTTTCGAGCAGGCGAATGGCGGCACCATTTTTCTCGATGAAATCGGCGAGATCGACGCGCTCACGCAGGTGAAGCTGCTGCGCGTGCTCGGCGAGGAGCGCGCCTTCGAACGCGTGGGCAGCAATACGCCGATCAAGGTGGACGTGCGGCTCGTCGCGGCGACGAACAAGGATCTGACCAAGCTCGTGAACACGGGGAAGTTTCGCGACGACCTCTTCTTCCGCCTGCACGTCGTGACGATCCAGATGCCGCCGCTGCGGGCGCGGAAGGAAGACATTCCGCTGCTCGTCCGCGCCTTCCTGAAACAGTTTGCGGAGGAGAATGGGAAGCCCGTGACGGAGCTGACTGCCGACGCGATGCAGGCGATCCTGCGCTACGACTGGCCAGGCAACGTGCGTGAACTGCGCACGGCGATCGAGCATGGCGTGGTGATGACCTCCGGGCCAAAGATCGGCCTGCGCGACCTCCCGGCGCAGGTGCGGGAAGCGGGAAGTGCCGACGCCGGGAAACGCACGGCGGCGGATTTCGTCCCGCTCCAGCCCGGGGAGCATTTCAATTTGCAACAGACCGAGCACCGTCTGATCCTCCAGGCGCTTGAAGAGACCGGAGGCAATGTCACGCGCGCCGCAAAGAAGCTCGGGATCAGCCGGCGCACCCTTCACCGCAAACTCAAAGAACTGAAAGCACCTGCCGATGGCGTCTGAACTCAAAGTACAGGAGATGGTTCACAGCCTCGAGGAGGGGAAATGGAAGCGGTGGGTCCAGCTCGCGGTGCTGCTCGCGGCCATCGCGTTCCTCGTGAATTTGTGGTTCTTCCGGGACGCCGGTTTTCGCGGTCTGGGACATCCGATCGCCATGGATCAGGCGCAGATCGCCCGGGAGATCGCGCGGGGCAACGGCTTCTCAACGAAGTTCGTCCGGCCCGCCGCGCTCTGGCAGTTTCAGGAAAACACGGGCGCGTTCCCACAGGGCTCGATGCCGGACACCTTCCACGCGCCGCTCCATCCGTGGCTGAACTCGTTCCTGCTCCGCGCGCTGAAGGGCAAGTGGGACATGAGCACGAAGGAGCTCGTCTATCCGGCGGATCAAGTGATCGCCGGCGTGGGCGTCTTCTTCCTGCTCGTCTCGGTGCTCCTGAATTACTTCATCGCCCGGCTGCTCTTCGATGAACGGCTCGCGATGCTCGGCGTGGGGCTGCTGCTGATGTGCCAGAGACTCTGGGACTACGCTCTCTCCGGGCTGCCGCAGATGCTGTTGCTCTTTCTCTTCAGCGCCGCGGTGTATCTGCTCCTGCGCGCGATCGGCGCAAAGCAGGAAGGCGGACGCATCTTCCCGTGGCTGATCGGCGTGGGCCTCTGCTTCGGACTGCTGGCGCTCACGCATGCGATCACGATCTGGCTCTTCGTCGGCGTGCTCGTCTTCTGCCTCATCTACTTCCGGCCGATGGGTGTTCACGCGGCGATCATGGTCGCGGTTTTCCTGCTCTGCTATTCGCCGTGGCTCGTGCGCAACCAGCGCGTCTGCGGCTCCGCGGTGGGTCTGGGCTGGTACACCGCGTTGGCGGATATCACCGGCTCGGATACCACCATCATGCGCTCGATGAATCTCTCGCTCGCAGGCGTCACGCCACGGTCCTTTGGGTACAAGATTCGCGACCGCGTCATGACGCAGGTCCAGGACGCATTCGTCCTGCTCGGCACGCTCGTCCTCGCGCCCGTTTTCTTCATTTCCCTCCTGCATCTTTTTAAAAACCCGGTCACTGCAACCTTCCGGTGGTGCCTGCTCCCGGCGTGGCTGTTCGGAGTGCTGGGGATGTCGATTTTCGCCTTCACCGAGGAGGACGGGGTCAAGGCGAACGATCTCCACGTTCTTTTCATCCCGGCGATGACGTTTTATGGCCTGGCCTTCGTCCTCGTACTCTGGTCGCGCCTGGAGCTGAACTACCGGCTCATCCGCATCGCCTTCACGGTCCTCCTGTTCATTGTCTCCACGCTGCCCTTCTTGCAGACCTTCCGGCGTTTGATCGGTCCCGCCCAACTGCCTTGGAACTGGCCGCCGTACATTCCTCCCTACATCGCGGTGCTGAAAGGCTGGACGCTCGAACGTGAGATGATCGCGTCGGACATGCCGTGGGCTGTCGCCTGGTATGCGGACCGCAAGAGCCTCTGGCTGCCGATGACGCTCAAGGCCTTCACCACGCTGAACGATTACGAGCAGCTCAAGGAAAAGGTCGTCGGGCTCTACCTCACGCCCATCTCCGCCAACTCGTCCTTCCTCTACAGCGTCATGAAAGGCCCCTATGCGGAGTGGGCGCCCTATATCACTCGCAAGCCCGACTCGCGCGATCTTCCCTTCAAGGCCGTGACTGCGCTGCCCAAGGACAACGATTGCGTCTTCTACGCGGATCGCGATCGCTGGACGAGCCGGGAAGACTAAGGATGAAGGCGGAAGTGAATGGGCCTGCGGCAGCATGGAAGGTGAGCGCGCGTC
Source organism: Chthoniobacteraceae bacterium (assembly GCA_031425095.1). Lineage (GTDB taxonomy): Bacteria > Verrucomicrobiota > Verrucomicrobiia > Chthoniobacterales > Chthoniobacteraceae > JANNXQ01. The sequence goes on from JANPIS010000386.1 coordinate 6,262, forward strand.
CCTGCTCAGCCATCTTCTTCATCCCTCATCCTTCATCCTTCATCCTTCGGCTTTCGCCGCGATCATCCCGCTCTTGCGTGCGAAGTTAAAGATGCCGCCGGCATCGATCACCGGGCGCACTTCACCGAGCGGCTTCAGCGAGTAGGTCGTGCCGTTCACGGTCAGCGTATCGCTGTCGAAATCGAGCGTGCCGATGTCGCCGGTCTTCAATTTATCGCAGAGGCGCTCCCTGGCGTCGTAAGGGTAGAGCTCGCCGGTCGCGACGCAGTTGCGGAAAAAGATGCGCGCGAAGGTCTCCGCGACGACCACCTCCACACCCGCGGCGCCCATGGCGATTGGCGCGTGTTCGCGCGAGCTGCCGCAGCCAAAGTTGCGTCCGGCGATGACGATCTTGTACGGCGTCTTCAGCTCGTTCGCGGGCACGAACCGCTGCGGATACAGGTCGTCCGGAAGGCCGATCATCGCGTAGCTCCCGAGCTTCTCGTATTCCTCGGCGATCGTCGGCACGAGCGTGAGGTATTGCGCCGGGATGATCTGGTCGGTGTCGATATTGTCCTTGCAGACGTAAATGGGGCTGGTGACGGAGGTCATAGGGAAAGTTGAAGGTTGAGGGTTGAGAGGTCCGCGCGGAGCGCACAAGAAAGCGGAAAGGCGGAGGACTCTCAACCCTCAACCCTCAACTTCTTCCCCCTTCAGCGAAACTTCGGCTTCGGCTTCTGTCCCGGCTCCTGCGGCGCGGGCTGGGTCGCGCGAAACTGCGGACGCGCTCCGCTCGGCGGCAGATCCTCGAGCATCGGCAGCGGCACATCGTTCACATTGAAAAGCGGATCGCCGGGGTCGCTGAGCACCTCACTGCGGATCCGATTCTGCCGCGTGGTGGACATCCCGCCCGGCTTGCCCGTCGGCCCCGTCGTGCGCCGGGAATTCGCGGCGACGCGCACCGGCGTCCCGATGGGCATCACCGGGTCGATGTCTTCACTCGCGACATAGCCGGCGACGCCGTTGGTCATCATCACGCGGCTGAAGCCCCACTGCTTTTCCAGCATCGTCAGCCGTTCGCCCTTCTTCAGCACCAGGTCCGGCCCAAAACTTTGCGCCGGTCCGTATTTGTAAAATTCCGCCGTCAGCGACGTGACCATATAGAAGCCTTCGGCCGGTCCGGAAGGCTTCAGTGCACAGCCACCGACGGCGAGGAGCGTGAGCGCCGCGCAGAGGGGCAGACGGAGCGAATGGACGAGAGGAAGTCGCACGACTGACTCAGAGCTTCCTCCAGATCGCCCTAGCTCACAAATTCCCGCGGATCGGTGATCCGACCGGTGAGCGCGCTGGCGGCGACTGTGTAAGGGCTCGCGAGGAAGACCTGCGACTCCTTGCTGCCCATGCGGCCGGGGAAGTTGCGGTTCGTCGCCGAGATGCACTTCATGCCGCCTTTGTTCATCCGGCCAAAGGTATCCACGGGCCCGCCCAAGCACGCGGCGCACGAGGCATTCTCCGTCATGCGCACGCCTGCGCTTTCGAGGATGCTCCAGACGCTCTGGCCATTCCATTGCGTGTCCTTCAGCTCCTCCACGACCTTCGTCGTCGCCGGCACGCCGAAGGTGTCGATCTTCACGGTCTTGCCCTGCACCACGTGCGCAAAGGCGAGGAAGTCACTCGTCTTCCCGCCCGTGCACGAGCCGATGTAGGCGCGATCCAGCGACACGTCGCTCATCTCCTTGGCGAGCTTGCGCTGGCCCGGGTCCGGATGACACGCGACCGTCGGCTCGAGCTGCGAGAGATCGTAGGTCCGGTCGAAAATGAAAGTCTGGTCGCGGTCCACTTCGACCGGTTCGAATGCAGCCTTCGTGCCGTTCTCCGCTACCCGCTCGCGCACATACGCGCCCGTCTTCTCGTCGTAGGGGAAGATGCCATTCTTGCCGCCGGCCTCGATCGCCATGTTCGCGATCGTCATCCGATCATCCATCGTCATCCCATTCACGCCCGGCCCTTCCCACTGCATCGCGCGGTAGGTGGCGCCATCGAAGCCGATGTCCCCGATCACATGCAGGATCACATCCTTCGCCATCACCCCCGGCTGCATCGCGCCCTCGAGGTAAAAGCGCATCGACTCCGGCACCTTGATCAGCAGCTTCCCGGTCCCCAGGATGAAGCCCGCGTCCGTATTGCCGATGCCCGTCGCGAACTGATTGAACGCCCCCGCCATGCAGGTGTGCGAGTCCGTGCCGAAGAGAATTTCACCCGGCCGCGTGTGGCCCTTCCACGGCAGCGTGGTGTGGCAGACGCCCGTGTAATTCCTCCCGTACTGCTTCTTCAGTTGCCCCTTCTCGGCGTCAAACTTCCAGTGCCCATTCTCGTCGTCGATCACGTCGTAGAAATACGGCAGCCCCTGCTCCCGCGAGAAGTCACGGAGGATGTCCACGTTCCGATTCGACATCGAGTCGGCAGTGAAAATGTAGTGATCCGGGATGATCACGACCTTCTTCGCGTCCCACACCTTCGCATCCTTGCCAAACTCCCGCTTGAACACCCCGATCGTCCCCGGCCCGCACACATCGTGCGTCATCAGGATGTCAGTATTCACCCACACATTGTCGCCTGCCGCGACGTGGCTCTTGCCACTCGCGCGCGCGAGGATCTTTTCGGTCAAAGTCATAGGGGCGCGACTATCAACGCCGTCTGCGAGTGAGGCAAACGGAATGTCCGCCGAAGCGCCGCCTTTCCAGCGCGGCCTTGGCAGGCTCGGCCAAAGCGTGCAGGCGGTGCGCAATCCCTCACACCGGTGCCAGTTGCGGAAAGATCCGCGTCGCCAGCGGTGGTGCCGGACCGACCGTATCTCCTTCGACGAATTCGGCGTTGGTAAAGCTCTGGCGGCGGTCGTCCTGGCCGCGGGCGACATTGTCGGCCCAGCGCGCGATGCGGCGCACGACGGGGCGTGGGTCCCAGGCGATGTGCGCGACGGTGGGGCGGCACCACGCAAAGGTGGGATCGGGGTCGGTGCAGACCAGGGAGACGTGCTCCGGAGCGAGGATGCCGCGGCGGGCGAGATACTGCTGCGCGGCGGCGAAAAGGTAGGGTTCATCGAGAACGAGGGCACTGGGTGGCGTGTGGCGGAAGAGTTCCTCCAGCAGCCGGTAGAATCCGTCGGAGCTGTCTTCCCACGCGGGCAAGTTATAGGGCCCGGTGGCGATGCCGTGCGCGGTGAGCACCTCGAGACCGGCGCGCTCGACGCGGCCCGGGCCGTCGGCACGGCCGGCCTGCCGCTCAATGAGCACGATGCGCCGGTGGCCCAGTTCGACGAGGCGTTTCATCGCCGCGACGTAGGCGGGCTTTTTGTCCGGTCCGACGGCGGCGATGGGCAATCCGTCGCGGCGACCAAATAGCGCAAAGGCCGGCAGCTGCTGCGCTGCGAACCAGGTGAGCACTTCGCGCGAGCCGGACGCGATCACCCAAGCTTCGGCCCGGGTCTTCTCGACGAGGCGCGCGACCCGCCGCACGTCCATCTTCAGATCGAGGAGGCTTCGCTCGGGAAAGATGACGGTGTGTCCGGCTTCGAGCAGCAGGTGGCGCAGCTCGACGATGTAATGCACGCGGACGTCGTCGGCTCCCCAGAGCAGAATCGCCACCCGCAGCGAGGGTGGAGCGAAGTGCTTCGTCTCGACGATCCGGCGGCGCTTTCCCGCGCCCTGCGGCTCGAGGAGGCGCTGGTTTTCGAGCCGCTGGAGGGCCGCTTCCACGGTCTTGCGATTGACCCGCAGCTCGGCGGACAGCGCGTGGACTCCGGGCATCGCCCCACGCCACTGGCCACGCGCCAGGCCCTCCCGCAAATAGCCGGTGACTTGTTCGACCGCAGTCAAAAGTTGCCAGGGAGGCATGCGGCCAGAACCTACCCCGATTGACCACGGTTGGCGACAGACATTCACTGGCGAGCCGATCGCACCGCATGTAGATCGGGTGGTCACTCCCATCCCGCCGTTCGGCCCCCCACGCACCTCAGCCACGCCTGCCAATGAAGACAAATCGTCCCCAACACCCGCGGTGTCGCCCTTTCCGCCTGTGGTCCAGCGCGGCTCTGTCGGCGCTCGCGCTCGCCAGTTCACTCCACGCCGGGACATTCTCCA
>JANPIS010000387.1:0-5287 GCA_031425095.1 Chthoniobacteraceae bacterium
CACCGACTCCTTCAGCTCGCCGCAAAGCGCCAGCGCACGCAGCGCCTGCGCGGTGCTGATGTAGGTGATGTAGTGATACGTGTCGCGGTAGAGCGACTTCATCCACCAGCGCCCGCTCACGCGCTGATTCGCCTTCAGCCATGCGATGCCCTTTTGCATGCGCGCATCGTCCGCCGGCACGCCGCTCTCGCGCAGCAGCACGATGGCCCACGCCGTCATGTAAGGATCGCTCGCCGGGCTCGCCGCATCGGGCTCGCCTTGGATCATCGTGACGACCTTCGGGTCCATTGTCTCGTGCCACTTCATGAGGTCCGACATGCGCCGCGTGGACCAACCGCCATCCGGCTGCTGCTGCCGCCAGAGCATCGCGGTCGCCGCCTCGCGCACCGGCGGCGGCACGAGGTCCGGCATGAGCACGGAAAGCTGGAGCTTCAGCGCGAGTTCGTAGTCGTTCACCGGCTCATGCTCGTGCAGGAATTTTTTCATCCGCTCCACGCGCGCGAGCGTGTCGGCGTCCTTGAGATTCGCCAGCCAGCCGGGCGCGGTGGCGATCGCGCGCGCCGCCTGCACCGTCAGCTCGAAGTGCGTGGTGATGTAGGGAATCTCCACCTGCTTGATCGGCGCGAAGGATCCGTCCTCGCCGAGTAACGTAAGGGTGTGCCGCAGAGAGCGGTTGGTGTGCTCGCTGAGCTTTCCCACGACGTGTTTGTCCCACGAAGCGAGGCCGGAGCTGCGCCATACGGATTTGATCGGGCTGGCGTCCCTGCCGCCTTCCTTTGGCACCTCGTCGATGAAGTCCTGCCACACTTCCTCGCTCGGTTTGCCGAGTTGCGCGGTCAAGGCCGAGCGCTCGACCATGTAAACGCCCGTGCTGTGGCAGGCGATGCACGACTTTTCCCGCACCCAATGGTGCGCCCCATCATCGAGATACTTCGCCGCCGCCTGGATCGTCTCCGGCCCGAACGCCTTCACCCGAGGCTCGTCCGCCGTCGCCGCCGGGACTTCGATGCCCGCAGACTTGTATTGAAACTCCGGCTTCGGCTTCGTCTCGACCGCGTGCGACGTGACCAGCTGTGCCATCATGAGTGCGATGAATGGTGCAAGTATGTTTCTCATGCCGCAGAGGTGTCATTCATCGCTTCACTTTGTTCGTAGTAGGAAAATTCGCCATTGCATCCAGCATCGCCTTTTCGATCTCCGCCTGGCCTTTCATGGTGTCGTAGTTGTAGAGCGCGGCGAAAATGCAGTCAGGATCATTGGCGAAGTGCTCGGTGAACCAGCGATACCAAGTGGCATAATCCTTCGCTCCAAAACGAAACTCGCCGATGCCGTAGCCCTTCGCACCGAGTTCCAAGCGGGCTTTTTCCAGGCAGCGCATGAAACTCGGGTTGTCGCGAAATGAGGTCGTGGGCTTTCCGTAGAAGGACGGCGAAGGATTGCTGTCGGCGTTAAACTGCGAGTCCATGTTATAGCGATCGACGCCCTGCGCGATCGTATGGACGAAAAGCTTTTCGCGCGGCAGGCCGAGCGCGCGCGCGGTGGATGCGAGGAAGCCGAGATGCCGACCGATGATTCTCATGAAGACATCGTAGCTGTGCTCGTAGTCCAGCACGCCGCTCGTTTGAAGTCCCGCGGTCTTCGCTGCGTTGTATCCGATGTGTTGCTTGTTCGCGTCGTCCCACTTTGGATCCTCGGTGCGCCCGTAGTAGCTGTTGCCGTCTTTGAAGTAGACATACTGGCTGTTCGGCGTGGTCTCCCAGCCGCACTTCCAGCCGACGAAAAGCCATTGCTGCTCCGGTGGCAGTGACTTGAGCCACTCGGTCACGACGGGTACCATCGACTCGTAGATGTTTTTTTCCCATGCCTGAAATCGCGGGCTCAACAGATTCGGATGCGGCCCCACACGCACCGTGGTGCCCCAGTTGCGCCAGCAGAGTTTCACCGCGGTATCTGGAGTCCAGCCATACCACTCGACATCGGCGACCTTAGCCGGATCAAAGCCCGGCTTTTTCGGATCATGCCAGTTGAGCAGCGACTCCGGCAGCCAGTTCTCCGTGTCCACTTGGATGAGCACAGGCACATTCAGCTTCTTGGCCAAATCGAGGTCATCTCTGATTCTCGCGACATAATCGGCTACCCGCTCCTTCGGCGTGTAGATGATTGCGACGCCCACCTTCAATGTGGAGGCGTTGTTCGCAGCGCCAAACTTGTCACGCACATACGTCATCATTTCGGACGCCTGCGTCTTCGTATCAATGCTCGTGCTGTAGTTGAGCAGTAGATAATGATCCGCCGCCAGCGCTGCCGAAAACGGGGCAATAGCCAGGAGCAGAAACCCCAGCCAGCGGGATGGTCGCGATGTCATGGACGCTGCGCGCCTGCCTATTTGCCGAGCGCTTTTCCTAAGAGAGGCTTCAGCTTGCTCGCATACAGTGCATAGCCGCCGTCCTGGTTGAGATGGATGTTGTCCGGCTTGAATAGCTCCTTCTTGATGGTGCCGTCGGCAAGGGTGAAGTCGGTCCAGAGATCGAGCACATGCACCTTTGGATCGCTGTCGAGTTTCAGCGCATCAAGCGCGGCGTTGGTCCTCCTGATGTCCTCGTAGAACTGGGTGCCCGGTGTGTGGCAGGGCAGGATTTTGGCGAGGATGAGCACGGCGGATGGAAATTTTTCGCGAAGGTTTGCCACGCACGTCTGAACGCCTTTCGCAGCGGCTTCGATCCCTGTTTCGGGCGCGAAAAACATGTTGTTGTTGCCGATCATGAGCACGACGGCCTTTGGCTGTAAGCCTTCGACTCCGCCGTGATCGAGGCGCCACAGCACGTTCTGAGTCTTGTCGCCGCCGATTCCGATATTGACCGCCTTCAATTCCGGAAAGTGCTTCTTCCAAGCCACGCCCCATTGGATGGTGATGCTGTCGCCGACGAGCAGCACGTCGATGGGACCTTGGTTGGCCTGCACCGTCTTCACATGCGCCTCGTGCAATTTCAGCCACGCATCCCCGCCGAAATGACCTGCGGATGGAACGACCGGCCAGAGCTTTGGCAAATGCTTGTTCGCCTCGCGGCCGGGACGGCGATCATGCTCGGCTTTGTCGACGACATAGGCGCGTTCCTCTGCGGTCAGCGGCCAGCCTGTTTTTTGTGGCTCAGGCGTGAGGTGCGCGTATTCGAGTGCATGCAACTTTACCGGCAGAACGAGTAAGAGGGCATTGAGAAGCAGGAGGGGGCGTTTCATGCGCGCGACTAATTCTTGAGCGCAGCAGGCATAAGGGAAAAATTGCGGAAGCCGGCGTTCCCGCTGGTGAGGACAAAATCCACGCCGCCTTTCTCGCGCTCGAAAATCTTGTCGGTAGCGTTGAACTTCGTGCCGCCGATTTCGCCGTCGAGATTGATGCCGTCGAATTTGAGCGTGAGCGTGTGCCATGCGCCGGGCGCAAGGGAGAGCGGGACTTTCTTGAGCGTCTCGTTTTTCTCGCCGGTCACGTCGCTGAAGGTGATGCGATCGGCTGCGATGTCGGTGCGGAGGATCACGTCACCCGCGGGGTCACGGAATCGCAATGTGTAATGGCTGCCGGGTGTGAGGTTGAATTCGTAGCTCAGCGTGCCGTTACGAAACTCCGCCGGGCCGCGGAGCAGCGCGTCCTTGTTGACGGAATTCAGCGATGCCCAGAGCGCGCCCTCCTTGGCTTCCCACGTTCCGCGCTGCGCTTTCCACGGTTTGCCGGGGAGCTTCGCGAAGGACTCGCGAATGGTGCCATCCTTCTCGACGTTCGCTGCCGCGCCGGGTGCCTTTGGAAGCGGCACACCTTTGTTTTTCTTCCGCTCGCTTTTGGGCTTCTTCGTCTGTGCGCCCTCGGGCGGCGGCATGCCGAAACGCTTTGCACCGGCTTTGATGGGGTTCGCCATTTCGGCCAACCAGGCGTCGTGCAGTTTCGTGAGTTCGGCGACTTTCTCCGGCATCTGCTGCGCGAGATCATTTTTCTCCGACACGTCCTTGCCCAAATCGAAGAGGCCCGTGCGCGCCTTCTCACCTACGAGTTTCCAATCGCCAGAACGCACCGCCCACCAGCCCTCCTCGCTGCCTGCGGACCAGAAAAGATTGCGCAGCGGCGGCGTCTCGCTGCCTTGCAGGATCGGCAGGATGTTTTTCCCGTCAAAAGGCTTCGCGTCCACTGGCGCGACGCCCGCCGCCGCGAGCGCGGTCGGGAGAATATCGAGCGCGATGACGGGCGCCTGACTCTCGCCGGGCCGCAGTTTCGCCGGCCAACAGACGAGGAATGGCACGCGGATGCCGCCCTCGTAGTCTTGATGCTTGCCGCCGCGCAACGGCGTGTTCACGGCGGACTGCGCGAGCGGGCCGCCGTTGTCGCTGATGAAAAAGAGCAGCGTGTTTTCCCACACGCCCTCGTCCTTGAGCGTCGCGACGACTTTGCCGATCGCGTCGTCCATTCGTTTGCCCATCGCGAGGAGCGTGTTGCGGTCGGCGTTGCCGGTGTTGAATTTTGCGATCTCATCCGCGGGCGCCTGCAGCGGCGCATGGACGGCGTTGAACGCGAGATACACGAGGAACGGCTGCGCTCTCTTCCGGGTGATGAATGCCGCCGCTTCCTCGCCGAGTCGGTCCGTGAGATAGCCCGTCTCCTGCACCGGCGTGGTGCCGCGATAGATCGGATCGTCCGGATCGTTCAGCTTGAAATAGTCGTGCGCGCCGCGACCGAGGAAGCCGAACACTTCATCGAACCCGCGCAGCGCCGGGCTCCACGCCACATCCGGCCCGAGATGCCATTTTCCAAACTGCGCCGTCGCATAGCCCGCTGGTTTGAAATGCTGCGGGAAAATCTTCTCGCTCATCGGCAACCCGCTCCCCGCCTCGCCGCCGGTGTAAAGCCCGAGCCGCTGCTGATACCGCCCCGTCATCAGCCCCGCGCGGGTCGGCGAGCACACATGCCCGCTCACATAGCCCTGCCGGCAGATCACGCTCTGCTTCGCCAGCGCGTCGAGATGCGGCGTCGTGACTTCCTTCGGATGCGCGGGATTGAAGAGCACATCCGCATAGCCGAGGTCGTCGGAGACAATGACGACGATGTTGGGCTTTGCGCCTTCGGCGCTGAATGCCGAATGCGGAATGACAGCCGCGCAGAGCGAGACAGCCAGCACCGCGAAGTGTGTGCTGCTAAGAAGGAGCGAACGAAGTGAGGCAAATGCGGAGAGCAGGAGTGCAGTAAGAGGGCCGAGGGTGGGTTTCATGAGCATTACTGAGTCTGTTCGCCGGATGTGTCGTTGTC
>JANPIS010000388.1:0-7904 GCA_031425095.1 Chthoniobacteraceae bacterium
CCAAAGAGGTATGCCGAGGGATTTGTTCCGTGGAAACTGGCGCTCAATATTCCCGAGCGGCGCGTGGTCATGCCATGAGTCTGTTTGCTCCAGGGGTGGTTTGTTAAATAGCGCGCTCATTGTTCATGCTGTCCCTCATCACAATCCTGATCGCTGCCTTTGCAATCGGCTGCGTGCTCTGGGCGGTGTTCGTCATTCGGGATGTCTTCCATCCGGTGGCCATCCTCATGCCGATGGTGATGTACCTCTACGTATACCTTCCTTATGAGTTGATTTCTGAGGGCTTGATGAAGCAGGTCTTGTTCACGCCGGAACAATTGTCCCGCGCCCAAGGGATCAACCTACTTTGTATCGTAGCCCTGGGTATTGGATGTATCTGGGGGGGGCGGGGGCTGAACCCGAATCTGGAGCGAGCAAAGAAACGCGCGGGCGGGCTGATTGCCGGCAAAGCCGGAACCTTTCAGAGTCTCAGTGCACTCGTTGCGAAACTGCAGGCGAGGCTGAACGCCGATCGCTTGTACTGGCTGGCAGTTTTCCTGGGTTTCGTGAGTGTGTCCGCTTTTGTTTTCAACATCAGCAACGTGGGTGGGTTGTTTGAAGCGTATTCCGTCGAAAAAGGCGGGGGCACGGCCGAGTCTGGATACCAGCGGGATGTAGTCTTCTGGGCAGTACCAGCCATTGCCGTGCTCGCATATTGTGCGGCTAATGATGGTCTGCGAAGGAAGTACCTCGTGTCGGGAATCGTGATCGCGATGCCTTTGCTGATTCACGGTCTTTTGGGTGGCCGACGCGGCCCAACTTTCATGATTCTGACGACCATGGCGACATCGTGGTTCCTCTCGCGCCACCGGCGCCCGAACTTGCTGCTCTTCCTGAGCGGCGGGTGCGCGCTCGGCGTGCTCCTCCTGGCAATTGCCACATTCCGAGATCAGTTTCGCATCGGTTCTCAACTGATGACTTCCACCGGGCAAGCCGTCGATTCCATGCTTGAACAGTATGAAGAACTTCGGGCCAGCGGTATCGAGCGAACCTTGGGCGGCAACGAGTGGGTTTATGGTGTGAACGTGATGTTGACCTTTGAGGACCGGAACGATTTTTTCTGGGGCACACGGCTCCTCACGATTTTGTTCATCCGGCCTATCCCACGGCAGCTCTGGGAGACGAAGTACGAGGATGTAGGCATGGAGCGCTACATTACGAACTGTGGTCTCGGTAACGCGGACGAGAATCTGATGTGGACGTCGTTTGGCGCGGCACCGGGATTCGCGGGAGATCTTTTTGCTGAGTTTTCCTGGGGCGCGATTGTGGCGGCGTGGTTGATCGGAATGGCTTACGGGCGTGCCTGGCGCGCCGCGGTGGCGGGTACGGGTATCGGCCTTGTCCTTTATATCCTGCTGGCCGCGTTCTCGCTTTTCCTCATCATGCAGACCTTGGAGGCGTTTGTATTCCGGATGTTGCTGACTTCCGTGCCAGTGCTGATCGGGTGGAAATTCCTGGCGTCTCGATCGGCCCAGGTGCCGCCATTTGCGAAGCACGGCCTCGTGGCTCGGCCGCGGGCCGCATGAGGATCGCCTTCCTAACGCCATGCGTTTCCCGGCTCGCGGGCGGCATTTTTGAGATCGAACGGCGACTGGCCCAATCGCTTACTGCGCTGCCCGAAACGGCGGTCGAAGTATTCGGTGTTGAAGACGAGTTTACGAAGGCGGACGCTGCGCTGTGGGCACCGGTGCCGGTGCGGACCTTTACTTACATCGGTCCCGCGGGAATGCGGTACTCAGCCGGGCTCGCCCGTGGCTTCTGCAAAAACGAGGCGGATGTCGCCCACCTTCATGCTCTGTGGATGCATACTTCATTGGTCGCACGGCGCTGGTCGCGCCGTCGGGGAAAGCCTTTCGTGACGACTTTGCATGGCATGCTCGATCCGTGGGCTCTCGCCAACTCGACGTGGAAAAAGCGGCTGACCGGTGCGCTCTACGAAAGGGACTGCCTGGAGCGCGCCGCCTGCCTGCAGGTCAATAGCGAGGCTGAACTCCGTTCGGCGCGTGCCTTTGGCCTGAAGAATCCCGTCTGCATCATCCCCAATGGCATTGATGTGCCGGTGAGCGCCCCGGTTGAACCGCCTCCGTGGGCTGGTCGGATGGAGGCTGGTCGGAAAGTGCTACTCTATCTGGGCCGCATTCACCCGAAAAAAGGCTTGGTGAACTTGTTAAACGGGTGGGCGGATTTTCTTCGCGGGCAGTCATCTGCGGCGCAGGAATGGCACCTGGTCATCGCGGGTTGGGATCAAGGCGGGCATGAGAATGAATTACGCACGCAGGCGGAAGAATTAGGCATAACCGATTCCATCTGCTTCGTCGGCCCGCAACACGGCGGAAGTAAAACGGCAGCATTTCACCATGCGGATGCATTCGTCCTTCCGTCGTTTAGCGAAGGTTTGCCCATGGCGGTCCTGGAAGGTTGGTCGCACGGCAAGCCTGTGCTGATGACGCCTGAGTGCAATCTACCCGATGGTTACACCACGGGTGCGGCCGTCCGGATCACTACCGATCAGGTCGGCGTGGCCGCAGGATTGCATCAGTTGTCGAGAATGTCGGCTTCGGACCGAGAGGACATGGGACAGCGTGGTCGCCGGTTGGTGGGCGACCACTACACCTGGTCGATTGTGGCCCAGCAGATGCGCGAAGTTTACGCGTGGTTGCTCGGCGGGGGTGACCGACCCTCTTTCCTCGTCAGGCCGTGACACCAACCGTTAATCGCCGCGACCTGCCGGGGCTCGCGGAAGCGGAAAGCGGTGTCTCCCGCCGGGTTAAATCCGAATGCCGTAGTTTGATGGGACTAATCGATAAGGAGCTACTTCGTCCGGCCGCGCTGCGCAGGTTGTCCCCTCAAACATTGGATGCCTTCAGCGCAGGCTTCCGGCTAGCATTCGTATTCTCTTCGCCAGAATGAGATTTCCGATTCAAACAGCCAACCTTCCGCTTATTGCGTTGCTGCGTGACCGGCGGGTGTGGCTGGGCTCGTTTGGGTGGGTTTGCCTACTGTTGATCCTGACAAATCTTGGTGTGGCGCGGTTCCGCGATCAGATGGAGGCAGAGCAGCGGGATAACCTGCTCCAGCACGCGCCGCAGTTGGAAAACAGTTCGGAAGCCTTGGCGGGCGTGCAGTATGACCTTTCCACTGGGAATGATCTCAATCGATACTGGCCGGCCATTCCTGATGCGACCCGGCAACCTCTGGTGATCATCTGCGGGATGTCGCAGATGAACGCAATCAACGAATACCAGCCCGGACAAAAGATTATCGCCGAATTGATGGACGATGAGTTGGCTCCCCTGGGAACGCGAGTTTTCGGATTGAATGCAGGCAATCTCTGCAACGAAGAAGCCCTTTTCCTTTTGCAGGCGGCTGTCACTTCTCCGCAAACCAAACCCAAGGTCTTCATTTACGCGGTATGTTTCGATAAGTTCCGAAATATCGATTTGCGGTCAGGCTACCGGACATTCCTGTTGCACCACCGCGACGTGGGAGCGCGACTGGCGGAAACCGCGGTGCGCGCAATGGAATCGCACCCACTGGCAGCCACCAAAATTCAACGGACGCTCTCCGAGATCGAGGCAGAATCAAAGCAAGTCGCCGACGACAACCTGGAATCGAAATTGCGAAAGGGCCTCTCGGATTTCCTGCCGCTGGTTGCCATGCGCCAGCAACTCAATGCAAACGTGCAAACCCGGCTCTTCTTCCTGCGAAACTGGCTTTTTCAAATTAAGCCCACCAGCAAGCGAGCGATCATCGAAGGACGGTATCGGATGAATCAGGAGTTCTTTCAGGAGATGATCCAACTCTGTCGTTCGCACGGCGTCACCTTTGCTGCGTATGTCGTTCCCCTGAATCCGCAGGCTGAGAATCCCTACCTGCCGGAGCAGTATGCGGAGTTTAAGCGCTGGATCGAAGAGGTCTGCGTCCGGGAGCAGGTTCCATTTGCGAACTTCGAGGACGTCGTTCCTGCCGAACATTGGGGAACGTATTTGGGCGGACCGGACTTCAAGCACTTCAAGGCGGAGGGGCATTCACTGACGGCTCGAGCGGTGATTGATCGTTTCTCGTCACTATTTGTTGTAAAGCAGGGTGAGCCTGCGGGCCGCGAATGATATTCACCAGCTATACATATGTCGCGTTTCTCCTGGCGGTTTTCCTGATCCATTGGAGCATCCCGACACGCTGGCGACAGCCTTTGCTCGTCATTGGAAGTTACGTCTTTTACTGCTCCTGGAAGTGGGAATACGGCTTTCTACTGCTCGGCATCACGGTGTTCAACTGGAGCTACGGCCGATGGGTTTTGGCGGGCAGAGAGCGGCGATTTGCTCTCACCGCCGGGGTGCTGGTGAACCTCGCGCCGCTGCTCTATTTTAAGTACACGGGGTTTGCCATTAGCAATCTATCCGCAATTGGAGGCTGGTTTGGGCTGCCGCCACTGCAGATTCCAGAGATCCTTCTACCTCTTGGTGTGTCGTTTTTCACCTTCCAAGGCATCGCCTATCTGGTGGATATCGCCGCTGGAGACGCACCGATTGGTCGCATCGGTCAGTTCATGCTGTATAAGGCATTTTGGCCGCAATTGATCGCCGGACCAATCATCCGACCGGAAGAGATTCATCAGCAACTCGTCACGCCTCGCACCCTGACTTATGAGAATGTCGCGGCAGGGAGCAAACGGATCCTCATGGGGTTCTTCAAGAAAGTGGTGCTGGCCGACACCCTTGGCCCAATTGTTGATGTCGCATTTCTTCCGGGTGCGACTGTGAACGCGTTGGACGTTGCGGTCGGCTTGGTGGGATTTGGGCTCCAAATCTATTTCGATTTCAGTGCATATTCCGACATAGCGATTGGATCGGCGCGGTTGTTCGGGTATGTCTTCCCGGAGAACTTCAACTGGCCCTACCTCGCGCGCTCACCCCAGGAGTTTTGGAGTCGCTGGCACATGACCTTGTCGCGCTGGATTCGTGACTACGTGTTTACGCCACTCACATTTGCCAACCGCTCCCGTCCCGCGATGGCCCACGTTTGGCTGATCGTTGCAATGGCTGGATGCGGTCTTTGGCATGGAGCGCAGTGGACGTTTGTCCTCTGGGGGACCTGGCATGGCTTGTTGCTCGTGGCGAATCAAACCATTCTCAAAGGCTTTCTGCCATCACAGGGAACGGCGAACGCATCCGGATTCGCCGTGCGAGACTTCTTTGGCGGGCTGCTGACCTTCGCGCTTGTGACTCTCGGCTGGATCCTTTTCCGGGCACAAGATCTCGAGCAAGCAGGTGGAATGCTGCAAAGTCTGTTCACGCTCCGAGGAGGTTTCCGACCGTCTGTGCTCCGGGAGAATTCGGTTCTGACGGTGGCGGCGATTCTCTTCGCCATGTATGCCGCGGCGCTGTGGGGGCACTTTGCGGCCAAAATCGGCTCGAAGTGGCTTGAATCCGCTTGGATCGCTGGACCTGCAAAATCACTGGCTTACACATTCATGATCGTAGCCGTCGTTATTTTCGACAAAGAGGCGAAAGCGTTTGTCTATTTCCAGTTCTAGAATGAACCCGTCCTCCCTTACCCACGTGACGCGCATTCCTGTGGAGGAAACGGTCTGGCATCAATGGTGCGCGCACGCGATTCGGGAACCGCATCGCGACTGCATCATTCACTACGAAGCAGGGCAGGAGCCCGTGCGGTGGACAAGGGCGAATTTGATCGAGGCTGCCCGCTCCGTCGCTGCGAGGCTGGCTAGCGAGGGCGTTCAAACGGGGGATGTTTGTGGCCTCATCATCCGCCATCACCCGCAGTTCTATCCCATCTATCTGGGCATTTGCGCCCTTGGCGCGCTCCCCGCGGTCCTACCCTACCCAAACGCGCGACTGCATCCGGACAAGTTTCGCTCGGGCATCGAGGGGATGTCCCGGAAGTCTGGACTTGACTGGGTTCTGACGGAGCGGGAGTTGGAACCTATTCTCAGTCCACTCGTGACGGGTGCCGGGAGTTCGATTCGTGGACTTCGATTCCCGCTCGAGTGGGATTCCAACGACAACAGACAGCCAGCGGCGCGGACATTGGAAGGTGGATATCCGACCACCTGTCTCGTCCAGCATTCGTCCGGAACGACGGGGCTGCAGAAAGCGATCGCGCTGTCTCACCGCGCGATTCTCGACCATGTGCGATATTACGCGGAGTCGATCAAACTCAGCGAAGCGGATCGCGTGGTAAGCTGGTTGCCGCTGTATCACGATATGGGCCTGATTGCGGCATTCTATCTTTCGCTGACTTCAGGCATCCCCCTGGTGCAGATGAGTCCGTTTGAATGGGTCGTCGCGCCGTCGCTCCTGCTGGAAGTTATTTCTAGTGAGAAAGGGACGCTCTGCTGGCTGCCAAACTTTGCGTACAATCACATGGTGGGGAGCATCCATGACGACGATATCGAAGGACTGCGGCTCGACAGCCTTCGCCTCTTTGTGAATTGCAGTGAAATGGTGCGTGCCGAGAGCCACCGCGCGTTTGTCCAGAGGTTCGAGTCGCACGGGATACGACCGGAAACCATGGGTGCCTCTTACGCAATGGCGGAGACCACCTTTGCTGTCACACAAACTGCTCCGGGCCAACCGGCGCGGGAAATCATGGTGGACCGAAAGAGGTTGGCGGAAGGACGAGTGGACATTTGCTCGAATCCGGAGAACGGCCGTCTGTGCGCATCGTCTGGGCGTGCGATTTTCGGCTGCGACGTACGGGTCGTCAATGAGCAGGGCCAAAACGTGCCGTCTGGGTGTGTCGGTGAATTGATCATTCGCTCGGCATCAATGTTCGAGGGCTATCGCAATGATCCGGTGACCACTTCGCGCTTCCTCCGCGATGGATGGTATTGGAGCGGTGACATCGGATTCGAATACGAGGGCGAAATCTATGTCGTGGGCCGCAAGAAAGACCTGATCATTGTCGCGGGGCGGAACCTCTATCCCGAGGATATCGAAGCTGCCGTGAGCGGAGTGGCGTGGATCTTGCCAGGAAGAGTTGTGGCTTTTGGCGTCGAAGACTCCACCAAGGGCACCGAGGAAATCTGGGTCATCGCCGAGACCGAAGTTGCCGAGTCTTCCGAGCAACGGCGATTGCAGCAGGCGGTGAAGGAAGCGGCGATGGCAATCGATGTAACCCTGGCGCGGGTATGCCTTGCGCCACCGCGGTGGCTCATCAAGAGCTCATCAGGCAAACCGAGCCGCCAGGCGAACAAGGAGCGGGCACTCACGGACTTTTCAGCCAATAGATTTCCGAATTCATGATCACTGACCAACTAAAGCGCGTGCTCTTGCGAGAGCTAAATCTGGAGGATTTTTCATTTGAAGCTGCCACGACAGCGAACCAAGTGCCCGGTTGGGACTCGCTGAGCCACGTGCGTGTGATCACCGCAGTGGAAACAGAGTTCGGCGTCCGATTTCGCCCGCTTGAGATCGTGCGGTTGCGGACTGTGGGCGATCTACAGGAGGCCGTGAATCGCAAATTGGCGAAGTAATCCCCCAACCACCCCCAACCCATCTATCTGAATGTCTGTTATTCTTGGTATCAACGCCTTTCACGCGGATTCTGCCGCTTGTGTCGTCGTCGATGGAGAACTGAAAGCGGCCGTCGCCGAAGAGCGGTTGGGTACGCGGCAGAAGCACTGCCCCGAATTCCCAGCGAACGCCATCCGTGCCGTCCTCAAGATGGCTGGCTTGCAACTCAAGGACGTGACGCACGTGGCCATCGCGCGGGACACCAAGGCGAATCTCGGGTCGAAGGCGGCGTATGTGCTTTCGCGGCCGGTCAAATCGATGGCGGCCGTGTGGGAGCATTTCAGCCGGAGCAAACGCACCGGCGATATGTTCACGCAATTCGCCGAA
>JANPIS010000389.1:0-2889 GCA_031425095.1 Chthoniobacteraceae bacterium
CAATGTGTGGGCGACTTGGTGCGGGCCATGTGTGGCGGAGTTTCCCGAACTGGTGACGACCTCGCGCAAGTTCGGCCTGCGCGACTTTGAACTCATCACGATCAGCACCGATGAGGTCTCCGACATGGGCAAGGTGAAAGCGTTCCTCGAAAAGCGCGGGGCGGGATTGGTGGGGAAGCTGGCGGCGAGCCTCAAGGACGAGGGGCGCGCGACCAACAGCTATGTCTTTAGCGGCTCGGACACCAAGGAACTGATGAACGCACTCGATCCGGAGTGGCCCGGCGGGATCCCACATAGCGTGCTCGTGGCGCCGGATGGCAGCATCGTCTGGCGGCACAATGGAGCGGTGGATGGCGAGGAACTCCGCGCCAGGGTGCTCGAGCACATGGGCGCTTACTACAAGCCTTGACCGGAATTGCGGCGAGATTTCGCGCGCGAAGGGCTCCCACACTTTCATGAACTTCGCGCCATGCCGCCAATGCTCCGCCGAGGTCGCCGCTGCCGAAGTGCAGTGCCCGGAATGCGGCGCGCCCCACCCGGCCGATCCCGACTGGAACGGCGCGGGCTACGAGTGGAAATCCGGTACCACGGTGCGGGGCTGGCCCTTGGTGCATGTGGCCTTCGGCTGCGATGCGACGGGACGCGTGCGCGTCGCGCGCGGCGTGGTGGCGATCGGCGCGCGTGCGGTCGGCGGCCTGGCCTGTGGCATCATGGCCGCGGGCGGATTGGCTATCGGTATCGTCAGCGCGGGGATCTTCTCACTCGGCGTGGTGAGCTTTGCCGCGGCGGTGGCGATCGGCGTGAATGCGATCGGGCCATTGGCGATCGGCGTCGTTGCTGTGGGCGCCGTCGGTGGCGGGGTGCAATTCATCGGCTGGAAGATGCTCTTCTCCCTCATGCCGCCGCGCGGATAGCGGCACCGCTCGACTGCTACTTCTTCACCGTCCAGCGCACGGCGTTCGCGATCCAGTTTTCCATGCCCGCAGTCTGCTCCGGATGCGGGCTGGAGATGAGCACGTGGCCTTTGCCAAAGGTGCCGCGCGCCCAGGCCGGGCTGTTCACCATCACACCGGCAGGCGTGCCATTTTCGGCAAGTTCGCTGCGGAAACTGGCGAGCGTCTCGTAGTCGGGAATCTCGGCGCGACCGGCGGGTTGGATGATCGGCCCATTGGCATAACGGATCTCGACTTCCTTGGCCGGCAGTCCGGTCGTCTCGGCACCGGGTGGCGTCACCTCGATCTTCACCTGGCCTTTTCCCCGCATCCACTTGGAGGAGACGGTCTTCGCGTCGAGCACGCCGAGACTCCAGCTAAAGCCTGAACAGGCGAGATACGCACCGGCACAGACGCCCACGTATCCCCCACCCTTCTCGACGAAATCCCGCACCTGCTGCTTGCCGGCGTCTCCGAGCGCCGCAGCCTGCTTGCTCCCACTTCCCCCGGTGAAGACGACGACGTCGTAGTCCTTCAGCACGCCGGCGGCGATGTCCGGGCCTTTCACGATGGTGACTTTGAAGTCCTTGGTGGCGGAGAGCTGTTCGGAGACCGCGGGCACGCCTTTGCCGAACGAGCCGGCATCGTCGAAGAGCGCGACACGGATCGGTGGTGTTACCTGCGCGGACGTTGAGACGCACAGGGCGACTGCCCATGATCCGGCAAGGAGGAGGGAACGTTTCATTCCCCGACGTTAGAGTTCGAGTGGTGGATTGCGATACGGAAAGTAGCGCCCGCGACACTGAACGATTCGCATTTGCCGACGTTGTCCTGCCCGTTTAGAACCGGATCGCATGAGACGCGCGATCTACCCCGGCAGTTTCGATCCCGTCACCCACGGGCACCTCGACGTGATCCAGCGCGCGGTGCGGATCTTCGACGAGGTCATCGTCGCTGTGGCCTTCAATGAGCAGAAGACGGGGTTCTTTTCCGTGGATGAGCGGGTCGCCTTCCTGCAGGACGCAGTGCACGGAATCGCGAACGTGCGGGTCGCGCGTTTCGACGGACTGCTCGTGGAATTCGCACGGGCTGAATCGGCGAACGCGGTGATCCGGGGACTGCGCGCGGTGAGCGACTTCGAGTTTGAGTTTCAGATGGCCCTGATGAACCGGAAACTCGACTCACAGATCGAGGCGATTTTCCTCATGCCCCGGGAGGATTACGTGTATCTGAGTTCGCGAATCGTGCGGGAGATCGCACGGCATGGTGGAAAAGTGGACGCGTTTGTGCCAGCTTCCGTGGCTCGCGCTTTTGAGAAGAAGTTCGGTGTCCGTTCGTGCTCTTCATCTTCCTCCAAGTCGTCTCTCCCAGAGGCGAAAGTGGAAGACTGAGCGGAAGAGCGGTGCCAAAACGGAGCCAGACCACCATGAAAGTCCACGTCAACCAGATCCCACCGGAAGGGTTACACGTCTCAGGAACGGAAAGCGCCAAAGTCCTCGACCTGCAGGACCCGCTCGCCCAGCCCGCGGGCGACATTCACTACGACCTCGACGTCGGCCTGAGCGAAGGCGGGCTTTTTGCCACCGGCCGCGTCGGCGTGGATCTTGATCTCCAGTGCGTCGCCTGTCTCGAAACCTTTCGCTTCCCACTCGAAGTGCCGAACTTCGCCTGTCAGGTGGAACTCACCGGTGCGGAGGCGGTGGACTTGACAGAGCCGGTAAGGGAAGACATCCTGCTCGCCCTTCCGCCCCATCCGCACTGCGACTGGAACGGCAAGAGGGCCTGCAAAGGCGCGCCGATTCCCGAAAACACGGGTGACGCCGCCGCGCTGGCTCTCGAATCCGAAGCCGAACGAACCAAAGTAGTGTGGGGCGCGCTGGACCAGCTCAAACTGAAATAACGATACCGATATGGGAGTCCCAAAACGCAAGATGTCCAAGATGCGGCTGCGCACGCG
>JANPIS010000390.1:0-3446 GCA_031425095.1 Chthoniobacteraceae bacterium
TCGCCGACCGGCGCCTTCTTCTCCCCTTTGGCCTTGGGCTTCTCCACGCGCATCGTTTCCGCGACGCGGATGGCCATGGCGCCATCTTTATCGTCACCGAAGACGACATCCTTTGCACCGGCGGTGATGGTGATCTCGAAATCAAGCAGGCGATTGCTGCCGGCGCTCTGGATGCGGATGGTGCGCTCATCGGTGCAGAGCACTTCGCCACCGTCATCGAGCACCCAATTATTTCTTGCGCGAATGACGCCTTGATCCGCGCCGCCTTTCACTTCGAGAAACTTCGCATGCACGATCTGGCCGAGCTTCGTCCCGGGCTTGCCGGTATCTTCCCAGAAGCCCACGCCGTTCACGTGACGGTGGCCAAACCAAAGTCCCTTGTGATGGATGTGGTCGGTCTCTTCGCCGGGCACGCCCTCCTTCAGCGGCCAGTTGCGCGTCATGCCAGCGCCCGTCGGGCCGATGATGGGATAAAGGTAAGGTCGGCGTGCGCCGGTGAAGTGATACTCGGTGAAAAGCTGGCCATCGATCTCCACGCGGACGTGGTCGGGTTGTTCGGTCAGTTTGACTTCCGCGCGGGCGGCTGACGCGAGCGCGAGGGTGGAGACGAGGGTGAGCAGTCGGAGGGAGGGGGACACGAGGCGGAGAGGTTGATTGGGTCGGCGATGCCGGTGCAAGCAAACAACCAGACCACCGGGCGGTTGTTTGGGAGGAATTGCACGGCGGCGAGGGTGGCGCGCTTCGAGTGCGCTCCGCCGTCAATCGAGCTCCATCTCGTTGATCGCGAGCGTGGACTCGCCGATGACGATGAAATCGTTTCGTGCACCCACCTGCTGGGCGATCGTTTGGCCAGCGACGATCACCTTCGCGACCTGATCCGCGACGATGCCAAAAGTCACGCCCTCCACGGCGAGGGGCGGCTCGATGAAACGACCGATGGGGTCGCGGATCGTGCCGTTGATGACCACGGCGCTGATGCGCGAGAGGTTTGCCGCACTGCCGGAAAGCGAGACGTCGTCCCGCGTGCCGTAGTCGCCGTCCTCGCCCGGGAGCGCGCTGGCGACGATGTTCGTGGCGAGGATGTAGGGCGTGAACTCGACGGGGGTGCCGGTGCCGATCGTGACCGTGCCGATGGTCGCCGCGGGCTGCGTCATTTCCCGCGCGAGATTCAGGCCGGCGAAGATGTCGGTGAATTCGACGAAGTCGGCGACCGTGACCGTGCCGATCGACTTGAGCGCGGAAATCAAAGCGCGCGTGTCGCCGCCTTTCACGCTATCGACAGCGACGGAAGTGAGCGCGTCGGCCGCCATGATGAAGCCGCTCTCCGCGCCATTGCCGCTCGCCATTCGGCCGGAGATGACGACCGGGCCGATGTTGCCCGCCGTCGAGGTCAGGCCGCCACTGTGGGAGCCGTCGCCGCCGAGGAGATTGCCTCCGATACTCACGCTCTGGATGGAGCCCGCGCGGATTTCGCCGGAATGCGCGCCGCTGCCGCCGCTCAAGGAGCCCGTAATCTTCACCGGGCCGAGCGCACCGACGGCGAAGATCTGGCCGATTTCGTCGAGATTTCCGGCGGTGGTGTGCTGGTCGCCACTGCCGCCGGTGATGCTGCCACTGACGGTGAGGCTCGTGAGTTTCCCGCCGCTGGTGATCTTGCCGGATTCATCGCCGGTGCCGCCGAGAATGCTGCCCTTGATATTCACAGCGCCCATGTCGAGCTCGCTGCTGATAGTGCCACTGCCGAGTCCGATGGTGCTGCTCCCGCTGCCGGAGTAGCCGCGCAACTCGGCGGCTTCGACGCTGGCGAGCTTGCCGGAGCTGTGGATGGAGCCGGAGTTGAGGCCGGCGCCGCCGCGAATCGCACCCGTGATTTTCACGGCGCCCATCGCAGAATCCGCGGCCTCGCCCACGGTTTCGATCGAGCCGCTGAAATCGCCCGCGCCGCCGGTGAGCGCGCCCCCGATGGTGACGGCGCCCATGGAACCGCCGCTGCGGAGCGCGCCGGAATTTTCCCCGCCACCGCCGAGGACACTCTGGCCGATGGTCACCGGGCCGAGGGAAATGCTGGCGAGCACGAGGCCACTCGCCTCGCCGCTGCCGCCGACCAGGCTGCCGTCGATGCGCACGCTTTGGATGGTGCGGCCGACGATCGAGCCGACGCTGCCTTCGGCACCTCCGCGGACGCTGCCGAGCACGATAACGGGGCCGAGCGCACCGTCGGTGAGAATCGCGCCGGCATTGACGCCGACGACGCCGCTGGAGGGATCGCCGTCGATATTGCCGTTGATCGTCACGCTCGCGATCGAAGCAGGCAGGCCATTTTCGGAATCCTCCGCGCCGGACTGGATGGTGCCGGAAAACGCTCCAGCGCCAGCTGTGAGGTTGCCGCCGATCCTGACCGGACCGAGCCCGCCGAAGCTGCCGATCGCGCCGCTCTCGAACGCCGAGCCGCCAGCGACTGAGCCGTTCACGGTCACGCTCTTGATTGTCGCTTCACTCACGATCTGCCCGGAGCGAGGTCCGGAAGCGCCGCGCAAGTCGCCAGTCACGGTCACATCGCCGAGTGCGCCGATGCTGCCGACGGCCCCACTCTGCGAGCCGATTCCGCCGAAAATCGAACCTTCGATCCGCACCGCACCGATCGTGCCTTCGGAAGCGATGAGTCCGGACTTCGAGCCGACGGCGCCACGGAGATCGCCGATGATTTTCACCGACTGCAGGGCCAGCGAGCTGCGGATCGCGCCGCTCTCGTCGCCGTTGCCGCCGGTGATGCCGCCGGTCACGGAGACGAGCGTGATTTTTCCCGCGCTGGCCACGGTGCCCGAGCGCTTGCCGTCGCCTCCGTCGATGCCGCCGAGGACCGTCACGCTGCCAAGACCGCGACCATTGCTGATGACGCCGGAGTCATCCGCTGCGCCGCCCTGGAGCTCACCTTTCACGAGAATCTTCGCGGTATTGCCGCCGGCGAAAAGCTGGCCGCTCGAGATCGCGCCTGTGGTGGTTCCACCGATGATCGAACCTTCGATGACCGCCGAGTCGATGCCACCTTCGCTCCACACGCGACCGGACTCCGCGCCGGTGCCGCCGATGACGTTTCCGCCGGCGCCACCGACCGTGCCGATCTGGAGCGAGCCGATGCGCCCTTTGGCAAAAATCTGGCCGCTGCCAGCCTCCGCGCCGCCGATCACCGAGCCGCCCATCCGCACTGCGCCGATGCGCGCGGCGGCGTCCGTCGCGGAATGCACCGCGAGGTCTGGATCGACCGCAGTTCCGAGGACTTGAAATTGACCGCGCAGATCGCCGCTGAGGACCAGCGAGCCGACCCCGCCGAAGATCGTGCTCACCAGGCTGCCGCCCGCCGCCTGCGTGGCAAGCCCGCGCCCGCCGAGCGAGACTGCGGCCAGCGACTTGAGCGCGGCGGTCTGCACGTTCGTATTCCCGGCGTC
>JANPIS010000391.1:0-4804 GCA_031425095.1 Chthoniobacteraceae bacterium
CCTTGAATCCGCACTGCGTATCCGGCCAGCGGATCCCCGCGAGTCGCCGCACGATCACGTTGAAGATCTGCCCCATCCGCTCGCGGTGAAAGGCCTGCCGCCGTTCGATCCTGCTCTCCGGGTGCTGCCGATCGCCGATCAGCACATCAATCTCCGGATGCGCCGCGAGGTGGCGCCGGAACTCTGCGACCTCGGCGAGCGGCACACTGAGATCGGCATCCATGAAGAGCACCAGCGCGCCCGTCGCCCGCAGCATGCCCGTGCGCACCGCCCGACCCTTGCCGTGATGTCCGGCACTCGCGATCACCCTGAAGTGCGGATGCCGCGCAGCATGTTCGCGCGCCAGTTCGAGCGTCCCGTCGCCACTTTCCTCGACCACGATCAGCACCTCGACCGCTTCGCCAAAACTCTGCGCAAATTCCGCCAGCTGCCCGAGCGTCTGCGGCAACCGCGCTGCCTCACGATAGGCCGGCACGACGATCGAGAGAGCCGGCGGTAGAGGGAGTGACATGGAGAAAGGCGCGCAGGCTACGGGCCGCAGCGACGCATCGCGAGCGCCGAGCGCGGTGGGTTCGAGGCGGATTTCCGTACCCAATTTTTCACCGCTCATGCCAAATCGAAGCACCCATGCCCCTGCGCGAACGCTGTCTCATCCTCGCGACCCTCGCGCTCGCCTTCGCGCTGCGCACCGTGGGGCTCGACGGAAAGCCCGCGCACTTCGACGAGGGGGTGAATGGCTGGTTCGTCGATGCCATGACGCGCCAGGGTTACTACGCCTACGATCCAACAAATTTTCACGGGCCGCTGCATTACTACATCCTCTTTGTCGCGCAAACCCTGTTTGGCCGCGCGGCGTGGGTGCTGCGCCTGCCGCTCGCACTCTTTGGCACGGCGAGTGTCGCGCTGGTCTTTGGATTTCGGCGGTATCTCGGGGCGGGCGCGTGTCTGCTGGCTGGTCTCGCCATGGCGATCTCGCCCGGGGCGGTCTTCTATGCGCGCTATGCGATCCACGAGTCGGAGTTCGTGTTTTTTCTCCTGCTCGCGGCGTGGGGCATCGCCGGGCTTGCCACGTGG
This sequence comes from Chthoniobacteraceae bacterium, assembly GCA_031425095.1. GTDB lineage: Bacteria > Verrucomicrobiota > Verrucomicrobiia > Chthoniobacterales > Chthoniobacteraceae > JANNXQ01. The sequence goes on from JANPIS010000391.1 coordinate 1,075, forward strand.
CACAGGCCTCCGGCCTGTGATTCAGTCGACCACAGGCCAGAGGCCTGTGCCGCGCACCGCTGGGCCGCCGCGCTCGGGCTGACGGGCGCGATCCTGACCAAGGAAACTTACATCGTGCATTTTGCCGCGCTCGCAGCCGCCGTGTGCTTCCTTTGGTGGAGAAAAGATCCCGCCTTTTCGCTCCGCCCGTGGCCACTGCGCGAGGCCGCACCGATCGCGGCGGTCTGTCTCACGCTCATCATCTTCTTCTACTCGGGCGGCTTTCTCAGTTGGGAATCGTTGCCGGGATTGTGGCGCACCTTCGCGCCGTGGCTGGTCACCGGCACCGGAGGTGAGAGCGGACACGAGAAGGAATGGTGGTATTGGCTGGAGCTCCTCGCGCGCTACGAATGGCCGGCCCTGCTCGGCCTCCTCGCGGCGCCGTGGATCGCGTGGCGCGGGCGCGGCTTTGCCACGCGTGGGCTGGCGCTCATGAGTCTCGCGGCGCTCGTGGTCTATTCCGCCATCGCTTACAAGACGCCGTGGTGTCTCGCATCGCTGATGTGGCCGTGGCATCTGCTCTTTGGCGCGGCGGTCGTACACGTGTGGCGCTCGTGGGATCGCTGGCTCGCAGGAATCTTCGCGGTGCCGACGCTGGCCATGTCGCTCGCGCTCACGCTCGATCTGAACTTCCGCAAAGCGACCGACGAGAATGAACCCTACGTCTATGTGCAGACGCGGGACGACATCCGCAAACTGCTCGACCCGCTCAAGAGCCTCGTCGCCCGCGATCCACTGCAGATTCACCTCACGGGCCACATTGTCATGGCAGACATCCATCCGCTGCCCTGGCTGCTCGGTGACTTTACGCACATCGACTTTCCGGAAGTCGATGAACTGCCGGACGCGCTCGACGCACCGCTTCTGCTCATTGACGAGGAACTCGCCGCCGAGATCGAGCCGCTCCTGCGCCACACCTACTTCCGCGAGCCGCTGCGCATCCGCGGACAGTCCGACGGCAACGCGCTGCTCTATCTCCGGGTGGCGGAGTTCCGCGATCAATTCCCAGCGCGCCCGCCAGAGTTTGTGCCCGAAATCGTCCCGTGAGATTCGCCGCCGCACTCCTCACCGCCGTCGCCACCGCCGTGCTCAGCGGGACCGCGCTTGCTTTCGCCAGCGGCGGATTGCGCCCCGCGCACGCGTGGGCTGCGCTCGCGATTGGTTCGCTCCTCGGCGCGATCACCTTCGTCCGCACGAAGTCACGCAGCAGCCCGGTCGCTCCGACCGGAAACGATGCAATCGAGATAAGCCACGGATGTTCACGGATGAAACACGGATGGAGCTGGCGGCGGCTTCTTTCGAGCGGGTCTGAAACACCGATTAGCGCAGCCACCCCGCGTCCCTGCCCGGACGTGATTCCTTCTGCAGCCATCCGTGATTCATCCGTGAGTATCCGTGGCTCAACGAAATCGTTCGGCCCTCGCACCGTCTGGGAGTGGGCGGCCATCGTCGCCTTCGCGCTCTTCGCGCTGCGTGCGTTCCTTTGGCTCGTCTTCACGGACGGCGACGTCATCTCCGTGCTCTCGCCGAATAACCTCGGCGACCTCTCGCTGCACCTTACCTACATCCGCCACCTCGCGAGCGGCGTGCCCTTTTGGCCGGAGAATCCGATCTTCACCGGCGGCTCACTCATCTATCCCGTCGGCGTCGATCTCTTCAATTCCCTGCTCCTCCTCGCGGGAGTCGATGTGCTGCGCGGGCTCATCTGGGTCGGGCTCGGCGGCGCCGCGCTGACCGGCATTGCGCTCTGGCGCTGGGGCCGCGGCTTTGCGCTCGTCGGCTTCCTCGCGAATGGAGGGCTCGCAGGCTTTGCGTTCTTCTCCACGCTGCGGCTCGAGGATTTCCAGACGGAGTTTGCGTGGAAAAGCCTGCCGCTTGCGCTGCTCGTCACGCAGCGCGGACTGCTCTTTGCGTTGCCGGCCGGGCTGCTCCTGCTCACGAGTTGGCGCAGTCGCTACTTCGGCGGCGACGTGCGTGATCGATTGCCGTGGCTCTGCGAATGGCTGCTCTACGCCGCGCTGCCGATCTTCCACCTGCACACCTTCCTCTTTCTGTCGCTCGTGCTCGCCGCATGGTTTGTCACGCATGCGGAACAGCGGAAAGCACTCGCCACGTTCGTCGGCGCGGCGTTTCTCCCCGCCACCATGCTCACCATGCTCGTCACCGGCGGACTCCGCGGAGCTTCCGTGCTCGGCTGGAAACCTGGCTGGATGTGGGACGACGACCCGTGGATCCAGTGGTGCGCCACTCACGTACCGGGTTCGCCGTCTGTCGTCGCCGCGCTGCTCTTTTGGCCGATGAATTTCGGCGTGCTGCCGGTCTTCGTCGCGCTGCTCTGCTGGCGCATGCGGCGCGGGCCCGGCGCGGCGGCGGCCTTCGTCTGGCCCGCGCTCGCTATTTTTCTGCTGTGCTGCTTCGTGAAGTTCGCGCCCTGGGAATGGGATAACACGAAGCTGATGCTCTGGTCCTACGTCGCGGTGCTCCCTTTCCTCTGGAGCGAAGTGCTCTCGCGCTGGCCGCTCTGGGCGCGGGCTCTCTCGTGCTTCGCGCTTTTCTGGTCGGGCTTCACGTCGCTGCTCGGCGGACTCGATGCCACTCACACCGGCCACGAGATCGCGCGACGCTCGGAGGTGGACGCGGCGTTGCAAGCGGTACGGAATACTCCACCCAACGCGCGATTTGCCGGCTACCCCACATACAATCACCCGCTACTCCTCGCCGGACGCGCGATGGCGCTCGGCTATCCCGGCCACCTCTGGAGCCACGGCCTGCCGTATCAGGACGCCGAACCAAAGTTGGAGGCGCTGATGAACGGCGAGCCCGCGTGGCGCTCGCTGGCCGCGGAACTCCACGTGCGCTACCTCTTCTTCGGCCCGCGCGAGCGCGAGCATTACCCCGTCTCGGCACAACCGTGGAAGGAATCCGCCGCCCTCATCGCCCACGGCGAGTGGGGCGAACTCTACGACCTCACCCAGCCAGTTTCGCCGACTGCGCCACGACCGACCGCCGACGCACCTCCGGTGCAGTGACGCCGTATCGCCGCAGTCGCGTGCGAAATCCTGCCGCCACGATCTTCAAGCCGACCGAGATCGTGTGCCTCCACGAGACGTGCGAAACCTTTTGCTCGCCCGCCAAGCGCGGCCGTTCGCGCACCGGGATCTCGCTCGTCACCGCACCGAGTTGCACGGCCCGGAGCTGCGCCTCGATGGTCCATCCGTAGGTCCATTCGCGGAGTGACATCGCGCGGAAAAGCTCGCGATCGATGACCCGCAGTGGGCCGAGATCCGCGAAGGACCGGCCCACGAGCAGCCCGCACAACGCCCCGAAAAAGCGGTTCGCCGCGACGTAGTGAAATTGCGACGGCTGCCAGTTTCCCGCCGTGCGCGTGCGGCAACCAAGAACGAGTCCCACCCCGCGCCGATGCTCCGCGACGAGGCCCGCGATATCGCGCGGATCATTCGCGCCATCGGCCGCGACAAAGATGTAACCATCGAACGGCGGATACTCGGCTTCGAGGTGATCGATCGCCGCCTGGCAGCCGTGCCCGTAGCCCCGCGCTGCCGTCTCCGCGACCACGACGCCACATTCTCTCGCGATCGCCGCAGTCCGATCCGTCGAACCGTTCACGCCCACCGCAAAGACGAACTGCTCCGCCGGCAGCACGGCACGCAACTCCGCCAGCACCTGCGCC
>JANPIS010000392.1:0-23132 GCA_031425095.1 Chthoniobacteraceae bacterium
CCGCGGATCCGGTAAAACCTATGTGCCCAGCGCGATGCCGGAGAAACTCGCAGACCGCTATCCGCTGCGTTCGATGACAGGTCACCCCGGGGCCACACCACCCCCGACTCCTGCTCCGTGACACCCAAAACATGATCCGCCACTTCCTGCTCCCGCTCGCCCTCGCCGCGGCGACGCTCACCGCCTCCGCCGTCGAGAGAAAGCCCAACATCCTCTTCTTCCTCGCGGATGACTGGGGGCGTTATGCGAGCTGCTATCGCGATCCGGCGCGGGCGAATGTGAATGATGTCATCGAGACGCCGAACATCGACCGTGTGGCGAAAGAAGGCGTGCTGTTTCGGAATGCGTTCATGGGCGTGTCGTCGTGTGCGCCATCGCGGGCTTCGATGGCTTCGGGATGTTACTTTTGGCGCTGTGGAAAGGGGGCGTTTCTCCAGCCTGATCCGGCTTGGGCCGCGAACAAGACGCCGGACCCAGGTGCTTCGCTGCCGCGATTCGGGGCGCTGCTTCAAGAAGCGGGCTATGCGACATCGGTCTCGGGCAAGGCGCTGGCGAGGGACTGGTTTCCTGCCGTCAGTGTTCGCGTGGGTGGCGATGGCTTGCGCTTCGGCACCTATGCGAGGAAGAACCAACTCAGTCACGCCGAGACCGCGAAGGCCTTTGATGCAACGCTGCGCCAGATGATGCAAAACGTGCTCGCGAACCGAAAACCGGGGCAGCCGTTTTGCCACATCGTTGGTCCGGTGGGGCCGCATCGGCCATTTCCGGTCGGGTCGGGCAAAATACTGTGGGGCATCGAGCCGGATTCGCTGAAGGGAAAACTGCCCGCTTTCATCCCGGATGTGCCCGAGGCACGCCAGGACTGGTCTGACACGCTCGGCGAGGTCTTGGCGCTCGACTACGATGTCGGCGTCATCGTTGATGAGCTACAAAAAGCGGGCGAACTCGACAACACGATGATCGTCCTCACCGGCGACAACGGCGCGAACATGCCGCGTGGCAAAACGCACTGCTACGACATCGCTGTGCGTGCGCCGCTGATGATTCGCTGGCCTGCGGGCATCGTGAATCCAGGCCGCGTGGTGGATGACTTCGTCGCGCAGATCGATCTCGCGCCGACGTGGCTCGAAGCGGCTGGTTTGACGCCACCCGCTGAAATGGACGGTCGTTCGCTGATGCCGCTGCTGAAGTCGGACAAGTCCGGTGTCATCGACGCCTCGCGCGATCACGTCGTCGTCGGTCGCGAGCGTCACGAGGCCTCCGTGCGCCCTGACCACACACCCTACCCGATGCGTGCCATCCGCACCGCCAGCCATCTTTACATCCGCAACTTCAAACCCGACCGCTGGCCCAGCGGCGATGCCTACACCGACGCGGGCCCCACGGGCGATCCCAACCCACAAGGAAGCCTCGTCGTCGCGTGGCTCGTGGCGCATCGCGACGAGCCCGCCACCAAGCCACTCTACGACCTCATCTACGCCAAACGTCCCGCCGAGGAACTCTACGACCTCAAAGCCGATCCCGATCAAATGCACAACCTCGCCACCGATCCCGCCGCGAGAGCCGTGAAGGCCGATTTGTCCGCCAAACTCATGTCCATCCTCGAAAAGACGAACGACCCCCGCCTCACCGATGCCTTCGACAAACCGCCGTATCTCGTGAACACCACCGCTCCCGCACAGACGAAGCGCAAACGCGGCAAAGCAAGCAAGACGCCTCAATAATCCATCATTTCAGTCTCCATGAAGCTCATCGCTACTCTCACTGCGTCTTTCGGCATTTTGGTTTCGTCATTCGCTGCTTCGCCGCCGCCGAACATCATCGTCTTCTACACCGACGACCACGGCCATGCCGATCTCGGCATTCATGGGGTGATGAAGGACATCAAGACGCCGCATCTCGATGCGCTGGCTCGCAGTGGTGTCGTTGCAACGAACGGCTACAGCACCGCGCCGCAGTGTGTGCCTTCGCGAGGCGGGTTGATGACCGGGAAGTTCCAGGGCCGCTTCAATCTCGATAACAACGGCTCCTCGCTCGACGGCTTTAACAAGGAGACCACCATCGCCACGCGATTGCAGATAGCAGGCTACGCGACGGCGCAGTTTGGCAAATGGCATCTCGGACCGACGGCGGACATTCCGAAGCACGGTTTCAAGCATGTGTATTCGCAGCACGGCGGGCAAAAGTTTTCTGCGAACATCACGCTCGATGGCAAAGACCAGCCGATGGGCAATGTCGCGCCGGAGATGTATCACCTCGATGGCTGCTCGCGGGCCGCCGCGTCGATCATCGAGCGTTACAAGGATAAGCCCTTTTTTCTCTACGTCGCCTATCGCGGACCGCACACGCCGCTCGATCCGCCGAGGAGTTACATGGATCGCTTCCCCGGCGAAATGCCCGAGCGCCGCCGCGCCGCGCTCGCGATGCTTTCCGCCATCGACGATGGCGTGGGGCTCATCACGAGCACTTTGAAGAAGCATAACCTCACCGAGAAGACGCTCATCTTCTTCATCGGCGACAACGGCGCACCGCTCAAGATTCACAAGGTGGATGCGCCGCTCGCGGGCGATCCCGGCGGCTGGGACGGCAGCCTCAACACGCCGCTCAATGGCGAAAAAGGCATGTTGGCGGAAGGCGGCATGTCCACGCCCTTCCTCGTCGCGTGGCCGGGCACGATCCCTGGCGGTCAGATTTACGAACACCCTGTCAGTGCGCTCGATGTCGCGGCGACGGCAGCCTCCATCACGAAGCTCAACGTGAGCCCCGGCGACCTCGACGGCGTCAATCTCCTCCCCCATCTCACCGGCGAAAATAATGCTGCGCCGCACGACACGCTCTACTGGCGCTGGATGGCGCAGAGCGCTGTCCGTGAGGGAAAATGGAAACTCCTGCGCGGTGGCGAGCGCGAATACCTCTACGACCTCAGCACCGACCGCGAGGAAAAGCACAACCTCGCCGCGCAGCATCCCGACGTCGCCACGCAACTTCGAGCAAAACTCAAGACTTGGGCCGATGGCCTGAATCCACCCGGCATGGCGCTTGGCCCAATGGCCGCGACTTGGAACGAATACTTCGATCATTACCTCGAAGGCAAAACCGTCGCCGCACCCGAGGGCAAGCCAGCCAAAGGCAAAGGCGCAGCCGCCTCAGCCACCCAAGGATGGGAAGCCCGCAACGGGACTCTCACCGCCAAGGACGGCATCCTCATCCTCACGTCCGAGAAGGCTGACAAAGCCACCTTCATCACTCGCGCCCAACTCAAACTTCCCGGCCCGATCACCGCAAAAATCACGCTTAGAACCGCCGCCTCCGGCGCTGCCGCAATCGCCTGGCGCGTCGATGGGGACAAAGACTTCCTCCCCGCGAATCGCGTCCCGTTTGAAATCAAAGCCACCGACGACTGGCAGACCCACGAGATCCAAATCCCCACCAGCGGCCGAGTCATCCATGTGCGTGCCCATCTGCCCGCCGGAGTCGCCCAGTTTCGCACCCTCGACTTCAAACCTGCCACCCGATGAAAAAGCTCTCTGTCTTCCTCCTCTTCGCCCTGTGCTCTCCCCTCATCGCCGCTACCAAGCCCAACATCCTCCTCGTCATGGTGGACGACATGGGCTTCTCAGATCTCGGTTGCTATGGCAGCGAGATCGACACACCGAACATGGACAAACTGGCTGCGGGTGGCGTGCGCTTCACTCAGTTTTACAACACCGCAAAATGTCACTCCTCCCGCGTGAGCCTGCTCACCGGCCGCTGGTGCAAACAAGCCGGTGACGTGAGGCTGACGCGTGCGGTCACGATCCCGGAAGTGCTCGCGCCTGCGGGCTACTTCACCGCCATGACAGGCAAGTGGCATCTCGATAAACAGCCGACCGATTTCGGTTTCCAGCGCTACTTCGGCCATCTCTCCGGCGCCTGCAATTATTACAAGGGCGACAAAACCTTCCGCCTCAATGGCCAGCCTTGGACCGTGCCCGCGCAAGATTTCTACACCACCGTGGCGAATGTGGATCACGCCATTGGGTTCCTCGGCGAAGCGCGCGCGGAAAAGAAGCCGTGGTTTCTTTACATCGCCTTCAACGCGCCCCACGGGCCGCTGCAACCTTTGAAGGCCGATTACCAAAAGTATTTCGGCCGCTATGACGCGGGTTGGGACACGATCCGCGCGGCCCGGGTGGCGAGGCAGAAACAACTCGGCCTGCTGCCGGTTGATACCGAAGCGTCGCCGCGTCCGGATCATGTTCGCGCGTGGGACAAACTCACCGCCGGACAGAAAACCTGGGAGTCCCATCGCATGTCGGCGTATGCGGGCCTGATTGATCGCGTCGATCAGGAGATGGGGCGGCTCCTTGCCAATCTCACGAGCGCTGGCGAACTGGACAATACGCTCATCGTCTTCGTCTCCGACAACGGCGCGTGTCCGTTTGATCGCCGCGCGCCTGAGCCCGACAGCGAGCCTTTCCATCCCGACACCTCCTGGAGCGACAGCACCGGTTGGGCTTGGGCGCGCAACTCGCCGTTCCGATTCTACAAGCAGAACCAGTTTGAAGGCGGCATCGCCACCCCCGCCATCGTGTATTGGCCTGCGGGGATGAAAGCGAAGTCCGGCTCCATCGTGAACAGCCCGGCGCATCTCGTGGATGTGCTGCCCACCTTTGCCGAGATCGCCGGCGCAAAACTGCCGGAGACATTCCTGGGTCGTCAGCTCACGCCGCTCGCGGGCATCTCGCTCGCGCCGATCCTCGCGGGGCAGGAGGTCAAATCACGTCCGCCGATTCATCTGCTATTCGCCAGCGACCGCGGCCTGCGCGATGGCGACTGGAAGATCGTCAGCTTTCAAAGCCAGCCTTGGGAGCTGTATCAAATGACCACCGACCGCACGGAGTTGCATGACGTCGCGGCTCAACATCCGGACATCGTCAATCGGATGGTGAAGCAATGGCATGACCTCACCGCCAATGTGCTCATGGCGACGGGCAGAGAAACCAAACCCGTCGCCACCGAAGCCACCGCGAAGAACAACTCCCAGTGGACCGACTACGCCGCGTCCCTCACTGGTGGCAGAACCAAAGGCAAAGCCAAACGCCAGGCCGCCGAAGCGAACGTCTCTGCCGCCACACTCCCGCGCGCACGAATCGGCACGAAGCTCGCCGTCGAGGGGAAACAGCTCATCCTCACCTGCACGGGCAACGATCCCGGACTCGCATTCAATGCCGTGGAGCTGAAGTCGCCCGGCCCCTACACCCTCACCTTCCGGCTGCAAAGCCATGCGAGCGGCGAGGGCGAAATCTTCTGGACCACCGATTCCAGGACGACGCTGCCCAAGGGCGAGCACCAGACATTTCAGGTCGTCCACGACGGCCAATGGCACGAGATGACGCTCAAGATCGCCGAACCGAAGCTCCTCCACAGCCTGCGTTTCGATCCGTGCGCTGGTGAAGGCGAAGTCCGCATCGAGTCGTTGCGACTCACCGACGCTCGCGGAGCCATGCTGAAATCATGGCCGTAAGTGCTTGATGCCCGGTTCAATTTTTTCCGCCAACTGCCTCATGAAAAGCTATCTCGCACTCTTCGCAGCATCTTTCTTAGCCGTCCTGCCGTCGGCTTTCGCCGCGCCACCGCGCCCGAACATCCTCTTCATCTACGTCGAGGATCTCGGCTACTACGCGAGCGAACGCGCCGCGCGTGAGCCGAACACGCACATCGCTGGATTGAAGACGCCTAACCTTGATGCCCTCGCTGCGAGCAGCGTGAATTTTACACGCACGTTCTGCGGGCAAAGTGTTTGTTCCCCGAGTAAGTCGGCGATCTACAGTGGACTGCTGCCGCACATGAACGGCATCTGGCGCAACTGCCACAACGCGCACCCGAAGCTCGGCGGGCCGGAGAAGTGGATCCCTTTGCCGAATCCAATCACCAAGGAGAATGATCCCACCTTCCTCGCGGCAGGAGGCATGCATGAGAACATTCCGAACTTCGTGCAGATGCTCAAAGCCAACGGCGTGTATTGCGCGCTGTCGGGGAAACTGCATCAGCAGCCGGCGCGAAACTTCCCGTATGATGCCTTCGTCGACACCCGCGATCTCAATGCGGTGGTGAAGGCGGCGGGCGAGAAACCCTGGTTCTTCTGGTGCAACCCCGGCGACACCCACGCGCCGTGGTGGAAGCATGTGCAAGCCAAGCTCGCGAATCCGAAGGATCGCAACTCCGCACCGAAGGACGTGGATCCTGCGGCGATTCAAATGTTGCCGTGGCTGCCCGATACTCCTGCATCTCGCATCGACCTCGCGCAGTATTACTCCTGCGTGCGGAACATCGACGCGTTTGTCGGTGAGATGCTGAAGAAGCTCGAAGCCAGCGGTCAGGCGGACAACACGATCGTTGTATTCACCGGCGATCACGGCATCGGCTACGCGCGTGGAAAGACGAGTGTGTATCCGGCGGGAACCCAAGTGCCCTGCTACATCAAAGGCCCCGGCATCAAGACCGGACGCACTTTGACCACGCCCATCTCGCAGATGGATTTCAATCCGACATTCCTTGAAGCCTTCGGCATCGCCCCGCAGCCCGTTTGCCATGGCAAGTCGCTCTGGTCGGTCCTCTCCGGTAAAACAGATGCCTTGCCTAATCGCACCACGATCATGACCGAGACGAATGGCGGCCTCGCCTCCGCGCCCAAAGCACAGAAGCCAACCAAGGCCCGCGCCGTGTGCGACGGACGCTTCTACTACATCGGCAACGTGTATCAGGACACCTTCAAAGGCCCGGTGGAACAGGCGATCGCCATCGGCAGCGGCAACGGCGAATATGGTGACCCGGGTCCGCAATACAGCATCGATCTCCACGACGAAACGATCCGCTACAAAGACGATCAACCCTTGCCCTACGAGCTCCTGCGCCAGCTCTGCATAGCCGACGCACCGCACGAAGAACTCTACGACCTCGATGCCGACCCGTGGGCCGTGAAGAACCTCATCAACGAACCATCCCACGCCGCAACGCGGGCCAAGCTGGGGCAGGAGTTCACGCAGTGGCGCGCCTTCACGAAAGACAATGATGAGCCCTTCGCCATGCGCAGCGGCAAGGTCGCTGAGTAACGCAAAGGTTCCTATCAACAGTCTAACATTTGAAAATGAAATCACTCATCCTCGCCGCCCTCGTTTCGGCATTTGTCATTCGGCCTTCGTCATTCGCTGCGGAGCGGCGGCCGAATATCATTCTCATTTACACCGACGACCATGGGCACGCCGATCTCGGTATTCATGATGTGATGAAGGATCTCAAGACGCCGAATCTCGATGCGCTGGCCCGCAGCGGAGTGGTGGCGACGAATGGCTACAGCACGGCGCCGCAGTGCGTGCCTTCGCGCGGTGGCTTGATGATCGGGAAGTTCCAGGGGCGCTTCAATCTCGATAATAACGGTTCCGCGCTTGATGGCTTTGACAAGGAGACGACCATTGCCACGCGCTTGCAGAAAGCAGGCTATGCCACCGCGCAGTTCGGCAAGTGGCATCTCGGTCCCACGACCGCGATACCGACGCATGGCTTCAAGCATACGTTTTCGCAGAATGGGCAGCGACCTTTCTCATCGAACATCACACTCGATGGCAAAGACATGCCGATGGGCGATCTCCCGCCGGCGATGTATCACGTCGATGGCTGCGCAAAGGCTGCCGCGGCGGTGATTGATCGCTACAAGGACCAGTCGTTCTTCCTCTACGTTGCCTTTCGCGCACCGCACACACCGCTCGATGCGCCGAAGAGCTACATGGAGCGTTTCCCTGGCGAGATGCCGGAGCGCCGCCGTGCCGCGCTCGCGATGCTCTCCGCCGTCGATGACGGTGTCGGGCTTATCACCAGCACGTTGAAAAAGCATGACCTCACCGAGAAGACGCTCATCTTTTTCATCGGCGACAACGGCGCGCCGCTGAAGATTCACAAAGTGGACTCGCCGCTCAATGGCGATCCCGGCGGCTGGGACGGCAGCCTCAACACGCCGCTCAACGGCGAGAAAGGCATGCTGGCGGAGGGAGGTATGTCCACGCCTTTCCTCATTGCCTGGCCCGGCACGATCCCTCGCGGGCAGACCTACGATCATCCCGTTAGCGCCCTCGATGTCGCTGCCACTGCCGCCGCCATTACGAAGCTCGAAGTGAAGCCCGGCGACCTCGATGGCGTGAACCTTCTCCCATATCTCACCGGCGAAAAAAACTCGCCGCCGCACGACGCACTTTACTGGCGGTGGATGGCCCAGAGTGCCATCCGCGAGGGCAACTGGAAACTCCTGCGCGGTGGCGAACGCGAATACCTCTACGACCTAAGCGTCGACCGCGAGGAGAAGCACAACCTCGCCGCCGAACATCCCGAGGTTGCCACGCGCCTCCGCACCAAACTCAAGACATGGGCCGACGGACTCAATCCTCCCGGCATGGCCCTCGGCCCAATGGCGGCGACATGGAATGACTACTTTGACCATTACCTCGAAGGTAAAACGATCATCGGTCCGCCCGGCAAAAAAGGCACCAAACCCGCCAAAGGCAAAGCCTCCGCCGCATCCCCCACGCAAGGCTGGATCGCCCGCAACGGCACGCTCACCGAAAAGGAGGGCATCCTTGAACTCGCCCCCGAAAAAGCCAGCAAGGGCAAGGCCGCTCCCTTCATCGTCCGGAGTGGCCTCAAGCTCGCCGCGCCCGCTTTAGTGAAGCTGACGATCAAATCCCCCACCTCAGGGCCGGGAGCCCTGGCCTGGCGCATTGACGGAGACAAAGACTTCCTCCCCGCCAACCGCACCACCTTCCCGGTCGCCGCCTCCGACGATTGGCAAACCCACGAGATCAAATTGCCCGCCACCAAGACCATCATCCACCTCCGGGTTTATCTCCCCGAAGGCACCACGCTAATCCGCGAGATTGCATTGCAACCTTGAGCACGAGCATTCGTGCCAATTCCTAGTGTCGCGCTCAGTATGAAGACGTTCATCAACTTTGTCGCATGGGTCGTCCTTATGCAGCGGGTCCTTGCGGCATCGCCACCGAGCGAGAGTAGTGCCTTGAGCCGCAGCGAAGACTTACTGCTGCTCGATAACGGGACGGTCAAAATCGGGATCAATCGCGCCATGGGAGCCTCCATCACCTGGCTCTCATGGTCTGCGTATCCGAAGAACATGATCAACTCCGTCGATCCGGGGCGACTCATCCAGCAGTCCTACTACGCCGGGCGCAGTCTCGATCGCCAGGTCGATGGTCAGCACAAGGCGTGGAGCCCATGGTCGTGGAATCCCATTCAAGGCGGTGGCGTTGGTTCATGGGCTCGGGTCACGGAGTTTAAGCGCCTCGATGATCACACGCTCTACAGCGAGACCATTCCGAAACTTTGGGATATGCCCGACGAGGAAGCCGCGGCGCTCATGCGGCAATGGACGGCCTTTGAGCCTGCGATGCCAGATGTCGTCGTGGTGCGGTGCGAGCTGATTTGCGCCCGCGCCCTCGACGATCGCTGGGGGCCAGCCAGGCTATCGGATCAGGAGGTCCCAGCCTGCTATTTCACGCGCAACTTCAGCACTTTCAAGAACTACCTTGGTAACGGACAGTGGCGCACCGAAACACAGCCTCCCGGCCCGCCTTGGGGTAAAGCCGAGCCGCCGCTCAAAGCCATGGCTTGCTTCGCCGCCAATGGTCAGGGGGTCGCTGTCTTCAGTCCCACCGCTACACGCGCCTGGAATTTTGGACCGCATGGCGGCGGGAACAGCGATGACCCCGCGGCCGGCCCCTGCGTCCATGTCGCGCCCATCGACCGCGTGAACCTCGGCCCGCAGTCAACCTATCGCTACCGTTACTGGCTCGTGGTCGGCACTGAAGCACAGATCGCCGCGCGTCTTGATCTCCTTTGGCAGAAATACTCCACCGAACGCGCCGAGCTGACCAACCCCGCAAATTCCGCTGACCCTGTGCTCAAACCATGAAACTCACCGTTTTTGCATTCCTCTCCCTATTTGTCCTTGGCTCGTCGCTCATTGCTGCCGCAAAGCAGCCCAACGTCCTCTTTATCCTCGCTGATGACCTCGGCTGGAGTGACACGACCCTCTATGGCACGACGAAGTTTTATCACACGCCGAACCTTGAGCGGCTCGCGAAACGCGGGATGACCTTCACGCGGGCCTATTCCGCGAGTCCGCTGTGTTCGCCGACGCGCTCCGCAGTTCTCACGGGGCTCAGCCCCGCGCGCACGGGCATCACGACGCCGAACTGCCACCTGCCGCAGGTCGTTTTGCAGGCGACAACTGGCGTGAAGGCTCCGGCGGACCAAAAAGCCATTCAGCCGCAACCGCCGACCCGGTTGAAGCCAGAATATCGCACGCTAGCGGAGGCGTTGAAGGATGCGGGTTATGCCACGGGGCATTTCGGTAAGTGGCATCTCGGACCGGAGCCATATTCGCCATTGCAGCAAGGCTTCGACGTGGACTTGCCGCACACCGCGGGGCCGGGACCGGCGGGTAGTTACGTTGCGCCTTGGAAGTTTAAGGACTTCGATGCGGATCCCGACGAACCGAATCAACACATCGAAGATCGCATGGCGAAGGAAGCGACGGCGTTCATGGAGAAGCACAAGGACGAGTCATTCTATTTGAACTACTGGATGTTCAGCGTGCACGCGCCCTTCGACGCGAAGAAGGCGCTCATCGAGAAGTATCGCGCCAGTGTGAATCCCAACGATCCGCAACGCAGTCCCACTTACGCGGCGATGGTCGAGAGTATGGACGACGCCGTCGGCACGCTGCTCGACACGCTCGACCGACTGAAGATCGCCGACCGCACGATCATCATCTTCACAGCCGACAACGGTGGTAACATGTACAACGAATTGGATGGCACGACGCCGACCAGCAACACGCCCTTGCGCGGAGGAAAAGCCACGATGTTCGAAGGTGGCACGCGCGTCCCTGGCGTCATCGTCTGGCCAGGAATCGCTGCCGCAGGCAGTCGGAGCGACGCGATCATCCAGAGCGAAGACTACTATCCCTCGCTACTGGAAGGTCTCGGGCTCAAGCCGGCTTTCGGACAGCGTTTCGACGGCGCGAGCATTCTGCCCGCGCTAAAGGGCGACACGCTCGCGGGGAAGGCCACCTTTCAGTACTTCCCACACAATCCCCGCGTGCCGGACTGGCTGCCACCCGCCGCTTCCGTGCATCACGACGACTGGAAACTCATCCGCATTTTCCATGGCGGAGAGCGAGGCGCACACCGCTATCTGCTCTTCAGCCTCCGCGACGACATCGGCGAAAAGAACAACCTTGCGGGCTCCAAACCCGAACTCGTCAGCGAGCTCGACGCCTTGATCGAAAAATTCCTGGCCGACACCCAAGCCGTCGTGCCCGTGCCGAATCCCGCGTTTGACCCATCGAAGTATCACCCCGAGCTCGAAGGCAAGCAGACCAACAAGGATAAACCGAAGGGCAAAGCCGCAGCCAAAGCACCGGCGAAAGCAGCAGGCAAAGATGACAGTGATCCCGCGTTGCAGGGCTGGAAAGCCCGAGCGTGCTCCGCGACCGTGGTCGAAGGAATCGTTACCGTGAAAGGAACTGGCGATGCACCGTTTCTCGGGTTCGCCGCCGGACAACTCTCCGGACGGACGACCGCAAAGTTCCGCGCACGGTCCGAGAACGGCGGTGCGGGGAAAGTGGAATGGCTTCCCAATGCTCAGGACTCAGCGAAGGCGAAGGCTGTGGCGTTCCAGTTGCGTGGCGGCGATTGGCAGGAAATCGCCGTCGAGCTTCCTGCGGAGGGTACGCTTGGAATCCTGCGCATCTATCTTCCGGCACAGAAAGAACCCGTGGAGATCGACTGGATCGCGCTGCAAAGCGGCGAGACGAAGAGACGATCCGATTTCTGATCCCGAAATTTATTCAGGCCACACTCCCCTACTTCACAGCTTACCTCATGCAACTCGCGGTCATTGTTCTCTGTTTTCTCAGCACTCTCTCGTTTGCCGCTGCGCCCGCGAGGAAGACTGGCGTCAGTATTGTCGGTGAAGATTTTCATATCAATGGGCAGCCGACTTACGCCGGTCGCATGTGGCGAGGGCATCGTGTGGAAGGACTGCTGCTGAACTCGCGCATGGTTCAGGCGACTTACGATGATCTGAATCTGGAGACGGCCACGCGCTGGGCTTATCCGGATACGGGGAAGTGGGACGCGGAGCGGAATGTGGGGGAGTTCATCGCGGCGATGCCGGAGTGGAAGCGGCACGGGCTGCTCGCGGTGACGGTGAACTTTCAGGGCGGATCGCCGGAGGGTTATTCGAAGACTCAGCCGTGGGTGAATAGTGCCTTCGAAGAGGGCGGCGCGCTGCGCCCGGCTTTTGCGGATCGCATGCGGCGCGTGCT
Source organism: Chthoniobacteraceae bacterium (assembly GCA_031425095.1). Lineage (GTDB taxonomy): Bacteria > Verrucomicrobiota > Verrucomicrobiia > Chthoniobacterales > Chthoniobacteraceae > JANNXQ01. The sequence goes on from JANPIS010000392.1 coordinate 12,380, forward strand.
CGATGCCGCGGATGAGCACGGCATGGTCGTGATCGTCGGCTACTTTTATTTCGGCCAGGACCAGCGCCTGTGCGATGAAGCCTCGGTGATCCGCGCGACGGATGAGGCGACTCGCTGGCTGCTGGAAGGTGGCTGGCGCAACGTGCTCGTGGAGATGAACAACGAGACGAACGTGAAGGCTTACGATCATGAAATCCTCAAGCCCGGGCGCGTGCATGAGCTGATCGAGCGCGTGCGCAAGACGGAGCGCGACGGCCGCCGCCTGCTCGTCGGCACGAGCTACGGCGGCGGGGCGATCCCGCAGGAGAATGTAGTGCGCGTGTCCGACTTCCTGCTGCTCCACGGCAACGGCGTGAAGGACCCGGCCCGCATCACGGAGATGGTAAAGCAAACGCGCGCCGTCCCCGGCTACCGCGCGCTGCCGATCCTCTTCAATGAAGACGATCACGAGAACTTCGATCAGCCGCGGAATAACTACGCCGCCGCAATCGCCGCGCACGTGTCGTGGGGCTGGTTCGATTATCGGCGCAAAGGAGAGCCGCTCGAGGAAGGGTATCAGTCGCCGCCGGTGCAGTGGGGCCTGAGCTCTGCGCGCAAGAAAGCATTCTTCCGCTGCACCGCCGAGATCACCGGCGCGGTGCGCTGATCGAGGTCCGCGCCGCGCGTGGCAACCGGCCGCCGATCTGCTAGATAAGGCGCGCGCGGAATCTCTGCGTGCTTTCACGACCTCGCATGAACTTCCGCTCCTCCCTGGCCGCGCTCGCGCTCGCTCTCTTTTCCGTCGGCCATCTCTGCGCCCAGCAGAATGCAACGGTCGCCGCGATCGATCCCGCGGATCGCCTGACCGGCACGATCCTCGGGGAGTGGGTGACGGATGGCGAGACGCAGGCGTGGAGCGGTACGAATGTGACGAATCTCGCCGCGGTGGGAGGCGCGCTCGGCGGCGACGACACCTCCACGACGACGGACGCCTCCGTAAGCCTCACCGCGCTGGCGAGTGGCCCGGATCTCGACCTCGGATTCAACGACTACCTCCAGATCCGTCTGAAAGTTCCCGCCAGCTATACCGGTGATGTGCGGATCGAATTCGGCACGACGACACGCACCGGCTTCGCCGCGACGCGGCAGTTCGTTATTCCTGCAGCGAGCGTGATCGACGACGGTGCGTTTCACACTTACCGCCTCGATCTCGGGCTCGAAGTCTTCTGGCGCGACACGCTGCGCGACATCCGTATCACGCCGCTCCTCGCGAGCACCGGCAGCTTTGCCATCGACTACGTGGAAGTCGGCGACGTCGCCGGCACCGCTCCCGCGCTGAATCTCTCCACGAACTTCCTCGCGCCGCTCACGGCCGCGAACACGAACCGACTCGAGAGCAAACATGTGTGCGTGTGGTGGGATCCGGCCGACGCGAGCTTCACGCTCACGCACGCCCGCCGCGCGTTGCGGATGTGCGAGGAAAGCTTTCAGGTCTTCTGCAAAAAGCTCGGCTACAACGAGCCGTTCCGGGAGTTCGATTCGACGACCACGGCGCGCTACAAGGTGAACTTCATCACGTGGTATGGCGGCTTCTGGGCCGGCGGTTACGCGAATCGCAGTCACATGAATGTCGGCTCCGGCGGACTCGCCGACGAAGGCTGGGGCAATCCGGTGCCGCATGAGTTTGGGCACGTGATTCAGATGGCGCAGCCGGGGCGCATGGCCGGCGGGCATTGGGAAAGTCACGCGAACTATCTGCGGGCGCAGCGCAATCTGCACTTCTACGCGGCGATCCCCGGCGCGCTCCCGGCGATCGACAATCTCAACGGCAACTCGAACTACCGCCCCGATCACAACCGGCACATCTACGCCGACCAGCGCTACTACCTTTCGCTCGACGACTACGGCACCCAGTTTGGCCTGCCCGCGAATTTCGCCGCCGCAGCGTGGCGCGATGGACTGCGCGACAAGACGTTGATCGAGAAACTCGCCGCGGTGCTGCCGGTCGGGCAGTCGGTGAAAGACGTCGCGTGCGAATGCTGCAAACGCTGGCCGATGCTGGACTTCGTGGAAAAGACGCGCCTGCGCCAGCAGCACTGGGGCACGACGACCGCGCGCATCGAGCACTTCTGGAAGCAAGGCGCGCAGCTCGTGCCGCTGCAGGACAAACCCGGCTGGTGGCGCGTGCCGCCCGAGCGGGCGCCGGATCGCTGGGCCTACCAGATGCACGACCTCACCGCGACCGCCGACGCCACGATCACCGCGGAACTCCGCGGCTTCGATAAGGCGGGCACGGGTGAAGACTGGCGCTGGTGTTTCGCTGCGATCTCGGCGGGCGATACGGTGCGCTACTCGCCGGTGTGGGCACCGGGCACGCAGAGCTTCGTGCTGAATGCGGGCGAGACGCAGGTCCTTCTCATCGTCACCGCGACGCCCGACAGTGTGACGCTCGATCTCGACACGCTGAGCAACGCGAAGTTTGTCGACAAACACGCTGACCGCCTCCGCTACGGCTACGAGGTGCGGCTGGTGAATGCGGAGCCCGCGCCGAATCGCTACGCGGTGGCGAATCCGTCCGGCTTCCGCACGCACGGCAACGGCGGCGGCGTGCTCTCGTCTGGGGCAGCCGTGGCGGCAGGCGCCTACGTGGGACCCAATGCGAAGGTGCTCGGCAGCGCCCGGGTCGAAGGCACTGCGCGCATTGAGGACTACGCAGTGGTGCAGGGCAGCGCGATCGTCCGCGGCAATGCGGTCGTAAGCGGCTTCGTGCTGGTCGATAACAGCGCGCTCGTGGAAGGCGAGGCGCGCGTGCGCGATCGCGCGCACCTGGTCGGCGGAGCGGTGGTGAGAGGTCGTGCGCTCGTGAATGGCTACACGAGGATCGAGAGCACGACGGTCACCGACGATGCGATTGTGCGCGGCTGTGCGTTCCCTTTTGCTGGAGGCACGATCAGCGGCACGGCGATCCTCGATCACGATTATTCGATGGGCTCGTCGGTGAGCGAAGGCGTGCACTTCAGCCACGTGCCGTGGGGCGACTGGTGGGATGTCTTTTATCCGCAGACGTTGCGCAAAGCGCGCGGCCTCACCGCGAGCTACCGAACCTCCGAGACGAGCGGCGAGGAGTGGTGGGATGAGTTCGGCGCGCTGCACGGCGTCCTCCGCGGAGCTCCGGTGCGGAGCACGGATGCGACGTTCGGCTCGTCGGTGGTGACTTTCGATGGAGTGGATGACTACGCGGTCTTCGATCGCAGTCTCGCGGATACGCCGCGTTTCACCTTCGGCTGCTGGGTGCGGCCGGCAAACCCGGTCAGCACGGTGGAGCCGCTGCTCTTCATGGGCAGCAGCGCGACGCGATACCTCCGCCTTTCACGCAACACCACGGGACAGGCCGTCTTCACGATCACGAATGGCACGACCACCGCGACAGCGACGAGCGTGAGTACGCTGCCGCAAAACGAATGGCGTCACGTCGCGGTGCAACTCGACGGCACGTCAGCGCGGATTTTCCTGAGCGGACTCGCGGAAGCCAACGTCGCGACCACGCTCACGCCACTGAGCATCCTCGCGGCAAACAGTCACACCGCGCAGCAGGCGAACTATCTCGGCCGCGACTGGTCCGGTGCCCCTTTCCGCGGCGGCGTCGAGGACGCGCGTTTCTACAATGTGGCGCTGACCGCCGCGGAGATCCGCGAGGAGATGACGCGGCGCGGCGACATGCTCGGCCAATTTGCGCCGCGCACTGCGGTGGACTTCAACGGCACCAGCACCATCGCGCAAAGCGGCGTGCCGAATGGCCGCGTGCGCACGGTCTCCGCGTGGGTGAAGCCGCGGACTTCGAGCGATGTGACGAATTACGCGGCCGTCCTCGACAGCGGCAATGAGCGCAACGGTGGCGCCGGGAGCGGCATCGGACTCGACGCTGGAAAGTGGGTGGCGCGGCTCGATGGCCTCGGCCTCTGGGCGACGAATGTCTCCGTGACGCTCGATCGCTGGCAGCACGTGGCGCTCGCCTTCAATGGCGCGACCGCGACGCTCTTCGTGAATGGCGTGCAGGTCGCCACGCGAAGCTACACCGGTCCGTCCTCCGATGCGGGCACGTCGGGGAAATGTTTTCGCGTCGGCTTCTCGCAGACCTCCGAAGACACGGCGACGCGCCAGTTATTCGATGGGCAAATCCTGAATGCGCGCATCTTCGATCGCGCGCTGACGGCTGCGCAGATCCGGCTCGATGCCGATGGCGACGGCGTGGTCGATCCGGTCGAAGCGAACTTCGGCACGGACCCGATCGACGCGCAGAGCACGCCGCCGCGCTACACTGTCTCGGGCACGGTGCGAAACTCGTCGGGCATTGCGCTCGCCGGAGCCACTGTCTATTTCGGCGAAGGTCCCGGTGCCGCGACCACAACCGCCTTCACAGCGATCGCCGATGCGAATGGACAATACTCCGGGCTCGTCACGCCCGGGACCTGGTATGTCGCCGCGGGTGCCGCCGCGCACAATTTCTCCGCCGACCGCACCGTCACCGTCTCGACGGCAAACGTCGCGGGCATCGATTTCGCGCTCGTGCCGAATGCTCGCATCACCGGCCAGGTCACGCGCCGCAGCGATGGCACTCCAGTCTCGAGCACCTCGATTTTCTTCGCGACGTCTTCCGGCGGCACGCCGGTCTTCACGGCGACCACGAATGCGAGCGGCAACTACACGCAGCCAGTCTACGACGGCACATGGTTCGTGACGGCTGGCGGCACAGGCTTCCATCCCGCGCCGGAGAAGGTGCTCACAGTGAGCGGCGCGGATGTCGGTGGTATCGGGTTCGCGCTCGTCGGGATCGGCATCCCGCGCGCCAGCGATCTGCTTTTCTCCGCCGTGACCTCCGCGCTGCCCGGCAGCGGCGCGACGGGCGCATGGCCCACTTACCAGCCCGCGTCGCAGACGCTCGCGACGCTGGGCTCGCCGACGGTCGACACCTTCAACGGCGCAAAATGGGTGAACAACGTCTACGCCGACGGCGACGGTTTCCGACAGGGCACGTATAGCGCACCGGTCGCGATCAATGGGGCGACGATCGTGGTCGCGGTGCGGCCGACGCGGAACACGACGAGCACGAGTTGGACGTCGATCGTGGATCTCTTCTACAACCGGCTGACGCTCGGCATTCGCAACAGCACCGGGCAGATCGACGTGTGGCGCAACGGCGCTTCTGCCAGCAGCGCGACGGCGATCCCGAGCGGACAAGCCACCGTGCTGAGCCTCGTCGCGCAGCCAATCGGGCAATACCGCGTCTTTGCGAATGGCACGCAGATCATGGACATCACGACGACGAGCGACCTCGCGTCGCTCGTGCCAAATGTCGCGGGCTCATTTGCCAACGCCTTCAACATCGGCCGCAACAACCCTGATGGCTGGACGGTCTTCAACGGCCTGATCGGCGATGTCTTTGTCTACAAAGTCGCGCTCACGACTATGGAGCGGCAGCAGATCGAGGCCGATCTCATCGCGCGCTTCGTGTCGCCGGGGAATGTGATCACGGCATCGGCTGGCGCGGGCGGGACGATCAATCCGACCGGTTCCGTGCTGGTGCCGCCGGGTGGCGGACAGACCTTCACCGTCGTACCGCTGCCCGGTTACGCGCTCGCGACGCTGACGGTGAACGGCACGCCGCAGACCGCGACGAGCAGCTACACGTTCTCGAATGTGACCGCCGCGCAGTCGATCGCGGCCACCTTTGCGACCTCGGCGTTCTCGTCGTGGCGTTGGGCGAATTTCGGCGCGAACTGGAACAACGCCGCTGTCGCGGGCGATCTCGTGGATGGAGAATTCGACGGCCTCGCAAACCTGCTCGAATACGCGCTCGGCACCGACCCGAATGCGTCCGGCGCCAACCCGCTCCCGCGCGGCAGCAGCGCGGGCGGCCGCCTCGCCATCACCTTCCAGCGCGCCAACGCCGCGAACGACGTGACACTCACGGTGCAAGGCGCCGACTCACTCGCCGGCCCGTGGACGGATCTCGCGCGCAGCGTCAACGGTGCAGCCACGACGAGCCTCGCCGGTGGCGTGACCATCACGGAGACACCCGCCGGCGCAAACACGACCGTGGAAGTCCGCGACGCCTATCTGCTCACCGACCCTGCGCATCCACGGCGCTTTCTGCGGCTGGAAGTCGCGCGCTGACTTCCGCGCCTAGCCAACCAGACCCTTCACCACCCTGGCGTGACTCACGCCGGTGAGGCGGAAGTCGAGGCCTTGGAAGCGGACGGTAAGCCGCTCATGATCGAGGCCAAGCTGATGAAGCAGCGTGGCGTGCAGATCATGGACATGGACGGGATTCTCGACCGCGCCGAAGCCGAACTCGTCCGTTTGCCCATAGACCTGGCCGCCTTTGAATCCGCCGCCCGCGAACCACATGGTGAACGCGTCGATGTGATGATTGCGGCCCGTGAACTCGCGCACTTCCCCCATCGGTGTGCGGCCGAACTCTCCGCCCCAGACGACGATCGTGTCGTCCAGCAAGCCGCGCTGCTTCAGGTCGCGAACGAGCGCCGCAGAGGCCTGATCAATGTCGCGGCATTTTTCCGGGAAGTGTTTTTCCAGCGTCTCCGTTGGGCCGCCGTGATGATCCCAGTTCGTGTCGTAGAGCTGCACGAAACGCACCCCGCGTTCGACGAGCCGACGCGCGAGCAGGCAGTTGCGGGCGAAGGTCGTCTCCTTGCGATCCTTGATGCCGTAGAGATCGAGCGTGGCCTGCGTCTCACCTTCAATGTCCATCAGTTCCGGCGCGCTCGTCTGCATGCGGTAAGCCATCTCGTAGGCATTGATGCGCGTGGAAATCTCGTCGTCACCGGTCTCGACGAGCCGCTGGAGATTCAGCTCACGTACCGCATCCACGAGCTGGCGTTGCTGCCCGGGTTTCACTGCGGCCGGTGTGGAAAGATTGAGGATCGGGTCGCCCTGATTGCGCAGCGGCACGCCCTGGTAAGTGCTCGGCAGAATTCCACTACCCCAGAGCACTGCCCCACCGCGCGGCCCGCGCGGGCCACTCTGCAGCACGACAAAGCCGGGGAGATCGTCGCACTCGCTGCCGATGCCGTAGGTCACCCATGAACCCATGCTCGGTCGACCGAAGAGGCCGCTGCCGGTGTTCATGAAAAGCTTGGCCGGCGCGTGATTGAAGAGGTCTGTCTTGCATGTCTTGACGATGCTGAGGTCATCCACGATGCGCGCGGTGTGCGGCAGAAGATCGCTCACCCAGGCGCCGCTCTGGCCGTGCTGGTTGAATTCCCGCTTCGTGCCCAGCAGGTTCACGCGATGGCTGCTGTCCATGAAGGCAAAGCGTTTCCCCTTGATGTAGCTGTCCGGGATGGGCTGGCCGCTCAGTTCGGTGAGCTTCGGCTTGTGCTCAAACATCTCGAGCTGCGAGGGACCACCGGCCATGAAAAGGAAGATCACGTTCTTCGCCTTTGCCGGAAAATGCGGTGGCTTCGGCTCGAGCGGATTGCGCATTTTCCTGGCTGCAGCTGGCGCAGCGTGAAGCCCGCGCTCCGCCATCAGCGAAGCCAGCGCGATCGAGCCCACGCCCATCGAGCAGCGGCTGAAGAAATGCCGGCGGGTGATCTGCTGAAGAATCGAAGCGGAGGTCATCGGGCTCATTCGCGGGTGATGGTTTCGTCGAGATTCAGCAAGGCGCGGGCGGCGGTGAGGGAGTCGAGTCGCTGCAAGACGGCGAGCTCTGCAACTTGTGGCTGGCGGCCGGTGCAGCGGCGGAAGGCTGTCTCGAGGCCGTCCTGCTTGATGATCTTCTCCAGCGCCACGGCGAACTCGAAGAAGCTCGCGTCATTCATCAGCGTGAGCGATTGCAGCGGGGTGTTGCTGCGGTTGCGGCGGGTGCAGGTGCTGAAGCCGTCGGGTGAATCGAAGACGTTCAGCGTCGGCGGCGGCGTGGCGCGATAGACGAAGGTGTAGAGGCCGCGACGGTAGCGGTCCTCGCCTTTGCTCACGGTCCACACGCGCTTTACCTGGCCCTGGCCCATCACCCCCTCGGGGATGGGCGGAAAGACGGGTGGTCCGCCGAGTTTCGGCGCGAGCAGGCCGCTGGCCGTGAGCGCGACATCGCGCACGATCTCGCCGTCGAGCCGCAGCCGGCGCTGACGTCCGAGCAGGTAGTTGTGCGCATCTTTCTCCCGCAGCTCCTGGCGGTCCGACGAACTCTGCTGATAAGCGTGCGAGGTGACGATGACTCGGTGCATCACCTTCAGGCTCCAGCCGCGGTCCACAAATTCGCACGCGAGCCAGTCGAGCAGTTCCGGATGCGACGGCTGTGCGCCGATGAGGCCGAAGTCATTCTCCGTCTCGACGATGCCGCGCCCGAAAAACTGCTGCCACACACGATTGATGATCACCCGCGCGGTGAGCGGATTCTCCGGGCTCACGATCCACCGCGCGAGATCGAGCCGGTTCGCCTGGCCGGTGGTGTTTTCAAAAGGATGCAGCACGGCAAGCGTGCCGGGAGTCACTTCGTCAGCCGGACGCGTGAAGTCGCCATTGATGAAGACCGTCGTTTTGCGCGGTGTGGGCAGCTCCTGCAGGACCATCGTGGTTGGGCCATTCTTCAGCACGGTGTCGATCTCCGTGTAGCGATCGTTCCACTCGCGGAAGACTCCGACGGCGCCGATGCCGGAGGCAAACAAGGAGCGCTTCTGCGCCAGCGTGCGCTTCTGTGCAGGCACGGCGAGCAGCTTTCCAAGACTCGCGCCAAGGCTCTTGCGAATCTCGGGCGTCAATCCAGCTTCCCAGTCCGCGAATTCCTCCGCGTGCGCCTCGAGGTGCTGTGCGATTCGGCGCTCGAGTTCCTTTTGCTCCACCGTCAACCCGGCGACATCGACGGTCGGATCGACGAGCTTCAGCGTCGGCTCGTCCTGATTATTGAGGAAGGCGAAGATGCGGTAGAACTCCTTCTGCTCGATGGGATCGAACTTGTGGTCGTGACACTGCGCGCAGCCGACGCTGAGCCCGAGCCAGACGGTGCCAGTCGTGGCCACGCGATCGAAGATGCTGTCGATCCGGAACTGCTCCTTGTCGATGCCGCCCTCCTGATTGATCTGCGTGTTGCGGTGAAAGCCGGTCGCGATCTTCTGGCTCACCGTCGCTTTCAACAGCAGATCGCCGGCGAGTTGCTCGATCGTGAATTGATCGAAAGGCATATCCGCATTCAGCGCGTCGATGACCCAATCGCGATACTTCCAGATCTGCCGCGGCGCGTCCAACGAGTAGCCGTTGCTGTCCGCGTAGCGCGCCTGATCCAGCCACCACCGGCCCCAGCGTTCGCCGTAGTGCGGGCTGCGTAGCAGTCGCTCGGTGAGGTCGGTCCACGCGGCGTCAAAGTTCTTCGCAGCCGCGGCGACAAAGGCATCCACCTCCACCGGCGTCGGAGGCAGCCCCGTGAGATCGAGGCTCACGCGCCGGACCAGCGTGGCGGGTTCGGCTTTCGGAGAAGGTCCGAGTTTCGCCTCGGCCAGCCGGGCTTGGATGAAGCGGTCGATCGGATGCTGCGCGCCGGCGATCACCGGCAGCTCCGTGCGCTTCGGGAGATTGAAAGACCAGTGCTTCTGATACTCCGCGCCTTCCGCGACCCAGCGGCGCAGGATCTCCTTCTCCTCGGGCTTGAGCTGCTTGCCGGATTTTTTCGGCGGCATCAGATCGTCCTCGTCGTCAGTCAGGATGCGGGCCGCCAACTCGCTTTCATCGGGCTTCCCGGGAACCACGGCCGTGACGCCATCCGTCGTCGCCGTCGCGCCTTCGCGAGTGTCGAGGCGGAGGTCGGCCTTGCGCCCTTTCTTGTCGAAGCCGTGGCACGCGTAGCAATTCTCCGAAAGGATCGGGCGCACGTCGCGGTTGAACTCGATTTTTCGCAGGGGCACATCGTCCGCGCCGTGCAACGAACTCAGCGTCAGCACGAGGCAGGCGGCGATCGTTCTGGGTTTCATCACGCGCCTCATTTCAGCTCTTCGATGAAAGTCAGCAAGTCGGCCATGCCCTGGACGTCGAGGCCGGCTTCGAGGCCTTCGGGCATCAGGCTCTGGCCGTTCGAGGTGGAACCTTTGATGTTGCTGCGCTGAATGGTCATCTCGGCGCCGGCCATCATCTTTAGCGTGAGGCTCGTGGCGTCGTCATTGGTTACGATGCCATTGAGCACCTGTCCGTCCTTGGTGTTCACGGTGTAGGCGATGAATTGCGCGGCGACTTCCTTGTGCGGCTCGAGAATGGCGGTGAGCAACGCGTCGCGGCCTTTCGTCTTCACGGTGATGAGATCGGGGCCGACCGCCATACCCTGGGCTGCAGCGCGATGGCACGTGAAGCAACGCTGCATAAAGACGGCCTGCCCGCTGGCGGCGTCGCCTTTTGCCGCGAGTGCGGGTTGAAACTTCGCGGTCACTTCCGCGCGCGCCGGTGGGATCACGGCGGCGAGCGCTTTCTTCGCGAGCGCGGAAAGTTTCGCGTCCTTGTGCTGCACGAGATTCTGCACGTTTGCCGCGGAAATTGCAGTCGCGGGAATCTTGCCTGCACTGACCGCCGCTAGGAGCGCACGCACGCGATCGTCCCGTGCCGTGAGTGCCGTGAGTGCTGCTTCGCGAGCCTGCGAGCCGAGGTGCGTCCAATGCTCGATGAGCGTCGTGGCCACGTCCGGCGCGGTGCGCTGCGCGAGAGTGAGGACCGCCGCGGTCTGCACCCGCTCGGTCTGACCACTCGACAGGCAGGCCTGTAGCGCAGGGTCGGC
>JANPIS010000393.1:0-12992 GCA_031425095.1 Chthoniobacteraceae bacterium
TGACGTCGAGGACGACGCAGACGTCGGGCATGAGGCGATGCGCGGCCATCTTCGCGCCGTAGCCGCCGATCTCTTCCTGCACGGCGTTCACGGCGATGACGGTGCTGGCGAGTTTCTTCCGCGTCTTCGCGAGGCGGGCGAAGACTTGAGAGAGGATGAAACCGCCGATGCGATTATCCAGCGCGCGGCCGACGATGCGGCCCTGGCCGAATTCCTCGGCGGCGTCTGCATACACGGCGGCGTGGCCGACGCGGATGCCGAGGGCGGTGACTTCGGTGGGATTGGACGCGCCGACATCGACGTAGAGTTCGTGGACTTTGGGCGACTTCTCGTCGGCAAGGCTGTCCTTGCGCAGGTGGATGGCGGTGTTGCCGACGATGCCGCGCACGGAGCCTTTTTCGCCGAGGATCTGGAGGCGGCGACCGCGGGCGGTGGCAGTGTCGGAACCACCGATGCGGTCGATGTGCAGGTAGCCGTCTTTTGTGATGTGTTTGACGATGAAGCCGATCTCGTCGGCGTGCGCTTCGAGCATCACGCGGCGGGGCTTTTTCGCGGTGCCGTCGATGGTCGCCCACGCGGTGCCGTAGGCGTCATTCTCCACGCGGTCGGCGTGCTTGCGAAGATAGGCGGCCCACTTGCGCTGGCCGGGGAGTTCAAAGCCGGTCGGGCTGGGTGTATTGAGGAGGTCGAAGAGGAAGGTCTTGGCGGAGGCGTCCATAGAGAATCGAGGAGGGTGCCGGGGAGCCGGCTGGCGCGCAAGTTTCACCTTGCCCGGGGGGGCTTTCCCGCCTAATTGGTCTGCGGGTCGTCGGCTATACGTCGGTGACCTCATCGCCAGTCGCCCGCGCAGGCGCGGTGATGTCGGAGCCGTAAAATTCTCCCCGGATTTTTTCCATCGGGAGCGCACAACGAAACTGCGAAACATCCTGAAAAACCCGCTCCCGGATCGCTCCTCCCGGTCGCGGCAAAGTCACAGTCACCTATTCAAATCCAAAATCGTGTCAATGGCCGGATCCGCGCCCGTGAAGTGCGCGTGATCATGGACTCTACCGGCGAGCAGCTCGGGATCATGAAGCTGCCGGACGCCATCCGGAAAGCGCAGGAAATGGGTCTCGACCTCGTCGAGATCGCGGCGAACGCCCAGCCGCCCGTGTGCCGAATCGTGGATTTCGGCAAGTTCAAGTACCAGGCGGCCAAGCACGAGAAGGACAAGCGTCACTCGGGCTCCAAGCTGAAGGAGATCAAGTTCCGAGTGAACATCGACCAGCACGATTACGTGACGAAGCTGCGCCACGGGGAAGAGTTCCTCGACAAGGGCAACAAGGTCCGCGTGCAGCTTCAGTTCCGCGGCCGCGAGATGGCCCACCAGGAGCTCGGGATGGCGCTGATGGCGAAGATCAAGGTCGACCTTTCAGGCATGGCCAATGTCGAGCAGGAGCCGAAGCTCATGGGCATGAGTGTGACCATGACGCTCGCCCCGCTGCCGGCAAACAAGCGCAAGCGCCACTTTATGAGTGACCAGGTGCTCGAGGCGATGCCGGAAGACGACGACGACGAGGAAGACGAAGACGAGGCGGAGAAAGGGTAAACGTCGCAGCGCCCGTCTCCTTCCGAGCTACGCGCATAGGAAAAGGGGTGAGCCCCCTGGTGCCGGACTGAACATCTCCGCTCGGGGGATTCCCTTCAAGTGAACAAGAAACTCCTGCTCTTCGACATCGACGGCACCCTGCTCGCGAGCGGTGGGGCCGGGATTCGCGCGCTCGAAGCAGCGGCCACCGAACAGTTCGGCGACGGAAATCTGCGCGGGATCGACATTGCCGGACGCACCGACTCGCTGATCGCCCGGCAGGTGCTCGTGCGGCAGGGGCTCGAAGCCACGCCGGAGCGCATCGCCGCCTTCGTGGACTGCTATCTCGGTCACCTCACGACGCTCCTCCCGCAGGTGGAAGGTCACCTTCTCCCCGGGGTCGTGCGATTGCTCGAAACGCTGAAGGCCCGGGAGGATTTCATCCTTGCGCTGCTCACCGGGAACGTCGCACGCGGCGCCGAGCTGAAGCTCGCGCACTATGGCGTGTGGCATTTTTTTGAGTTCGGCGCTTACGCGGACGACCACCACGATCGCAACGAACTCGGCCCCGCCGCGCGTACCCGTGCGCGGGAGATACACGGCGTCGATTTCCCGCCCGAGCGCATCTACGTCCTTGGCGATACTCCCCACGACATCGCGTGCGGGAAGGCGATCGGCGCCCGCGTGATCGCCGTAGCGAGCGGCAAACACACCCGCGCCGACCTCGCGGCACACGCGCCCGAATTCATCTTCGACGACCTCTGCAACATTGCCGCAGTGCTCCGAGCGTTGGGGGCTTAGTCCGCCGCGGTCTTTACGCCGCCCGCGACGCCAGGCAGCTCGAGACCAGCTTCGCGAGGCGATCGGAGTGGTAGGGCTTGGAGAGAAACGTGGCGTCCACTTCGGTCTCGAATTCGGTGCCGATCAGCTCAGGGCTGTAGCCGCTCGTGTAGATGACTTTGAGCAGGTGGTTGTCTGCCTGGAGCTGGCGGGCGAGTTGGCGGCCGGAGATGGATTCCGGCATGACGATGTCGGTGAGCAGCAGGTCGATGTCGTCCTTTTCCCGCTCCCAGATTGCGATCGCCTCGGCGCCATTCGCGGCGCTGAGCACGCGGTAGCCGAAGGACTCGAGCACCTCGGTGACGAAGATCCGCAGCATCTCTTCATCTTCGACGACGAGGATCGTCCCTTCGGCGGGCTTGCCATCTGAGGGAGCGCATTCCACGGGCGCGATCGTCGCGGCGACGGCGCCGGTATGCGCGGGGAAGTGGATCTCGAAAGTCGTCCCGAGGCCGACTTCGCTGCGCACGTCGATCCAGCCACCGTGCTGTTTCACGATGCCGTAAGTGGTGGCCAGTCCCATGCCGGTGCCGCGGCCCTGCTCCTTCGTCGTGAAGAAGGGTTCGAAGATGCGCGTGATCGTCGCGGAATCCATCCCGTGGCCGGTGTCGCGCACCGCGAGTCGCACGTAGTCGCCGGCGCGGGCGTCGGGTTGGTGGACGATTTCGCCATCGGTGAAAGTGACCATGGATGTCGAGACCGTGAGTCGTCCGCCGTCCGGCATGGCGTCGCGCGCATTGAAGACGAGGTTCATGAAAAGCTGATCGACGTTGCTCGGGTCCGCGAGAATCGTCGGCAGATCTGCCGCGAGTTCCGTGACGATCGAGATGTCCTCGCCGATCACCCGGCGCAGCATCGCGGCGGTCTGCGCGACTTGTTCGTTCAGATTCATCGCGCGGCGCTGAATGATCTGTTTGCGGCTGTAGGCAAGGAGTTGGCGCGTGAGTTCCGTGGCGCGATCCGCAGCCTTCACTACCTGGTTCAAGGACTTCGAAATGTTCTCGTTCAGGCTCGGATTCGTGAGCTGCATCGAGGTGTTTCCGATGATGACGGTGAGGATGTTGTTGAAGTCGTGCGCGATCCCCGCGGCGAGGCGGCCCACGGCTTCCATCTTCTGCGCCTGGCGGAGTTCGCCTTCGAGCCGCGTGTGCTCGGTCACGTCCTGGGCGATGAGCAGCATGTGGCCTTCGCCCGCCAGTTCCACGAGTTCGGTGTAAAGCAACGCCTCGCGCTTTTCGCCGGCCTTGGTGCGAATCGATACGGGCAGCTCGCGCGCCGGTGTGTCTTGATTCACGAGTTCCCGCACGAGGCCCGGCGTGGCGGGATCGAGCCAGATGTCGCGCGCGGCGTCGGCGCTGCCGATGAGTTCGGCGCGGGCGCGGCCCGTCACTTTTTCAAAGCTCTCGTTCACGTCGATGAACTCGGCGCGCTGGATGTGTTCGATGGCCATCGGCACCGGACTCGCCTGGAAGGCTTTAGAAAATCGTTCCTCGCTCTGGCGCAGCGCGGACTCCGCCGCACTGCGCTCGATCACCTCGCTCTTGAGCTGCTCATTGGCGGCGCGCAATTCGGATGTGCGCTGATTCACCACCCGGTCGAGTTCCTCCATCTGCCGCTGCGCCATTTTTGTGAGCTGCCACTTCTTCGTGAGCGCGTGAGCCATCTGCAGCACCTCCACGCTGTCGAAAGGTTTCTTCAAAATGAGCACGCTGTCGCTCTGCCCGAGCGCGGCGGTGATATCGTTCCACGAGTAGTCGGAATACGCGGTGCAGATCACGATCTGGAGTTCGGGATATTCCTTCCAGATCTGCGTGATCGTCTCAATGCCATCCCAGCCCGGCGGCATCCGCACATCGACGAAGGCCAGTGCAAACGGCCGTCCCGCCTGCGCTGCCGCGCGCACCGCTTCGAGCCCTTCCTGTCCTTGAAAGGCGGATGTGAGTTCGAATTCCACGCCGACGGCGGCGCTCTTCTGCGTGCCGAAGAGCGCCTCCTCATCTTCTTCCAGATCCTTGAGTTTTTCGCCGCCGGCCGGCCCGAGCACTTTGCGAAAGTCATCATGGATCGACGGGTTGTCGTCGATGATCAGTATGCGGTTATTGAGTGGCTCGACCGGTGCGCTGGCTTTCATGAATTCGGAGTCGCGATGGCGATGGGGAGTTCGAGGGTGAAGGTGGCGCCGGTGCCGAGCCCGGCACTTTGCACCTGGAGCGAGCCGCCCATTTCCTTGGCCGCATTTGCGCCGCTGTGCAGGCCAAAGCCGTGGCCGTTCTTCTTCGTCGTGAAGCCGTGGCGGAAGACGTTGGTGAGATTTTCCGGCGCGATGCCGACGCCGTTGTCGCGCACGGTGATGCGACCGCGTCCGCCGTCGGCATCGATCGTCACGGCGATGCGTGGATCGGGCCGTCCGGCGTCCTCGGCGGCGTGCTTCGCATTGCGCAGGAGATTGATGAGGATTTGCAGGACCTTGTGTTTGTCCACGCGCACGGGTGGCGCGGGGTGAAAGTCGCGCACGATCTCGATGCCGTGGCGGGCGAAGCTCGTGGAGTTGATGCGCAGTGCATCCTCGACGAGGCGTTCCGGCGGCAGGTCTTCGAGCACGCCGGTGATGCACGCGTAGCTCTGCTGCATGGCCACGATTTCCTTGATGTGCTCAATGTTTTTCCCGAGCTGTTCGAGCTCGGTGCGCGCGGCGGCATTTTCCTCCACGAGGATGCCGGCGAGCCGCTGGAGATAACGCGGGAGCCGCTGGCCCTGCGCGTCCGCGGTGAGGAAGGCGCCGAGATCGTGCTCGTGTTCCGCAAGCAACGCGGCGGCTTTTCCGAGACCCTCGACTTTCGAGGCGCGCAGTTTTTCGAGCGTCAACGACGCGGAAATGTTCACGCTGTTGAGCACGTTGCCGACATTGTGCAGCACGCCCGTGGCGACTTCGGCCATGCCGGCCTGGCGGGAAGTATCGACGAGCTGCTTGTTCAGGTCGGCCAAGTTAGCCTCCGCGGCCTTGGCCTCGGTGATGTCCATCATCACTCCATAGACGGCGTGCTGGGTCGGATCGGTGCCCGGTACCACGATGGCCTGATCGCGAATCCAGCGCACCTCGCCACTGCGGTTGTGCATCCGGTATTCGGCGACAAACTTGCCCGTGCGCAACCCGACGGCTTCGGCGGCGATCGGGATCGCGCGGTCGTCGGGATGAACCAGCTCGAACCAGAGCCGGTCGGAGGCGAGCCACTCTTCCGGGCTGTAGCCGAGGATCGGAAAAATCTGCGGGCTCACGTAAGACCAGGCGCAACTCTCCCCGAGCGAGCAGTGGTAGGTGATCTCAGGCAACTGCTCGACGAGACCGCGGAACTTCAGCTCCGCGACGCGCAGCTCTTCCTCCACGCGCTCGCGCTCTTCGATCTCCGTCTCCAGGGCGATGAGCTTCTTCTGCAACTCGCCACGAGCACTGTGCAGCGCGCCGTCCTGCTCCTGGATGCGCGCGAGCATGTGATTGAAGGCACCGGTGAGCTGGCCGAGTTCATCCTTCCCTGGCGACTCCACGCGTACCGAGTAGTCGTGATTGCTGGCCACCGCTGCACTCGCGCTCGCGAGCCGGCGGATCGGCTCGGTGATGATGTTTTGCAGCCGCACGGTGAGCAGCACCACGAGCACGAGCGATCCGCCAAGCACCGCGGCCGTGACGCCGAGATACAGCCGCTGGAGCGCCGCGCGCGGCCGGGCGTAGTCGGCATCGAGGAAGAAGGTACCGATGCGTTCGCCGTCGAGCACGATGGGCTGCACGACGGTCCACGTCGCTCCGTGATCCAGGATGCCCGCGGGATCGGTTGGTTTCGGAGGCGGGCATTCGTCCTGATCGCCGAAAACGGCGAAGCTGGTTCCGTCCTTGCCGAGCACTGCGGCGTTCGTGATTTCCCGCTTCACGCTCAGCGGGCTGAGGACTTCGTTGGCGGTCTTGGGATCGTTGAAGGCGAGCGCGGCGGCGCTGTTGTCCGCCATGATCTGCGCCAGCGTTTGCAGTTCGGCCTGAAAAGTCTGGCGGAAATTTCGGAGCTGAAAAATGTAGAGCCCCGCGGCGACGGCGAAGACCGCGACGATACTCGCGGCGCAGGTGAGGAGCATCACCTTGCCGCGGATGGACAGGTCACGGAATCGGGTCTTGGAAAAGAACATGGACATCATTTTTCAACCACGCTGCGTGCCACCCGCAGAAGCTTCGCGCTCACGGTGAGTCCATTCCGCGCGGCGGCCTTCGGATTGGCTTCGAATTTCACAGCCCCGCCCTCTTTCACGAAACCGAGCGCCCCGCCGCGCCGCGCAAAGTTATCCGCATCGCCGACGACGAGCACCGGTCGCCCCTGCACCGCGCCGATCACGCCATCACCGCCGACCGACTCCGGGACAAAGATGAGATGGCACGCCGCGAGCGCGCCGGCGTCGCTCGCCGAGACGCGGCGGACTTCGATCTTGCGCCCGTTCGCACTCGCTCCGGCGAAGGCCCGCGCCAGCTCATCGCCCACGGCATCCCTCCCGACGACGCCGACCACGAGCGATGCTCCGCCTCCGAAGGCGGAGGCCGGCCACTCCACGAGCTTGGCGAAATTGAGCAGGTAGGCGGCCTTCACGGTGGCCTCGCTCTGGGCGCGGGCGTCGCCGCCGCCGAGGGCGATCATCATCACGAACACAAGTGCGCGGAGGAACACCCGTCCCTCCGTGGTGAGGCGCTGCTTCATCGGCTAGAAGCGGTAGCTGAGCTTCAGGCGGAGCGAGCGACCGTCCTGCTCAAGGCGATCCGGCACGTGCTCCGGGCCGCCGGGGATGCGGTAGCGTGCGTCGAGCAGGTTGTAAACGGAGGCGGAAATTTCGAGCCCGGGCTTGAGTTCACGGCTAAGCAGCGTGGCATTCACGAGCCAGGTGTCGCCGGTCCGGTCGCGCTGGATGGTGAAGCGATCGGACTGATAGAGCAGCTCGATACCCGCGCTGAGCTTCTCGCCAAAGATGGGCAGCGCCACCTGCGCGCGCGCTGCGTCGCGCGGAGAATTTTCCAGATCACGCTCTGTGGCGCTGTCTTCGGAGACGTGGCGTGTGTAACTCGCTCGGATCAGTGCCCCGCGGTCCCACTTGCCCTCCACTTCCACCTCCACTCCGCGCACGCGGGCATCGCCGCCATTGATCGAGAGAAGGTCGCCGCTCGCATCCTCGCGCGTGCTCACCAGAGCGACGATGTCGTTCTGAAAGACCGAGGCGGAAGCGCGCCAGTGCGCGTCGAAGTAATGTTCGGCGACGAGTTCGGTGGTGCGAATTTTTTCCGGCTGCAAGTCGGGATTCGCGCGCTGGCCGATGGCGGAGTAGGTGAGCTCGTAGGCATTGGGCGCGCGAAAGGCTTCGCCATACAGGAGTTTGAAGGTGGTGCTTTTCCACGGCTGCAAGATCGCGCCGAAGCGTGGATTCACCGCTTCGCCGAAACTATTGTAGCGGTCGTAGCGCAGGCCACCGACGAGCTTCAGCCACCGGGTGATCTCCAGATTCCCATCGGCATACGTGCCGAAGACTTCCTGCTCGCCGCTGACATCCGCATACACGAAGCGCGGGGCGTCGTCGTAGTTTCGCTGGGTGAGATCCGTCGAGCGCCGGTACTCGACACCGAGCGAAAAACGGAAGCGGTTGAAAAACGTGTGGCTAGCACTGGCCTCCAGCCCCCACCAGCGGGCATCCGCGGAATCGTTATTGAGATACTGGCCGCCGTCGTCCAGCGGGTAGTCCGCGTAGCCCTGATAGTGGTAAGTGTCGTAAGAGGCGCGGCCATTCAGGACCCAGCCATTGGTGGTGGTGTGAGCGTAGGCGAGTTCGACAAAGCCGCGGTCATCGAGGGTGCTGTTGAGCGCGTCGAACTTCGAGCCATAGGACGCGGTCGGAACGTCCTTCTCCCGCGTGACGTAGCCGCCGCGCAGGGTGAAGTCGCGCCAGGTGAGCGAACCGAGGAGATTCCACGCCCGATCCCCGTCGCGCCGGTAGGCGATGCCGCGGTTGGTCTCCCGCGTGTTGAATTCCGGGAAGTAGAGGTCCGCGTCGTCATCGGTGGCGAAGCCCGAGCCGGAGAGCAGGAGCTCGAAGCCATTGGCAAATTTCCGCCCAAAGGTCAGCCGGCCCGAGCGCGTGTCGTAGCTTCCGTAGCTGCCCGCGGCTTCGACGCCATCCACGTCCGCGCCGCGCCGCGTGGTCACGCTGATCACGCCGAAGAAGGCATTGCTGCCGTAGAGCGCCGAGCCGGGGCCGCGGATGAATTCCACCCGCTCGATGAGATCCACATCGAGCATGGCCTCGGTGCCCACCGGCACGGAATCGTAAACAATGTCGTTCATGCGATGCCCATCGATGAGGAGCAGCACCTTGCTCCCGTAGTCGCCGAAGCGATTGAAGCCGCGCACGCCGGTGTAGGTGTAATTGCGGTCGTAAGTGATATCGAAACCGCGCGTCGCCCGGATGACATCGGCCAGCGTGCGGTAGCCGAACTGCCGAATCTCGGCGCGCGTGACGATGGAGATGGAAGACGGCGCGTCGGTCACCTTCTCGGAGAATTTCGACGCTGCGAAGACAGTATCGACTTTGATCGAGCCGAGTTCCTCGAGACTGAGATTGAGCAAGTGCGAAGGATCGTCCGCGGCGCGAGCGAACAGCGCGGAGGCGAGGAAAATCCAGGCACGGACGGCGCGCCGGGCATGGTGGTGAAGTTTCATGGAAATACGTGCTGGAGCGGACCGGTACGGTCGGGCCAAACAGTGCTGAGAGAACCACGATGCATGCCATTGGCGGCGGACGGTCCCGAGGCACAGGCGCACGAAGCTTGGCTCTCGTGATCCAAGCCACTAAGACGCGCGCATGTCCGACACACTTTCGCTCTGCCTCCAACGCCGCGTCGCAGGGAGGCGCGCGGTGGAGTGCGCGGATGTGGTGGCGGTGGAGGAACCGCTGGAGTTGCGCGTCGAGGGGCGCACGCTGGCCATCATCATGCGCACGCCGGGAGCGGATCGCGAACTGGCTGCCGGGTTCCTGCTCTCGGAGGGCGTGATCCGGTCGGCGAAGGACGTCTTCGATATCACCCCGTGCGTGGCGCCGAAGGGGCCGGGTGTCGGGAATGTGATCGATGTCGCGCTGAGGAAGCCGGACGCGTTCGATCCGGCGAAATTTTCGCGGCACGTCTTCACGTCGTCGAGTTGCGGGATCTGCGGGAAGACTTCGATCGAATCCGTGATGAAGCGCCGCCGGCCTCTGCGCGACACCGTGCGCGTCTCGGCGAAAACGCTCCGCGCATTGCCGCGGCTGCTCGAACGCGAACAGACGGCGTTCAAGGCCACCGGCGGCTTGCACGCCTGCGCGCTCTTTTCCCGCGCGGGTGAAATGATCGCGCTGCGCGAAGACGTGGGACGCCACAACGCGCTCGATAAGCTCATCGGCCAGGCGCTGCTCGCCCGCGAGACGCCGCTCGCCGGATGCGTCGCGCTGCTCAGCGGACGCGCGTCCTTTGAGATGATGCAAAAGGCCTACGCCGGCGGCATCGCCGTGGTCGCGGCGATCGGCGCGCCGAGCAGTCTCGCGGTGGAGTTCGCACACTCCGCGGGCCAGACGCTCGTGGGCTTCCTGCGCGGGCGGTCGATGAATATCTACGCCGGCGCGGCGCGGGTGCGGGCGTAGCGGCTCATCGCTTCCTCTCCATCTTCCTCCTGCGGAAGACTTCAGCTGACGATCGTCGGTGCGTCGGAGAGTTTGATCACGCGGCCCTCGGGGTCGCGGAAATTCGTGTAGGGGCCGACGGTGGTCACCACGATCCCGCGGTGGCGCAAGGCGCTCAGGACACCGTCGCGATCGCTGAGCGCGAGGTAGAGATGAAAGTAGCTGATGGATTCGCCGTGTTCGCACTGGCGCAGACAGAGTGGCACGCCGCCGATCTCCATCTCGCAGTACACGTTGAGCTTTTCACTGACGACTTTGGCGCCGAGCAGATCGATGTAAAAGTCCCGTACGTCGCGCCACCGCTGGGTGAAGATGGCGACCGAGTAGCAGACTGGCTTTCCCGCCGTTCCGCCGCTGGGACGATAGGATGTCTCAGGCGCGGTTTCGCGTTCACGGCTGGTGAATGTAGGCATGCAGCTCTGTTTAGCACCGGGCATGCCCGGGTTATCACATTTATGGATTTAACCGATCCATGCTTTCTCGAGACCTCGCTGCGCCGCCGGAAATCGAGGTGTTTGTTTGCGGCGTCAAGCAACGCCTGACAGCCTTCGCGCCCATGTGCCGGCCGCTGCTCCTGCTCCTCGTCGTCGGCCTCGGGCTCGCTCGCGCGGCGGAGATCACCGCAACCTTTCACGCGGAGAAAATCGCGGAACTCGACGCCGCGATCACGCTCGCGATCGCCGATGGCCGCTGCCCGGGCGGCGTGCTCTGGCTCGAGCGCAACGGGGCCGCTTATCACAAGGCGTTTGGCAACCGGGCGGTGGAGCCTGCGCGCGAGCCGATGACCGAGGAGACGATCTTCGACGCGGCGTCGCTCACGAAGGTGATCGCGACCACGACGTCCGTCATGCAACTCATGGAGCGCGGGCGGCTGGATCTCGACGCGCGGGTCAGTGCGATCATCCCGGAGTTTCGCACCGCGGGGAAAGACGCGATCACCATCCGGCAATTGCTCACGCATACTTCGGGGCTCCGGCCGGGGCTGCCAGCTTCCCCCGAATGGTCGGGCGGCGAGGAGGCAATCGAACGCGCCTGCGCGGAGCCGCTGCAGTCCCCACCCGGGACTGCCTTCCGCTACAGCGATATCAATTTCATCCTGCTCGGCGACATCGTCCGACGCGCGAGCGGGCGAGCGCTGGACGTGTTTTGCGTGGAGGAAATTTTTGCGCCGCTCGGAATGCGCGACACTGGTTTCCGGCCGGTCGCGCCGGATCGCGTCGCCCCGACCGAACGCGCTGCAACCGGGGTCCTGCGCGGCGTGGTGCACGACCCGACCGCGCGCCGCATGGGCGGGGTCGCTGGGCACGCCGGGCTCTTCACGACGGCGGCGGATCTCGCACGCTTTGCGCGGATGCTCCTCGGCGGCGGCGCGCTCGCAGGCACACGCGTGCTCCAGTCGGAGACGGTCGCGCTGATGACCCGTGTGCAGACTCCCGCGACAGTTCCGGCGCGACGCGGGTTCGGCTGGGACATCGACTCGCCGTATGCGGCTCCACGCGGCGCGTGGTTCCCGATCGGCAGCTACGGGCACACGGGCTGGACGGGCACGTCGCTGTGGATCGATCCGTTTTCGGGCACCTTCGTGATCTTCCTCTCGAATCGAAATCACCCGACTGAAGCAGGCAACGTCACCCAACTCCGCCGGACCATCGGCACGCTCACCGCGGAGGCCGTGCGCGAATTCAACTTCCTGCATGTGCCCGGCGCGCTCGCCTGGCAGCCCGGCGGACTGTCGGGCGGCAGCTCATCGAAACTCGCCCCGCGCGAAGTGCTCACCGGCATCGACGTGCTCGTGCGGGAAAAGTTCGCGGGGCTGCGCGGATTGAAGGTCGGCCTCGTGACGAATCACTCCGGGATCGACCGCGAGCGCCGCACGACCATCGACCTCCTGCACGCCGCTCCCGATGTGAAGCTGGTCGCTCTTTTCAGCCCCGAGCATGGCATCCGCGGGGCGCTCGATGCGAAGGTCGCCGACTCGCGCGATGAGCGCACCGGTCTGCCGATCCACAGCCTGTACGGCGCGACTCGCGCGCCCACGAAAGAGCAGCTCGCAACCGTCGATGCGCTGGTCTTCGACATCCAGGATATTGGCTGCCGCTTTTACACCTACATCTCGACGCTCGGGGAGTGCCTCGTCGCCGCGGGCCGGGAGGGGAAAAAACTCATCGTGCTCGATCGGCCGAACGCGATCAGCGGCACGCGCGTCGAAGGCCCGATGCTGGCGGCGGAACGCAGCTTCACCGCGTGGCATGAGCTGCCGGTGCGACACGGGATGACGGTCGGAGAGCTGGCCCGGATGTTTGCCGCGGAGCGCGCGCCGGGGGTCGATCTCACGGTCGTGCCGTGTGAAGGCTGGGCGCGCGACGCGTGGTTCGACGGCACGAACCTGCCGTGGGTGAATCCCTCGCCGAACATGCGCAGTCTCACCGCCGCGACGCTCTATCCCGGCGTGGGCCTGCTGGAGTTTTGCAACGTGAGTGTCGGACGCGGCACGGAGCGCCCCTTCGAATTCATCGGCGCGCCCTACCTCGACGACCGCGCGCTGGCCGCCACGCTCTCCGCAGCGGAGTTGCCCGGGGTGCGTTTCATCCCGGTAAAGTTCACACCCACAGCGAGCACCTTCGCCGGCCAGGAATGTCGCGGTGTGCAGATCGTCGTCACGAATCGGGACGCGTTCAGCCCGCTCGATCTTGGCATCGTGCTCTCCACCACGCTGCACCGCAGCCATCCGGCGGAGGTGAAGATCGAGAAGCTGGCGCGCCTGCTCGCGCATCCGCCGACGCTGGCGGCGATCCAGCGCGGAGAATCACTCGACGAAATCAAGGCGCTCTGGGCAACGGAGCGGGAGCAGTTC
>JANPIS010000394.1:0-9267 GCA_031425095.1 Chthoniobacteraceae bacterium
TCGTTTCGTCGAAGTATTCAGCGGCCTGCGCGATGGGAACGGCGAGCGAAAGCAGCGCGGCGAGCGGGAGAAGTTTCATGCGTGAGAGGTGGGCTCGACCCCGGCCTACTCGGCGCCCGACTTCCGCATCGGCAGCTTCGTCGCGAGATGCACGTCGAGGTACACGCTCAATGCATTGAAGAGCCCGTTGGCGAATTTCTCCCGGCTCTCCGGCGTGTCGCGGACGCCCTTGAAGTTCGTCTCGATCTGCAGACCGGCGAAGCTCGGCGCATAGCGGGCGTGCTGTTGCACATTGTGGCCGCCGGAGAAATACGGATCGGATGGCATCGGCTTTCCCGGGCTCGGCGTCGAAGGAAACCCCTCCATTTCCAGCAGCGCTCCGAGACTCATCGGTCCGCGCAGCAGTTCTGCGTAGGGCACCTTGGAAGTGCGGGCAAAGGAGCGGAGGCTTCCCGCGGCGATCACTTCCGGCCGGCTGATCTCCGCGTCGGGTAGCGCGTAGAGTTCGCGGCGATGGAGGTAGCCGAGTTCGAGCCGCTGATCTTTGTGGCCGTGCCCGTGGAGATCGATGAAGAATCCGCGCCGATGCTGCGCCACGACGGCGGTGCGCGCGGATTCGATGAAGCCCTGGAACTCCGTCCAGATGCGACTCGCGATCGCATTGCCGCCAGCGGCTTCGACGACCTCGCGATTGCAATCCACTTTCCGCCGATGGACCCGGCAGATGATCACATGCGGACGATGTCCGGTGCGTTTGAAGAATACGTCCGCGACCGCCCGGGCCAGCTCCTGGGTGTTCGTATCGAAGGCAAAGGTTCCATCCTCGCGATCGGGCAGCTCCGCGGGCTTCTCACGTCCACCGTGCGGCGCGGCGATGACGATCGGCAGGTCGCCGGCGAGATATTCCACATACTGAGCCTGCCCAAAATACGTCTCACCCGCGCGATACTCCACCGCGTGCGCCTCGTGACGGAGGAGTGTGGAAGCGGCCGTGCCCGCAAGGGTGGCAAGGAATGTACGACGGGGGACGGTCATCCCCGTAGTATGCGACCCGCCGCGCAAGACTCAAGGTCACGCAACGCTGCACCGCATCGCTGCCGTGCGGCGTACTTGATCATGGCATCCTTCGCCTCCATCATCCGCGCCCTTTTCCATGCCTCACGATCCCGCTCTGCTCCGTTCGCTCGCCGAGAAAGTCGGCACGCCCTACTGGCTCTATGACGCTCGCATGATCCGGCAGCGGATCGGCGATGTGCAGTTCATGAGCGAGTCGTCGGGAGTGCAGGCGCGTTTCGCCATGAAGGCCTGTCCGGCGACGAAAGTGCTCCGCGAGATGAAAGCCGCCGGGATCTGGATCGACGCCGTCTCGGGCAACGAAGCGCTGCGCGCCATGCACGCGGGACACGCCGGGGGGCACCATCCGCCGGTGATCGCGCTCACCTGCGACGTCTTCCGCGACAACGCGATGAACGTCGTGCTCGAGCACGGCATCCTGCCGAATCTCGGTTCGCCGGGGCAGATCGCCGATCTCACGCGCGCCGGCTATCGCGGGCCGATCTCCATCCGCGTGAATCCCGGCTTCGGCCACGGCCATGTAAATTCCTGCGACACCGGCGGCCCCAGCTCCAAACACGGCGTGTGGCTCGACGATCTTCTCACGACGAAGGCCGCGGCGGATGCCGCCGGGCTGGAGATCACGATGCTCCACGCGCACATCGGGAGCGGACCGCAGTTCCAGGAACTGCACGACAATCTCACCCGTCTCGCCGCGGAGTTTGTCGGCCTCTTGAAGCAGTTCCCCAAGCTCACCGCGGTAAGCCTCGGCGGCGGCATCCCGCATAACTACCGCGATCACGGCGCGCAGATCCCGGTGGAGCCACTGCGCGACCTCTTCAATAGCTGCCATCAGCGCCTCTCCGCCGCCGCACGCCGCGACCTGCGCCTCGAGATCGAGCCCGGCCGCTACTACGTCGCGCCGGGTTGCACGCTGGTCGCTCGCGTCACCGATGTGAAGCAGACCCGCGCCAATCAAAAAGGCAGTGGCGCCACCTTCGCCATGATCGACGCTGGCTTCGTCGATCTCGTCCGTCCCGCGATGTACGGCAGCTACCACGCGATCGACATCGTCGGTCGCGATGACGAAGACCCGAACACCCCGCGCGAACCCATCGTCGTCGCCGGTCCGCTCTGCGAAAGCGGCGACATCTTCACCCGCGACGATCGCGAATTGCTCGCCCCGCGCCTGCTCCCCCGCCCCGTCGCCGGTGATCTGCTCACGCTGCGCGACGCAGGAGCCTATGGCTACGCGATGTCGTCGAACTACAACTCCATCGGCAAAGCCCCGCAGCTCTGGCTCGAGGAAGACGGCAGCGTCGAAATGATCTCCCGCCGCGAAACGGTGGAGGACATCCTCAAAGCGGAGACGAGCGAGCGCATCACCTTGTAGCCGGATTGGGGAATGACTGAGGCGCCGTGGATGCCACCGTTTCTGGTTGAGCGAAGAGGGTCGGCGCGCGGACCTGCGGCCTACTCCTTCCGCTCTTCGCCGGGCAGATGACAGGTGACTTCGCAACCACCGCGGGGGCCGCGGGCAATCGTGGCGGTGGCGCCGATGAGCTGGGCGCGGTGGTGGATCATGTGCAAACCGAGTCCGGCGCGTGGCGACTTGGTCTCGCGGTAGGCGAGGCCGTCGCAGGTGATGCGCAGGATGGATCGGCCGCGGGCGCCGGTAAGGACGATGGTGATGCGCTTTGGCTGAGAGTGCTTGAGGGCATTGGTGACGGCCTCCTGGACGATGCGGTAGAGGTGGATCGCGGCGTCTTCGGCAAAGCGGAAGCCGGGACGGTGCAGGACGGTGACGGCGACGCGGGCGACGCTGCGCGCGGTGGCGGCGAGGTCCTGGAGCGCGGCGATCAAGCCGCGCTCCTCAAGGACTACCGGGTAGAAGCCACGGGACAGATCCCGCGTGGAATCGACGGCTTCCTTGAGCAGGGAGCCGAGGCCGGCGAGGGCGTCGGCTCCGGGGTGGCCTTCCCTCCGAAGCTGGCGCTCGACGACGGTGGAGAGCATTCCGAGGCCGGTGAGTTGCTGGCCGAGATGGTCGTGCAGCGCTTCGCCGAGGCGCCGTTGTTCGCGTTCGCTCACGGCGATGAGCTGGCTCTGCAGCCGCTGGCGCTCGGCGATCTCCGAGCGCAGCACGCGGTTCGCTTCATCCAGCTGCGCGGTGCGTTCGATGACCCGGTCTTCGAGTCTTTCATTGAGGCGCAGGATTTCCGCCTCGGCGCGCTTGCGTTCGGTGACCTCGTTGAACATCGCGTAGGTGAGATCTTTCCCGAGGGCGAAGGTGACTTCGCAATCCTTCACCGAGCCATCGCGACAGTGGAGCCGATACTCGCGGACGGGCGAATACGGCATCTCGCCGCGCTGGACACGGGCGATGTCGGCCGCCCACTGGCTCTCGACCTCGCGGCGGTACTTCGGGTCGGGATAGATGCGGCGAAACCACTGGTCGAGCTTGGGCAGATCCTGCTGTCGATAGCCGACGATCTCGGTGAGTTTGGGATTGATGAATGTGATGCGTCCGTGGGCGTCGTAGGTGCCCAGGCCGAAGGGAGAGTTCTCTGCGATGCGGCGGAACTTTGCCTCGCTCTCCCGCAGGGCTTCGAGCGTCTCGCGCTGCGGCGTGATGTCGAAGAAGGTGACCATCGCTGCGACGATCTTCCGCCGACGATCCCGCACGGGGGCCGCGTTTGCCGAGATGACCCCGGAAGTTCCGTCACCGCGTTCGATCATGATCTCTTCGCCCGTCACCGTCTCGCCGCGCAGGACGGCGCGAGCCAGCGGATATTCCGCGGGCGGCAGTGGCGAGCCATCGAGATGGAAAAGCTTCCAGCGTCCGTATTCCGCAACTTCATCCGCGGGGCGGAACGGGTGGCGGAAGATGCGTGCGCTCTCCTTGTTGCCGAAGAGACTGCGGCCACTGGGAGCTTCGACGATGATGACGCCAGCGGGCATCTGCTCGAGGATCGCCGAGAGCCGACGGCGTTCGACATCGAGCTCTTCGAGCAGCCAATCGCGTTCCTTTTCCGCGCTCCTCCTTTCGGTGCTTTCCTCAAAGGCGATGTTCGCCGCAATCACCCGGCCCCGCGCATCCTTGATCGGAAACCAATGCGCGATCCATGATCGTTCAACGCCAGGGGTCGTCACGGTATCGCGCAGATACTCGATGTCTCGGATCGGCTCGCGGGTGACGATCAATTTCCGGAAAAGCTTCTCTGTCTGCGCCACGGTCGAGGGGCTGAATTCGTACAAGGTCTTCCCAACGAAAGTGGACGCAGGCTGGCCAGTAAGTTCGGTGAATCGTCGGTTCACCCGGAGGTAACGCAGATCGGTATCCAGCACACAGAGACCTACAGGAGCACATTCGTAGAATGCTTCGTCGTCCAGAGCCGGCGCCCCTGCGGCTGCCTGGTGGCGCTTCTTCGTTGATGCGCCGCTCTCGCGCTTCGGCATATCGTGAATAGGAATTACAAGCCCGGCGCCTTTGGCTTGATGGGTGCCTGGTAACTCTGCGCGGCGCGCACCTTCAGCTTGCGCTGGAAGACCTTGTCGCCGGCAGTGACAAAGAGGGTGTTCTGATTTGGGCCGCCGATGGCGACATTGCTCACCTTTCCGTTCGGCGTCGGGAGGATGACGTTCACACGCCCCGCCTGATCACACACTTGCACCCCGATGCGGGTGGCGACGTACAGCCGTCCGTCGGCATCGACGTCCATGCCATCCGCGCCGGAGTCATCGGCGGTGTCGGCCTCGTGGAGCCAGAAGTAGCGCTGCTTGTGCCGCAGCGAACCGTCGGGCTGGATCTGATAACTCCACACCCAATGGCTGCGCGATTCGGCCACATAGAGGAGCGTCTGATCCGGGCTCGCGGTGATGCCGTTGGTGAACTTCAGGCCGGTGTCCACGACACGCTTCGAGCCATCGGCTTTGATCAGCCAGATCTTGCTCGGCGCCTTCGGATCGCTGCTCGGCTCGGTGATGTAGAGGTTGCCGTTGTGCAGCGCGACGAGGTCGTTCGCCTTGATGCCGCTCGCGACTTCGGTGGCCCTGCCCTCTGCGTCGTAGCTGAGAATTTTCTCGTCGCCCGTCGCAGCGACAAAAAGGCGGCCATCCGGGCCAAAGGCCATGCCATTCGCGCGCTTCGAGTCGCCGACGAACTCGCTCACCTTTCCGTCCGCGGCGATCTTGTAGGTCTTCGAGTTCGGGATGTCGTTGAAGAAGACTTCGCCGTTCGCGCTTGAGGCGGGCCCTTCGGTGAACTTTCCACCTTCCCAGACCTGCACCCAGTCTTCGCCCGGAACGAGGATTTCATTGAGCATGCGATTCTGCGAAGCGCCGGCCTTCACGGGCGTAGGCCAACCTGTCCACAGGAACCGCATCGCGTCGGGGAAAACGGCAGTGCCGTGTTTGCCATTGTGGCCGCCGTCGCCCCAGATGCTCCAGTGGTCGTAGCCGGAGAAGGTGAGCGCGCGGTCCATCATCTGATTCGCCATCCACCAGTCGCCGCCGTAGATGTTGTTGTCGTTCGAGCCATCCACCTGGAAGACGCGGAGAGCCTTTGGCTCATACTTGCGGATGAGTCCGGGATAACGGTCGCCGCCGCGCAGACTGACGAAGGTGCCGACATTGCTGAAGACGCGCGAAAAGGAATCCGGACGCTCCCAGGCGGCGGTGAAGGCGCAGATCGCGCCGGAGCTCGAGCCGCCAATCGCGCGATCCGCCGCGGCTTTGCTGAGGATGATCTTCCGGCCATCCGAGGTCGTCTTTTTCTCCACCTCGGGCAGCAACTCCTCGATCAGGAACCGCGCGTAGTCCGGCCCGAGGCCGTCGTATTCGAGGCTGCGATTGAAGCGATCGAGCGCGGCCTTTTCATCGAGCGCCTTTACACGTCCGTGCATGACGAAGACGCCGATGAGCACGGGCAGTTCGCCTTTCGCCAGCATGTTGTCGAAGACGACGTCGGCCTTCCATTGCAGGCCATCCTGATTGACGTAAAGGCACGCGGGCTTGGTGCCGTCATATTGCCGCGGGACATAGACGGTGACGGCGCGGGTGGTGCCGGGGAAGATGCGCGAGCGGTCGAAATCGAATTTGATCAGCTCGCCCTTCGGCACTCCATCACGCGGCGTCGCCTCCGGTGGCGGAGGGTAATCTGTCTGCGCGCAAACACTCGCGAGGGAGAGGAAAAGGAGGGGGAGCACTTTCATCGGTTGCGTGACTGTAGATGGTTGGCGGGCTCACACCAGCCTCGAAGGATTCCCGCTGGCCCTTCGCGCCACGCTGGACGTTAATCTTCCGCATGCGCCTCCCTGCCCTGCTCCTCTCGCTCGCTGTGCTCACGACTTCCGCGCGCGCCGTCGATGCGGATTTTCTGCCCGGCGTGACGCGAATCGTCTTCCTCGGCGACAGCATCACCTACTCCGGCCAGTACGTGGATCTTTTCGAGGCTTTCCTCTTCACGCAATTTCCGAACCGCGACTTTGAAGTGATCGACTGCGGGCTCTCCAGCGAGACGGTGTCCGGACTTTCGGAGGTCGGGCATGCCGGCGGAAAATTCCCGCGCCCCGACCTGCACGAGCGCCTCGACCGCGTGCTCGCGAAGGCCCGTCCGCAACTGATCTTTGCCTGCTACGGCATGAACGACGGCATCTACAAACCCTACGACGACATCCGCGCCCTGCGCTATCAGGAGGGCATCCGAAAGCTCCGCGAGAAGGCGAAGGCGGCGGGCGCGGAGGTCATCCATCTCACACCGCCGGTCTTCGACCCGGTGCCGATCAGCGGGAAAGTCGCGCCGGCCGGACAGGAGTCGGCGAGTGCGCCGTATGAAGGCTACGACGACGTGCTCACGCGCTACAGCGAATGGCTGATGGCTCAACGCGACGCAGGCTGGCGCGTGATCGACGTCCACACTCCGATGAAAGCCGCGATCGCGAAGCAGCGGGAGACGGACGTGAGCTTCACCTTTGCGAAGGATGGCGTGCATGCGAATTCGGACGGACACGCGCTGATTGCGGCGACGCTCCTCGCCGCGCTCGATCCGGTGCGCGCGGAGAAGTTCAAAGCTGCGCCACCTTCAGCCGAACTCATGACGCTGATCCGCAAGCGCGGCCGCCTGCTCACCGATGCATGGCTGAAAGACATCGGTCACCTTCGCCCCGGCACCGCGCAAAACGCGCTCCCGCTCGCGGAAGCGGAGACCCATGCGGCGGGATTGGAGCGGCAGATCCGCGAGAAGGCCTCCGCGCGGTGAGCGAGAAGCCTCCGCGCCGTCCGCGCTATTCGGGGAAAAACCCGCGCCACTTCGCGGAGAAATATAAGGAGCACGATCCAGCGCGCTACGCGGCGGACGTGGCGAAGGTGATCGCGAGCGGCAAGACGCCCGCCGGCACGCATCGTCCGATCATGGTGCGCGAAATCCTCGACACGCTCGCGGCGAAGCCCGGTGAGACGGTCGTGGATGCGACGCTCGGCTACGGCGGGCACGCGGAGGAGCTGCTGCGGGCGGTGCAGCCGGGCGGGCGGCTCATCGCGCTGGATGTGGATCCGATCGAACTCCCGCGGACGGAAGCGCGGCTGCGCGCGCTCGGCTTTCCGGAGGAGTCGCTGCTCGTGCGTCAGCGGAACTTCGCCGGGCTGGCGCAGCTCCTCGCCACGGAAGCTCCCGGCGGCGCCGATGCGATCCTCGCCGACCTCGGCGTGTCCTCCATGCAGATCGACAATCCCGCGCGCGGTTTCACCTTCAAGGTCGAAGGCCCGCTCGACCTGCGGATGAATCCCGAGCGCGGACTACCCGCTTCCGCGTGGCTGCAAAAAATGAACCCGACGCAACTCGAGCGCGTCCTCATAGAGAACAGCGACGAGCCTCACGCCGCGCTCCTCGCTCCCGCGCTCCTCCGCACTCCGCTCGCGACGACCACGGCGCTCGCCGCCACCGTCCGCCAGACGCTCGCGACCGCGCCGCGCGGCAAACGTGACGAGATCGAAGACTCCGTGCGCCGCGTCTTTCAAGCGCTGCGCATCGCCGTGAACGACGAGTTCAGCGCGCTCGACGCTTTCCTCCGCACACTCCCGCACTGCCTGCGACCTGGCGGACGCATCGCGATCCTCACCTTCCACTCGGGCGAAGATCGCCGCGTGAAGCACGCCTTCAAAGCCGGCCAGCGCGACGGCCTCTATGCCAGGATCGCCGACGAACCGATGCGCCCCACCGCCGAGGAGCTCCGCGCGAACACCCGCTCGAGCAGCGCGAAGCTCCGCTGGGCCATCACGAAAACGGCGGCTCACCCGTGAAGGCGAGCCGCCGCTCTAATTCGAGAACTGCGCGGTGGCCTAGTATTCCGCGGTCTTCTTGATGCCCGGCTGCGGCACCGGATATCTGCCCTCCGCGTCCGGCATGACCGGCGCGGGTCCGTCCATCGTGAGCTTGTCCACATCCGGCGCAAACTCGGACTTCCAGTTCAGCGCGTCTTCGTAGGTGATCGTCTGGCCGGTGTGCGAAGACAGACGGCCCATGGCGGTGACGAGGCTCGCCTTCACCGCACGCTCGACTTCGTTGTAGGGCTCGCCGGTGCGGATCGCCTGGAGGAAATCCTCCCACTCGACCTCATACGGATTCGGCTCCGGCTGCGGATAGGACCAGATCACATCTTCACTCTTGATCGACTGTCCCTTGAAGATGCGCGACTTCGCCGGGAAGTGGCCCGCGGTCGAGAAGATCGCCATGCCTTTCGTTCCATGCGCGTGGGTCATGAACTGCGTCTGCGTGCCCTGCATGTTGCCGCTCTGCCACATCAGCTTCGTGCCATCGGGGAAGGTGTACTCCACCGCGTAGCTGTCGAAGTTTTGATCCACCCAGTCATCGCGATACTGGCGCCCGCCACTGCCGCGCGCCTCCACCGGCCAGTCGTTCTTCACCCAGCAGGCCTCGTCGATGTTGTGAATGTTGTAATCGCTGAACGCACCGCCGCTCGCCCAGAGGAAGCTGTGAAAGTTTTTGAGCTGAAAGAGCACCTCGTTCGGATCCTTCTCCGGATCGCGCTTCTTCGTGCGGAAAGAAGCGACCGGACCCTGCTGCCGATAGGCCCGGACGAGTAGCACATCACCGATCTCTCCCTGG
Source organism: Chthoniobacteraceae bacterium (assembly GCA_031425095.1). Classification (GTDB taxonomy): domain Bacteria; phylum Verrucomicrobiota; class Verrucomicrobiia; order Chthoniobacterales; family Chthoniobacteraceae; genus JANNXQ01. The sequence goes on from JANPIS010000394.1 coordinate 9,179, forward strand.
TGGATGCGGGAGGCGAGTTCCTTGCGCGCCTTGCAGTGGCGCACCATGAGTCCCACCGCGACACGCATTCCCGCGGCCTTCGCCTCTTC
>JANPIS010000395.1:0-3070 GCA_031425095.1 Chthoniobacteraceae bacterium
GGCTGGTATTGGTCGAAAGTCTCGGAGACGAGCGAGATCTTGGCCTTCTCACCGAGCGGCATGATGTAACGGCCCGTGGCAAAGCCGGGATCCTCGGCGTCGCCGGATTTGCGCATGTGTTTCTTGCCGAGGACGAGGGAAGCGAGGCTCTTGCCTTCCTTGTCCTTGAGTTCGACGAGCGTGCCGGCGGAGTCACCCTGGCCGGGTTGGACGAGTTCCAGCCGCGGAAACTGCGACGCTCCGGCCTTCACTTCCTGCACGGTCTTGAGGTCCCAGAGCTTGCGCAGGAATTCGCTCACTTGCTCGAAGTTCGCGGCGTAATCGGCGCGCTCCTTGACGGTCCAATCGTCACCTTTCGTGAGGTTCACCTCGCCGGTGGAATCCTTGATCTGGACTTGCGTGACGTCATTGATCGGGAAGTTGACGACCTTGGTGCCGGCCGCGCCGCTGCCCGTCTGGGACCACGATTCTTGAGTGCCCCGGAACGACAGCCAGCCCGCGTAGCCGAGCCCGCCGACGAGCAGGAGGAGGAGGAGGAGTTGTTTGCCTTTCATGTTGGAGAGAAGCTGAGCGGAGGTTGAGCAGGGCGATCAGCGCGCGGCGCGGCGGCTGCGGCGGACCATCGCGAGACCGATCCCGGCGACGGTGACGAGGAGTGGCATAGCCGCGATGTTCAGCCACTTCACGCGATTCTCGAGGGAGTCGATGCCGGCACGGAGCTTCTTGCGTTCGACCTTCAACTCCTTCTTTGCCTCGGTCTCCTTCTTGCGGAAATTCTCGATCTCCTTCTGCTGCTCGGGCGAGAGGATGAAGCGCTGCCCGGCCTGGCCGCCCTCGGCCTGCTTGCTCTGCTGGAGTTCGGTGAGTTTCCGCTGCGTTTCCGCGAGGCTGCCTTCGAGTTCCTTGATCTTGCTCTGGTAAGCCGACTCCGCCTGGGCCTGCATTTCCTTCACGACGGTGAAGGGCCGCTCGCGCGACGCACGGCTGCGCACCGCGATCAGATTGCTGTCGCCGGTGAGCTGCTCGACCGCGCCTTGGGCGAAGGCGAGGTTGCCATTCGCGGGCATGACCATGCGCTGGCCGCCGCCAAAGGGATTCTGCATCTCTTGCACCGCGATCTGATCCTGAATCATGTCGCAGTCGCCCACGAGGATCACGGTGTTCTCTTCCGCGGACTCTTTGAGCCCAGCTTCCGCAGGTTTCTCGTCCTTCTTCTCCGCTGGCTTGGCGGGATCAGCCGGAGGCTCGGGCGCCTTCGGTTTTCCCTCGGGGAAGGCGCTCTTGAATTTTCCACTGAGCCGCACCGCGAGCGGATACTCGGTGCCCGACTTCTGGAAGTCTTGGATCATTTTCTCGCCGGTGAACTGCGCCATCATCGGATCGACGAGCTGCGAGTTCTTCGACGACTTGATGATCGCGGACATTTTCAAGCCCTCGACCGGCGTGCCGGTGAAGGCGCCGCCAAAGACGTAGAAGAGGTTATCCGTGTTGGCCGTGAGGATGTCGTCCTTGTTCATCGCCTTCTCCGTGAGGGCGAGCACGGTGGGCGCGCGGCCCTGGCGGGTGCGACCGACGTAGTCGAGATCGGCGACGACTTTGCCCGTGTCGAAGGTGAGGCCCCAAGCCTTGAGGAGCTTCTCCATCGTCGAGCTGCTCGGCATCGGCATGCCCATCTGCTGGCCGGATTGATCGAGCACCGAGAGCGGATCGAGGAAGGCGATGAGCTTGCCCCCGCGGAGGACGAATTGATCGAGCGCGTACTCCGTGGCGTCGGTGAGGCCCTTCGGATGGATGAGCACGAGCAGCTTCACTTCAGCGGGAATCTTATCCGCACTCATCTCGACGGTCTGCACCTTGAAGTCACGCTGGAGTTCGCTCATCAGCACCCACGGCTGCTGGCCGCGCTGACCCATCCGCGCCATCATCGGGTTCATTTGCTGGCCCTGCACGGAGAGCGGACTCATCACGCCGACCACTGGCTTCTCGGGAGTCATCACCCGCGAGATCGCGCGGGAAAGATCGTACTCGAGGAGCCGCTCGCGATCCGGCGAGAGGAAGGGGAGCGGTTCCTTCTGGTCGAGCATGCTCACGCTCACGCCGAGGTAAATCGGGTCGCCGCCGATCCGCATCTGGCCCTCGATGCCGTCGAGGCGGGCCGAGTCCTCCGCGTCGCTATCCGGCACGGGATCGAGCTTTTGGATTTCGATCTGGCCCTTGGACGCCTGGCGGTATTCGCCGAGGAGATCTTCGATGCGCTGGGCGTAGGTCTTCAGCATCACCGGCATCTCGTTTTCGCCACGCGTGCAGTAGAAGCGGATCTGAATCGGCGTATCGATCTTCTCGAGGATCTTCCGCGTGCCGGGCGAGAGGGTGTAGGCGCGTTCCTCGGTGAGGTCGATGCGCTTCTTGGCGCGACCTCCGATGATGTTGATGGCGACGAGAATGCCGATCATCGCGACGATGCCGACGATGGAGTAAACGTAGGTTTCGAGTCCTCTTTTCATGGGGATGGGGAATGCTGGAGACGAGATCAGCCGGCGCGATGGGCGCGGATGATGACCCCTGTCGTGAACAGCGCGAAGACGATGATCGACAGGAAATACAGGATGTCACGGGAGTCGATGACCCCCTTCTGGATGCTCTCGAAGTGCGTCATGACGCTGAATGCCGCGACGCCATCGACAAACCACGTGGGCGCCCATTGCGTGAGCATATTCGTCACCGGAGGCCAGCCCGCGAGGATGAGGAAGAGCGAGAGCACCACGGCGACGATGAAGCTGACGACCTGGTTGCGGGTCATCGCGGAGGTCATCGCGCTGATCGCGAGATACGCGCCGGCCATGAGGAAGCTGCCGACGTAGCCGGCAAAGATCACGCCGTTGTCCGGATTGCCGAGGTAATTCACGGTCAGCACGATCGGGAAGGTGAGCACGAGCGCCATGCCGAGCACGGCCCAGGCGGCGAAGAATTTCCCGACGATCGCCTGCCAGGGCGTGACGGGCATGGTGAGGAGGAGTTCGATGGTCCCGAGGCGCCGCTCTTCACTCCACATGCGCATGCCGACGGCCGG
>JANPIS010000396.1:0-6644 GCA_031425095.1 Chthoniobacteraceae bacterium
GTGGCGGTCTTTCGCACGCCGATGGTCACGATGAAATTCATCAACGCGGCGACCCTCGCTCTGGAGTACGACTTTGCTCCGAGCAAGAGCGAGTACGGCTCGATGGTGGACATCATGGGCATCGGCACCTTGGTCCGCGGCTCCAGTGGCATCGGCAAAAGCGAATGCGTGCTCGGTCTCCTCGAGCGCGGCCACAGCCTCGTGAGCGACGACATGACTCGCTTCCGCGCGCTCGAGGGTAAGGAACTTGTTGGCACTTCACCCGATCTTACGCGGCATCACATGGAGGTGCGCGGCTTGGGCGTGATCAACGTGATGTCGATCTTCGGCGTCGGGTCCGTGCGCCTCGACAAGCGACTTGATCTGATCGTCACACTAAAGGATTGGCAGGAGTTGGAGGAGGTGGATAGAATCGGACTGGATCAAGAGTACTACGAAATCCTCGAGATCCTGATTCCCCACATCACCATTCCTGTCCGAACGGGACGCGACCTTTCCCAACTGGTCGAGGTGGCTGCGCTGGACCAGAAGCTTAAGAGTATGGGCCAGAACAGCGCCGTGGAATTCAATCAGCGATTGCTGAATCTGATGCAGAAGAAAAAGAAAGACCTGTAATGGGCTTGTTCCCGCGCAAAACCGACTCCACCAAATCCGCCGCCAGTAAGGAACTCACGATCATCAACCGGCTCGGCCTGCATGCACGTCCTTCGGCGTTGTTTGTAAAGACCTGCAGCCGGCACAAAAGCGAGATCTGGGTGGAAAAGGACGGAGAGCGCGTGAACGGCAAAAGCATCATGGGGCTGATGATGCTGGCGGCAGGTCAGGGCTCCAAACTCGTCGTGACCTGCGAAGGCCCCGATGCAGAAAAGGCGCTCACCGAAATCGAAGCGATCATCGCGAGGAAGTTCGATGAAGATTGAGCACGGGATGCTCGAAATTCGGGGCTTGAATATCCCCTTATGAGCGGCGCCGTAGCCGAGCAGCGATTCCACGGGATCGGCGTCTCCCCCGGGATCGCCCGCGGAACGGTCTTCGTCTATCGGCCGGAGGAGGCCACGCCGGAGGCCGGACCGATCCAGGAGGCGGAGATTCCAGCGGAGATTCAGCGATTTGAAACGGCGCTGATCGCGACGCGAGCGCAGATCATGGAATTGCAGGAGAAGATCGTGCAATCGATCGGTGCCAAGGACGCGAGCATCTTCGACGCGCATCTGCTCGTGGTCGAGGATCGCACGCTGATCGACGAAGTGCTACGCACGTTGACTCGCGACAAGGTGAATGTGGAGTTTGTCTTCAAGACGGTGGCCGACCGCTATGCCAAGACGCTGAGCGAGATCGACGACCCGTATTTGCGCGAGCGTGCGCTCGACATTCACGACGTCACCCGGCGCGTCATCAACAATCTGATGGGTCGTGGTTCGCGCGACCTTTCGACGGTCAAGACGCCGCACATCCTCATCGCGCACAATCTCACCCCGAGTGACACCGCGCAGCTCAACCGCACCCTGGCGCTCGGCTTTGCCACCGACGTAGGCAGCCGCACCTCGCATACGGCGATCATGGCGCGTTCGCTCTGCATTCCGGCCGTGGTCGGGCTGCATGACATCAGCACGGGGCTGGAGACTGGGGATCACGTCCTCCTCGATGGCTACAACGGGCTCGTCATCGTCAATCCGAATGACCAGACGCTCTGGGAATACGGCGAGCTGGAGATTCGGAAGACGGCCGTCGAGCAAAAGCTCACCCAACTCCGTGAGACCGCCTCCACCACGCTCGACGGTCGGCATGTCATCCTCAGCGCCAATATCGAACTGCCCGAGGATGCCGACCTCGCCACAGCCGCGGGTGCAGAAGGCGTGGGACTTTATCGCACGGAGTTTTTCTATCTCAATAAGGTCGAACTGCCGACGGAGGACGAGCAGTTTGAGGCCTATCGCACCGTTGCCGAAAAGGTCCGCCCGCATGGCGTGATCATTCGCACGCTTGATCTCGGCGGCGACAAGTTCATGAGCTCGCTTAACATGCCGGAGGAGATCAATCCTTTCCTTGGCTGGCGGGCCATTCGGTTCTGCCTGGAGCGCGTGGATATCTTCAAGACTCAGCTCCGCGCCATCCTCCGGGCAAGCGCTTCCGGCAATGTGAAGATCATGTACCCGATGATCTCGGGCATCGAAGAGCTGCGCGAAGCGAACCTCGTGCTCGAGGAGTGTCGCGGAGAATTGCGGTGTGAAAACATCCCGTTCAATGAGGACATGGAAGTGGGCGCCATGATCGAGATCCCCAGTGCTGCGGTGGCTGCCGATCTCCTCGCCAAGGAAGTGGATTTCTTCAGCATCGGTACGAACGACCTCATCCAGTATTCGATCGCGGTGGATCGCCTCAATGAGCACATCGCCCACCTTTATCAGCCGACGCACCCGGCCATCATTCGTCTCATCCAGATGACCGTCGAAGCGGGGCATGCGAACAACATCTGGGTCGGTGTGTGCGGTGAAATGGCCAGCGAGATTTCGCTCACGCCGCTGCTCGTCGGGCTCGGCGTCGATGAACTGAGCACGGGGGCGGCCCTCGTCCCGCGGGTGAAGAAGGCCGTGCAATCGCTCGACTACAACGCCTGCCGCCAGCTCGTGGAGGAGATCCGCCACATGGATTCCGCCGGTGAGATTTCCGCCCGGTGCGACGCGGTGGCGCGCTCCCACTATCCGGATCTCCTCTAGCCGGATGCTCTTCGAAGACCTGGTGCGACTCGACGACCCCGAGCCGCACTCCGCCGCGCTGAACATGGCGATCGACGAAGCGTTGCTGCGCGCTGCGGAAAAGCCGCTCCTGCGCTGCTATCGCTGGGAGCGGGCGGCAACGTCGTTTGGATATTTCGGAAAACATGCCGATGTCGCGCGTCAATCATCGACGTGTGATCTCGTGCGGAGATGGACTGGCGGAGGCGTCGTTCCGCACGGGGAAGACTTCACGTATTCGCTGATCATCCCGCGAGGGCATCAGGTCCATAGTCTGCGGACTGCGGAATCTTATCGCGCCGTGCATGCCATCATTGCCGACGTGCTCGGGGCTGTGGGAAGGGGCGTTTCACTTGCCGACTCAGCATCTCCGGCGGCTTCGGCGGCGTGCTTTGAAAGTCCCGTGCAGCATGACCTGTTGATCGGTGCGATTAAGGTCGCAGGAGCTGCTCAACGTCGGACGCAGTATGGCCTACTGCACCAGGGGAGCATTCAGATGGGCTCGCTGCCCGGGGAGTTCGGGAGAGCGCTGGCGTCGGCTTTCGCGACGCAGGTGAGCACGCGATGGCTTACAACGGAAACGGTCGCCAAGGCCGAGCACCTAGTGACCGAAAAATATGGGACCGATGCGTGGCTCCGGCGGGCCTGAGTCTCGCCACGCCCATCCCTCAGGCCGCGCCTTGCGGCAGGGACAGCACCGTCGAACTCCAGTAGTCGATGATCTCGAGGGCCTGGAAGCGGAAGACGATGAGCAGCGCGTCGTTCAGCGGAATGCCGATCTTCTTGGCGATCGATTGTAGCGATTCCGCACCATTGATCGCCGTCGCAAAGCGCGCCTCGACGTCGTTGAGCTTCAACTTCTGGATGAGTTCGTAGCCCTTGCGCGTGTAGGCCGGGCTGCCATTCGGATCGGGGCGCTGTCCCGGCATCAGGCTCTCGAACTTCACATGACGCAGCGCACCGAGGATCCAGTTGTCCGGATCTTCCGGCGCGGGCGGAAAGTTTTTCGCGAACTCCGGGAACTGTTGCAGTTCCTCGAATTCGAATGTCACCCGGCCGGCCGTGAAAAGATTCGCGAAGATCCGCATGCCGTGATCGCGGGTGATTTGCACCACATCGTCGTGCGGGAAGCCGCCGCGCATGGAGAGGAAAAGAAAGATCGGGCAGCCCGTCGCCGCCTGCGTGACCTGGCCCTCGATGATCGTCCCGAGGTTGGTCGCCGAGAGAATCACCGGCGATTCGCGGGTGTAGAGCTGGAAGTTGCGCGACGTGGCGAAAAGGAAGCGACCTTTCGAGACGTAGAGATCAATCGGGTTCCGATTGATGAAAAATCGCAGCACACCCGTGAGCTTGTCCGCATAGGCCATCTGCAGCGCCGAACGCAGCGAGAAGAACGCCGTATGGCCGCTGTAAACGGTCCGCGACGGATCGTGGAAGAGCATCTGCCGCGCAGGATTCCCGGCCGGCTTGATCTTGCTGAGCGTCGAATTCAGCGCCTCAAGCAGCGCCTCCGGCGTCACCGGCTTCTGCAGTACTTTCACGACGTTCTGGTAGCGTTGCTCGATCGCTTCGCCGTGCCCATTCGTGGTGAAGAGCACCACGGGCACCTTCGCTGTCGCGGGATCATTCAGCAGCCGGTAGCAGACCGCCTCGGCGTCCATGTCGGGCAGCGTTTCGTCGAGCAAGACCAGGTCGGGTTGGGCGACATTGAAGCGATCGAAAGCATCGGCGCCGCGCTGCGCAAGCAGGACATCGACCGCGCTAAAATTCTGCGCCAATACGCTCTCCGCGAGCTGCGAGGCAGCCAGCGAATCGTCGATCACCAAAATCTTATGTGGCATACGCGGGTCGGAAATCTCTACTGGAGGCGCAGTTGGCATCGGGCGATAAACCCGCGCAAGGCGCACTTTTCGTGCTCGAACGTAAGGGGCACGTCCGGGGTGTCAATCAATCTCCCGGCGCGACGCTTATGCCTTCGCCAGGGTGCGTTCGAGATACTCGCGTGCCCGATTGATCTCCGCGGTCACGGCTGCGGTGCCGCCTTCGACGATGGGAATGCCACGTGGGGTGGGATGCATGAAGACATTCGTGAAGCCTTGGAAGTCGATTTCCCGCAATGCGGCGAGCAGCGGAGCGAAATTGAGCGGACCGCGCCCCGGCATCTGGAGCAGCTCGTCCTCCTTCGGCATCGCGGTCATGCACCCCTTGCCGTGCTGCCAGGCGATGAAAACGGCGAGATGTTTCCCGCATTCGCGCAGCAGCGCCGCGAGCATCGGTTCGTCCTGGGGCAGATGATATGGGGCAAAGGCGATGCCGAGCGCTGCGGATGGTGCGAACTCGACCAGCCAGCGGATACTCTCCGGTGACTCCATCAGGCCGTTGCCGTGATTCTCGATCGCGATGGTCACACCTGCCTTCTCCGCCTCCGCGCAGTGCGGCTTCATCTCCTCGGCGAACTGCTTCATGGCGTTCCTCAGCGCGTCGCCTTTCAGACCCTTGGGGCCCTTCGCGCCCGTCATGATGGTGCGGCAGCCAAAACGCCGCGCGACCTTCAACTCCTCTGCGAGTCCGAACGGCCCGAGGTCGTAACGCGTCAGGCAGCCGAGCTTTACCCCGTGCATCTCCAGCAATCCGGCAAAGGCCTCGTGCCCCATCGCGTCCATCTGCTCGCGCTGATCGCCGTGTTTCTTCGGCCAGAGGTCGATGTGCGAAGCTCCAGTCTTCTTCACCTCCTGCACAATGTCCTCAAGTTTCCCCGTGCCATACATCGCGGAGCTGAGCAGATAGCGGAGACGGAAATCCGGCGCGGCAAAGAGCGGCGCGGCTGCGGCGAGGGCGACGGTGTGGAGGAACGTGCGGCGATTCATCTCAGTGCATCTCCACCGCGCACGAGCCCAGCCCGCCGCGGTAATAGTTGAATTGCACGTTCGGATGATCCGCGAGCAGCGACATCGGCACGCAACTCGTCGGCAGCCGCTTCGAGATCAGATACGCGGTGAGCCGCTGGCCAAAGGGATTGTCGTGCGTGCCGGCCTGCCAGATGGAGACCTTCTCCGCTTTCCATGTCTCGACCGGACCGACCGTGATCGCCTGCGTCGGCACCATGGAAATATTGCCGCCCCCGCTCGTCCGCGCGTTCTGCGCGATGGTCAGCGGGTGCAACTCCACGGTGCGCGTGGCGAGCTTGCGATACTCGGCGGGCGTCGGCGGAGCGGTCTTGTATTTGCCGCGGCGCGGGAGTGGATCATTGAAGGCCCAATGCTTCACGTCACCCTGTCCGCCTTGCATCACCGCGCAGCGCACGCCGGCGTCCCACGTCTTGCGATACGCGGCGGTATCGGCTTTCGGGAAATGCAGATGCGCATCGGGCATGCGCTGCTTCTTCGCGATGCGATCGAAGCACATCTCGCGATCCGCTTTCTCAAAGCTCAGCGGATGCATGACGGGCACCTCTTTCCCTGTGGCCGGATCGAACCACTCATCCATCCCCCAGAAATGTCCGCTGCGGATATCGAGCCCGAGTTCATTGACGAGGCGCGCGACGAGCGGGAGTTGCTCCGTCGGGCCGATCGGGCCGCAGATGCCCGCGGGATTGTCGTCGGTGCTCTGCTTCCAGGCAGCGATGTACTCGAGCGCTTCGGCGAGGTAGAAATCCTCCAGCGTGTCGTAGAAGACGACGCGGAATCCGGGACGTGAAAGCTTCTCGACGTCGCGTGGGGTGAGCCGGGCGACAGCATCGACGATGTCGCTGTCGAGGCAGGTGTAATCCCACCAATCGGGGGAAATGGCGCTGGTCTTGGGCTTTGGGGGCGGGGGTGATTGCTGGTCGCGGCCGAGGCCGTCCGTGATTCGGGGATGCGGACACTGGAGCGCGGGAGGCCTCGCCCGCCGAGGGGTGCGGTTACTTTT
>JANPIS010000397.1:0-3959 GCA_031425095.1 Chthoniobacteraceae bacterium
CGCAGAGATGATCGTGCGCCGCTTCGAGCTCTGGCCGCTCGGCGCCTTTCAGGAAAAGTGGAATCCGATCCAGGCCAGCGGCGGCAGCGATGTGTCGGTGCGCGACGGACAGCCCGAGCCAATGTCGCCGGAGGAATCGCAGAAGCAGATCGAACTCGATGGCCCGTATGAAGCGCAGCTCGTCGCGAGTGAACCGCTCGTGCTCGATCCCGTCGAATGCGCCTGGGACGCCCAGGGCCGGATGTATGTGGCCGACATGCGCGACTACCCGCTCGGCCCGCCGAAGGCCGGTGCCCCGTGGCTCTCGCGCATCCAGCTTCTCTCCGATGAGAATGGCGACGGCCGCATGGACAAGGCGGTGACCTTTGCCGACCACGTGGACAACGTGCAGGGCCTGCTGCCTTACGATGGAGGCCTCATCGCCACCACGCGCTCGCAGATTCTCTTCCTCAAGGACACCGACGGCGATGGCCGGGCCGACGAAATCAAACCGCTCATCCGCGGATTCAATCCGAAGCACAGCCAACTCCAGGTGAGCGCGCCACGCTGGGGCCGCGATAACTGCGTCTATTTCAACAACGGGCTCGATGCGAAAGAGATTTACCCCGCGGACAATCCGGCGGCGGTGGTGAATGTGCCGCGCAGCAACTTTCGCTGGAACCCGCACACCGGCGCGATCGAACCCACCGGCGGCGCGGGGCAATATGGCGGCGCCTTCGACGACTGGGGCCGCCACTTCTTCTGCTCAAATCGCAATCCCGTCATGTTCGCCGTCATGCCCTATGAGGCGGTGAATCGGAATCCGCACGCCGGCATCGAACGCGGGTCCGAAGACATCGCTCCCGCCGGCGCCGAGACCCGCGTCTATCCAAAAAAGATCACCCACACCACGGCGGATGCGCATGCCGGCACGAACACCGCCTGCTCCGGCCTCGGCACCTATCGCGGCCAGCTCATGCCGGAGCTGCGGAACAATGTCTTCGTCCCCGACCCCACCGGCCAGCTCGTCACGCGCTATCGCGTCGAGCCCGATGGCGCGAGCTTCAAGGCCAAGCGCGTCGGCGAGCGCACTGAATTTTTCCGCAGCAGCGACGAGTGGTGCCGGCCCGTGAATTTCACCACCGGCCCCGACGGCGCGATCTACATCTGCGACATTTACCGGCGCTGGATCGATCACGCGCGATTCTTCCCGGAGGAATTCGTGAAGACGCACGACATGCGGCAGGGCGAAAATCAGGGCCGCATCTGGCGCATCGTGCCGAAAGGTACGACGGCGCCGAAAATCACCGCCGCGCCGTCCGAACCAGCGGCGCTGCAGCAATGGGTCGATCGCGGCAATGGCTGGCAGAGCGACACTGCTCGCCGCCTGCTCGCGGAACGCGGCACCCCGGTCACGAGCGAAGCGGAGTGGGTCCATTCGTCGGAGCGGAAAGCTTTCTTCGAAATCCTCCGCAACCCCGACGATGGCAAGCCGAGTGACGCGCGGACGATCGAGTCCCGCGCGGCAGCGATCGGGGATGCACCGGAGGACGAGTGGATGGCGAAAGCCGTGCTCTCCTCGTCCGCGCTGAGCGCCGGAGCCGTGTTGGAGAAGGTGATCGCTGATGGGAAACTCACACAGACCTTTTCACCCACCCGCGTCGAGACGCTGCGCAGCCTCGCCAGCGCGTGCGCGGCGGCGGGCGTGGCGGATGATTTCGAAGCGGCGCTCGTAGCGGCGGCGTCCTCGCCGGCGGTAGTTCCCGGCGGCGTCCCGCCGCCGTTCCTTCACTGGTGGCAGCCGCCGGTGCTCCAGGGCTTCGCTGAGGGGCTGCCGAAATCGGGTGGCAAGCTGGGCGTCAAGACACTCGCGGAGTTGGTGAGCAAGGCGGGCGATTCGCGGACTGAAAGTTCGCGTCACTTTGCCGCCGCCTCCGAGATCGGGAAACTCATGCAACAGATGGATGCGACCGTCGGCGACGCGAGCGCCCAGGAAGCGCTGCGGCTCGCGTGTCTGCCGCTGCTGCCGCAACGGAAGTGGGACGATGCGCAACCGGTCCTGCGCGCGCTGCTCGCGCCCGGCCAGCCCGCCGCATTGCAGACCGCCGCGCTCGCGCTGCTCAAGCGCTTCGGCACCGACAAGACTTCGCCGATGATCTACGAGTTGCTGCCGCATGCCGGTCCGGCGGTGCGCCGCGAACTCGTCGCGCAACTTGCCACCGGCGCGAAGTCCGCACTGGACCTCTTCAAGCGCATGGAGCGCGGCGAAATCTCCCCTGCCCTCGTCGATATCGAGACGCGCTGGCGCTGGCAGCGCGGCAAAGGTGAACTGCGCGATCTTGCGGTGAAGCTCTTCGGCCAGCCGAGTGAAGATCGCGCCGCCGTCATCACGAGCTACATGGGCGCGATGAAGCTCGCCGGCGACGCAAAGCGCGGCCAGGCCGTCTTCTTCACGCTCTGCATCACCTGCCACAAAATCGGTGCGCTCGGCGTCGAAGTCGGCCCGCCGCTTTCCGACGTGCGGGTGAAGCCGCCCGAGGCGCTGCTCAGCGACATCCTCGATCCGAACCGGATGTTCGAGGCGCGCTGGAGCGCCTACCAGATCGACGCGCAAGACGGCCGCACCTTTGTCGGCCTCATCACCGCGGAGAATTCCGACAGCGTGACGATCACGATGATGGGCGGCGTGAAGGAGAGCGTGCAGCGGAGTGCGATCAAAGAAATGAAAAGCCTCGACCGCAGCCTCATGCCGCCGGGGCTGGAAGGCGCGATCACCAAGGAACAGATGGCCGACCTGCTCGCCTTCCTGCGCGGGTCATAGCACTCGAGACGATGAGAATTGAAAACGCAGAGACGCAGAGACGCGGAGGGCGCAAAGCGTCTCTATCGGGAAGCGCGTCATCGCATGAATTCTCTGCGCCCTCTGCGTCTCCGCGTCTGTGCGTTTTCAATCAGGCTCCCTGCCGGACGCGAATTCGCCTGCTGCTCACGGTACTCACGGCGCTCGCTCCGGTGAAGGAAGGACACGCCGCCGATGCTCTGAAGTCCAAGACCACCTACTCAAAAGCCTACGGTGAAACGAAGACCGCCGTCGCCGTCGATCCCGCGAAGGATCTCCCGCGTTACCCCGCCGTCGAACCGAAGGACGCAATCGCGACGTGGCAGGTGAAACCGGGCTTTGCGCTCCGGCTCGCCGCGCACGAGCCGCAGGTGCGCGACCCGATCGCGATCTGCTTCGATGAGCGCGGGCGCATGTTTGTCTGCGAGATGAATGACTACTCCGAGATGCGCGACGTGACGCCGCACCTCGGCCGCGTCTCGATGCTCGAGGACAAGGATGGCGACGGCTACTACGAGACGAGCGTCATTTTCGCCGACGATCTCGCGTGGCCCACGGGAATCATCTGGTCGAATGGCGGGCTCTATGTCGGCGCGACGCCAGACATCTGGCGCTTTGAAGATCGCGATGGCGACGGGCACGCGGAGGTGCGGAAAAAGGTGTTCACCGGCTTCGGCACCGGACTGAAATTGCTGAACGTGCAGGGATTGATGAACAGCTTCCAATGGGGCCAGGACAATCGCATCCACGTCCTCGCGGGCGGTGGCAATCGCGGCGCGATCACGTGCCTGGAGCGGCCCGAACTTCCCGCCCAGGAGCTCGGCGGACGCGACTTCTGGTTTGATCCGCGCACGCACGAGTTCGGCCTCGAAGCGGGTGGCGCGCAATACGGCATGAGCTTCGATGACGTCGGACGGAAGTTCGGCTGCTCAAACTCCGATCACCTTCAGTACTGGGTCCACGACGAATCGCGCGCGGGCCTGCCGCCGTCGCGCAAGAGCATCGCCGTCGATGGGGGCGCGGCGGAAGTTTTCCGAATCAGCCCGGATGAGCCGTGGCGGATCATCCGCACACGCTGGCGCATCGCTGGTGTCGTCAAAGGCGCGGTGGAAGGCGGCGGGCGGGTGAGCGGCTACTTCAC
>JANPIS010000398.1:0-7895 GCA_031425095.1 Chthoniobacteraceae bacterium
CAGCGGGTCATGGTCGGCCGCGCGGAAATCATCACCCCACTAATGGAGCGCTCCTTGCATACGGAGATTGAGCGTTTCCGCCAAGGCGACGAAACGGCCCGTGCCAACGCCATCGCCAAGGCACGCGCCCTCGGACTTGGCCGCTTCGCGGAGCCCACCGTCCGCCGCCTCGCGCTCGCTGACCCGCAGAACCGCGAGTTCAATAACGCCGCTTGGGAACTGCTCTGGGCGGCCTTCGCTCCGAAGGCGAAACCGGCGCCGCTCGCTGCGCGCTCGAACTGAGCCCCGCGCCTTGACGCAGCAGGAGGCAGCGGCCCGGTGCCGAGGATGCTAACGCTGAGTTACCGCTCGCCCGGAGGGTGCAAATCGGGACGGGGCTTCTACCCTTTTTGGGGCCTCTGGCGGCTCTGGGTGCGCGGGGGCGGAGAGGGTTTGGGTGGGGCGGTGGCGTTCGGAGTGCGGCATCGACCGTGGGGGCTGGCGTCCGTCCGAAGAACGTCCGGCAACGCGGGAGGAGCCTGACCACGGCGCGGCCTTCGAGCTTTCCGTCACCGGCTGCTGCCGACGCAGCGCAGGATGAGGCTCACGACCGGAGCGGGGACGAACCAGCGGGAACGTTCGAGCACTTTGCCGGTCTTCGATCCCGTGGAGCGCGTCGTCGTGCTGCGAGTGCTGCTCGTGCGCGGTGGCGGAGTGACGGCGTCGTTCGGGTCGATGAGCATCGTATCCACGACGACGACGCGGCCCTTGGTCGGCGCGAGCGTGTGCCGGATGACGAGATCCGCGGTGCCTTTCACGCGGTGCTGGATGAAGTTGTACGTGTGGTAGCCGGTGGCGTCGGTTTCGTTGGGCGTGCGCTGGCGGGAGTTCTCGTCGAGCGCGAGCACGCTCACGAGTTGGTCCGCATTGTCGGTGACGAGGATCAGGCGATTGAAGCCGCCCTCGAAGACGCCATTGAAAAGGTGTGCGGTGAAGGAGCCGATGGGCAGGCCGGGGCAGGTCACGCGCGATTTGGTCGCCGGGGTGTTTTCGAGGTTCAGCCGCTTCCGCGCTTCGTCGAGGGGCGTGAGATAGGGCAGGCCACCGTAGAGGATGATCGACGATTCGTTAGCGCCACTTTCGGCTGTCGAGCCCTGGCCGGTGAAAAGCAGTGCGAGGTCCTTGCGCGTCATCGCGCCCGCTTGCGGGGGACTGCTCCAGTTGGTGGCGAGGGAAATCTTGCGCGCGTTTCCCGCGACGGGAGCGGGCGCGGGCGCCGCAGCGGAACCGGACGGCGCGCTGGCCGGCATCGGCGTAGGTGCGGGGGTCGCGACCGCCGGTGCGACGGAATCGGCGAGGCGGACCTGGTCGGGGGCCTTAATCACAATTTGCGGTTTGCCCTGCGGTGACATCGCGATCCGACCGGTGATCGTCACCGTCTTTCCATCGTATGGCTGCACGTCACCGACCTTTTCCTGATCGCCGGCAAAGACGACGCCGGAGAAGGTGTGGTTCGGAAAGGGCGCGCCGAGATTGATGAAAGTTGTGTTTGTCTTCGTTTTTGAGACGCCGAAAACCTTGCCGGTGACGGCGGCATCTTCGTCAGCGTGTTCGCCCGCCTGCGCATCGGTGTAGGCCGGGAGCGGCTTGGCCTGGGCGTGAAGATCGGAGCCGGGATTCAACACCGCGAGCGTCGAGCAGAGGAGGAGGGGGATGCGCATACCGGCTCGAATCATGCGCCCAAAGCTCGGCGCGGCAACAGGCGAAAACGTGTCGGTTGGTCGAGGGCCGAGCGCTGGCGAATCGGTGGCAATACAGGGCGAGCAACCGCCAACGGACGGGTTGCTGCGGTCCATGGCGGGATTAGCTTACGATCGGAAACCAGCACCTCCTCTCACTATGAATGTCATGACTGAAGCCCCCACCGACCCAGCGCAAGACGCTGGCGGCTCCGCCCGTCGTCGCCCGTTGCATCTCGAAAGCATCCTGGTCCCGCTCGATCTCTCCGAGACCTCGCGCGCCGCTCTTCGCTACGCGGTGCCGCTCGCGCTCCAGTTTGGCGCGCGACTCACGCTGCTCTATGTCTCCGAGCCTCCCACGCCTGCGGGCTCGACGCCGAGCGCACATCCCCACGGCCAGGCTGCCCTCACGCGCCTCGCCGAGCTCTACGACGAGGAAGTGGCGCCGGAAATCAAAGCGGAGACCATGGTCCGGCATGGATGCATCTACGATCAGATCCTGAGTGCCGCGCGGGAAGTGCAGGCCGGTCTCATCGTGACGACGACGCATGGGCGCACCGGACTGCGGCACCTCCTGATGGGCAGCACGGCGGAGTGCATTGTGCATGGTGCGCCATGTGCCGTGCTTGTCGTGCGTGAATCGGCAGAAAATCCGGAAACGCCGTAGCAGGCGGCGGCGGTGGGAGAATATCTCTGTCCAAACCGGGTGGTTGCCGGACTTAGTTGGGCGGCCACCATTTCACCATGTTTCCCTCCGCGTGCCTTTTCCTCCGCCTGCTTATCGTCTCTGCACTCTCGCTTGCGGGTCTCGCATTAGCCGCCGAGCCACGCGTCGTCTCGGGTATCTATCCGCATCTCGCGATGTTCAACAACGAGGGCGAGTGCGGCACGGGCGCGATGGCGCCCTGGGCGGATCGGCTGTGGGTGCTCACTTACGCGCCGCACATGCCGAAGGGCTCTTCCGACAAGCTCTACGAGATCACGCCGGACCTGCAGCAGATCATCCGCCCCGAAAGCATCGGCGGCACGCCGGCCAACCGCATGATCCACCGTGAGTCGCAGCAGCTTTTCATGGGGCCGTATGCGATCGGTGCGAACGGTGCCGTGCGCGTCATTCCCTACACGCAAATGTTTGGCCGGCACACAGGACTCGCGCGGCATCTTACCGATCCCGCGGGAAAGATCGTCTTCGCGACCATGGAGGAAGGCATCTACGAGGTGGACGTAAAGACGCTCGCGCCGACGGTGCTGTGGACCGACGAGCAGGTGAAAGGCGGACGCCATGCGGACCTGCCGGGCTATCACGGCAAAGGCTTCTCCTCCGCGCAAGGTCGCTACGTGTATGCGAACAACGGCGACCACGCGAAAGAAGCCCTGCGCGATCCCGCCGTGCCGAGCGGCGTGCTCGCGGAGTGGGATGGGAAGGCGGACGCGTGGACCGTCGTGCGACGCAATCAGTTCACCGAAGTGACCGGTCCTGGCGGCATCGAAGGCAGCGCGCCGGATGCGCCGCTGTGGAGCATCGGCTGGGATCACCGCTCGCTCATCCTCATGCTGCTCGATGGCGGAAAGTGGAGCGCCTTTCGTCTGCCCAAGGCGTCGCACAGCTACGACGGCGCACACGGCTGGAACACCGAGTGGCCGCGCATCCGCGAGATCGGCGAGGACGCCTTGCTGATGACGATGCACGGCTCCCTTTGGAAATTCCCGCGCACCTTTTCCACCAGCAATACGGCAGGCATCGCGCCGCGCTCGACGTATCTGAAAGTGGTCGGCGACTTCACGCGCTGGGGCGAACGCGTGGTGCTCGGCTGCGATGACACGGCGAAGAGCGAGTTCCTGAACAAACACCCGCTCAAAGGCCAACTCGGTGAGCCAGGACAGTCGCAGTCGAACCTCTGGTTTCTCGCGCCGACGCAGCTCGATTCCTTCGGACCAACACTCGGACGTGGCGCGGTATGGCAGGACGATGCGGTGAAGGCGGGCGTCGCGAGTGAGCCGTTCCTCTTTGCCGGCTACGCGCACCGCTCGCTGCATCTCACGCACGCCGATGCGGAGCCACTGAGCGTCATGTTGGAGATCGACGCGCGCGGCAATGGGCAATGGGCGAAGCTCCGCGAGATCACGGTCCCGGCGAAGAGCGGTGTGTGGACGGATTTCCGCGACGCGGGCGAATGGGTGCGTCTCGTGCCGTCGCGGGATGCTTCGCGGGTCACAGCGATGTTTCACTACCGCGGCGAAGACCGGCGAGTCGCGCAGCCATCAGCGATCTTCGATGGTCTCGGCACCGGGGCAGTGAGCCGCGGAATCATGCATGCGCGCGGGGGTGAGTTGAAGACGTTGCGCTTTGTCCCGGACGGCGCGCAGCGACCTTACGATCTCGACGCATCGCTGAACCTTCGCGCCGCGCACGACGCACCTGGGGCGGCGTGGACAGCAAAGCACGCGGCGATTCCGAAATCCGGCCTGACGGCGGATGCGTCTTCCGCGCTCTACGTCGATTCCTCAGGCGCTCGCTGGCGCCTTCCGAAAGGCACCGTGACCGAAGGCGCGCGCGTCTGCCGCGAAGTCTGCACCGAGCGCAATCTGCTCAACGCGTACGGAACCTTCTATGAGATGCCGGCGGAGAATGCGGGCGGTTTTGCAAAGATCCGCCCGATCGCCACGCACAACCGCGCGATCTGGGACTACGCGAGCTACCGCGGACTGCTCGTGCTGAGCGGCGTCGACGCCGCAGCGCGCGGTGATCACATCGTCCGCAGTGACGACGGCAAGGTCGCACTCTGGGTCGGTGCGGTGGACGATCTCTGGCAACTCGGCAAACCACGCGGCACCGGCGGCCCCTGGCACGAGACGGCCGTGCGGGCTGGCGAGGTGAGCGATCCGTATCTCTGCGCGGGTTTCGATCGGAAGCGGCTCACATTCAAAAGCACCGCAGCGGCCAACATCACCATCGAGGCCGACTTCACCGGCACGGGCGTGTGGAGTGAAGTGACGCGTCTCAAGGTCGCGGCTGCCGAGCCGATCGAGCATGCGTTCCCGGCCGCCTTCGGCGCCTACTGGCTGCGGCTCGTCGCCGACGCGGACACCACCGCAACCGCGACCTTTACCTACGAATAGGAATCGGTCGTGCTGAGCGGCTGGAGCACGAGTTGGTGCTCCGTTCTTGCGCCGGGGAACGTGAAGCGAAATCAAAGCACCCGCTCTTCCAAGTCTGCCATCACGCAATTCCACATCGACTCCGATCACACCACCGCCGACGACCCGCGGCGCGCGGCGGTGCGCAAGGCGCTCGGCAACTCCAAGGTTGCGCGCGGCAAGACGGAGAGCGCCTTCACGAGCTGGCAGCACGCGCGCGATGCCGCCTCGGAGATCAAATACGACGGGCTGAACCGACTCGACGGAATCCTCACGGAGCTTGAAGCGAAATTCACCGCACGCGGCGGGAACGTTTTCTGGGCGAGCGATGCGGCACAGGGCGAGAGTGCATCCTAAAGCTCGCGGAGGCGAAGGGCGTGAAGTCGATCGTCAAATCGAAGCCGATGACGAGCGAAGAGATCCCCCTCAACGACGCGCTCGAAGCGTGCGACGCCGGCTGCACCGAATGTGAGTGCCTGTTCGCGCAGACCGGCAGCGTGTGCGTCACGTCGCCGAGTTTCGGTGGACGCGCCCTGAGCGTCCTTCCTCCGCATCACCTCGTCATCGCGCGCCACAGCCAGGTAGCCAGGTCGTCCCCGATCTCACCGCGGCCCACGAGCTCCTCGCGGCGAAGTATCGCGGCACTTACCCGAGCTTCATTTCCTTCATTACCGGTCCGAGCCGCACCGGCGACATCCAGCGCATCCTCGTCCTCGGCGCGCACGGCCCGAAGAAGCTCACGGTGCTGCTGGTTCCTTAGCGAAGCACGATTCGCGGGGCGACCCAGGTTGCCCAGTCGTTCGCGGGATCGGCGAGGGGATCGACGATGAAGGTGATCGCGACGTCGCGGCCGCGGTAGTTGGCGAGGTCGATCGCCCCCGGGACTCGCTCCGCGCCTTTGAGTTTTTGCGCGAAGACTTCGTGACCTTCGATTTCCACGGCAAAGCCTGCGCCGTTGCTTTTGGCGCTGTTAAGCAGGGCGTCGAAGACGAGCAGGCAGTGCTTTGCATCTGCGGCGGGAATTGGCACGCGGAAGGTGAGACGCGAGGGGCCGCGCGGTTTCGGGTGCTGTTGCAGGGCTTCCTGTTGCACTTCGTCCGGAGCGCCGATCTTGCGCAGTTCGACGGACTGCACATTTTCCGGCGTCGCATTCGCGCGCTGGGTGACGAAGTCGAAGACGACGCGCCCGGGCTCGCGTCTCGAAGGTCGCGGTGGATCGAACTTCGTCGCGACGACGTTGCTCCAGTCGCTCCGCCCGACCACCGGCAACACAAATGCGAAGGCCTGATCCTCATCCGGTGTGCCGGCTTTTTTCACCACCTCCCAGATCATTCGTGCGCGCCCGATGCCATTGACGTTTGGACTGCCGTCGTGTTCGCGGATGCCCAGCTTGAGTCCACCTTCGTTCGGGTGATCGACGTGACGGTGATAAAGGAAGGACTCGATCTCCGGGATCGCCTGGACCTTTTTCCACGCGAGCGCGTAAGCCGCCGCTTGCAGAGTCTCGCCGTCTGGCGAGTCGGGGCAGTGAAAGCCCTGCTCGGTGAGTGCGATCCGGCGCACTTTGCCGTCGTAGAGAAAACGTGGCTGACGGAGGTAGGCCGGCAGCACTTCGAGATTTTGGAAAGTGAGGCGTGGCGCGTCGAAACGCAGCGGCGCGGATTTGTCGTTCCAGAAGCTCGGGCGGCCGAGGTTTTCGGGGTAGGGGTGGAAGGCGAGGTGCCACGGGAAATCGCCGCCGCGTTTCGCGCGCTCGTTCACGCCTTCGAGTACTTCCACGGCGCTGAAGCCGTGCGTGCGATCCGCCGCGGCGGGCTGCGTCCAGTGGTGTTCGAGCGAGACGTAGATCGGGAAATCCGTGTGGACACTGCGTGTGGCGAGATCGGCGATGCGTAGGGCGGCGGTGTATTCGCGCAACAGAACCTCGGGCTCGACGGCCCCCATGTAGTACCAGGTCCAGTGGCTCTGCACTTCGTTGCCGATGACGAGCCCGCCGAGCAGGCCAAACTGCGCATCATCCCGCGTGTAGCGCTCGGCCAACCAGCGGACGATCGCGCGGTAGAAAAACACTCCCTCGGCGGTCGCGGTGTTAAAGGCCGCAGGCCCGGCTGTGATGGTCTTCGGATCGGTCAGAGGATGCACGAGCGGCGAAGCACGCGGCGTTCGCACATTCACGTAGCTGAGCAGAATGCCGGTGACGCGCATTTGCGCGGCGTGGAGGGCGCGAAGGTCGCGATCGAGTTGCGCGACCGCGCTCGGACGCAGGCCCACGCGGCGACCCTCAAACTCGAAACTCATCTTCGGACTGGCGCTCTCCCAATCGACGAGCGCGCCGATGTTGATGTTCTGGTTCGACTGACCGAAGCCCAGCGCGCGGCCATCGGCGACGTCGAGCAGACAAGTGATGCCTTTCTTGTTTGCTTGAGACCCGAGCGACTTCGTCCGGCGCGGCAGCGCGGAGAAATCCGTGACGTGCTGTGGAGCACCGAGCGAGTGGCCACCTTCATGCAGCTCGAATTTTGCAAACATCCGATCGCGTGCGCCATCGAAGCGCGGGATCGACGCCTTCGAGCCTGAGCCGGACCAGATCGTCTTGGCCTCAGCGTCCGTCGCCGAGGTGTGCAGCGGCAGCTCGCGAAGCTCCATGTCCCCAGCGCGCGGGGGCCAGGTGAAATTCAGCGAATCAGGCGTGACCGCGACGCGGAGCGCGATCCCCTCGGCATGCAGGAGCGTGGTGAGGCACAGCAGTCCGGCGAGGAGCGAGCGCGAGAGACTCATCGGCGGCTCAGCACGCCCCCGCGGGAGGCGGCGAGAAGTTGAACTTCGCCAGCAAACCACTCACGCCTTCCTGAGCGTGGCCTTCGACGAGCAGGCGCTTCAGGTGCTTCTTCGCGTCCTGCATCGTGAAGGTGATCTCGAACGCGGCGATGTTGCCGACCATTTCCGTGGCCCACGTTTGCGAGGCGATTTTGGCGCGCTCTTTCTCCAGCCATTTCTCCAGATCTTCGGGCGAAATCTTCGACTCGCGCCAGAATTCGA
>JANPIS010000399.1:0-37976 GCA_031425095.1 Chthoniobacteraceae bacterium
GTGCTGTTCCGCCGACAGGACTACGCGGCTGCCGCGCCGATCTACGACAAGCTCGATCGTGCGCGTTCACTGACTCCAGCGCTCAAGGCCGAGGCACTTTTCAAACTGGGCTTCTGCTACATGCAGATCCGCGATGCGGATAACGCGATCAAGGCGCTCGGCTCGTTCATCGAAGGTTATCCGACCAGTAAGTCGATCGCTTACGCTCTGGGTCAGCGCGCGATGGCTTTTCAGCAGAAGAAAAATTTCACCGCGGCGCTGAAGGACTACGGCGAACTAATTGGGCGTCATCCAAAGGCCAAGGAGCGCGAACTCGCGCTGGAGCAAAAGGCGCTGATCCTCGGACAGCAGGGCGATAACTCAGGCATGTCCGACGCCTTCGAACAATTGCTCAAGGATTACCCTGAATCTACCGCCGGCCCGAAGGCGCATTACTGGATTGGCTACGTGTCCTTCGAAGCGAAGAAGTACAAGAAGTCCGCTGAACACCTCGCCAAAGCACGTGAGTTAAATCGCGAGGAGTTCTTCGAGCGGGCCAGCCTGCGCATTCTTCTCGCCCAGTACTATCTGGAAGATCGCGCCGCCTGCGCGAGTGAGGTGGACATCTACAAGAAGGACGGCAAGACCGACGTGCCGGCGGAGATCCTGCGCTGGCTGGGCGAAGGTTACTTTAAGGACAATCAGTTTGAACAGGCGATCAAGTTTCTCGAGCTGCTGGCTCCATCGGACGCAGCGCCGCGAGATGAAGTTTTGCCTGATGATTACCTCGTCCTCGCTCGTGCGCGGTTGAAGCTGGAGCGTTTTCCCGAGGCCGCGAGCGCGTTGCAGACCTATCTGAAATCCGTGAAGGATCCGATCCCGCGCGCCAATGGAATGCTTTCCCTTGCTCGAGCGCAGATCGGGATGAAGCAGCTCGACGACGCGCAGAAGTCCGTGGACGAGGCGCTCACGATCCAGCCCGAAGGTCCGGTGGCCGGTGAGGCGCGGATCGCCGCCGGTGATATCCAGATGGGCCGCGGCCACGCCGAGGAGGCCGCCAAGCTTTACGTCAGCGTCTCACTCGTGCTCGACGACGAAAGCATTACCCCGCTCGCGCTCGAGAAAGCCGTGCAAGCGTATCAGGGAGCCGGACGCGAGACCGAGGCGAAGAAGACGCTGAACACCCTGCAGAGTCGCTACCCGGAATACGCACAGGGTAAGAAGAAGTAGCCCGGCTGGTGGTCGAGTGAAGGGGCGGGTGGATTTTTAGCCGTGAAAAGGAGTCCGGAGTTTTGGAGGATCAGGAATGCCCCCGAAGGAACTGCGACCGCGTCACCCCTGCGTGGGACTCGCGCTTGCGGCAGTGGTTGGAATCGTCGCGGCTGATTGGTGGAGTACTGCGGCGACAAGCTGGCTGATTGCCAGCTGCGGAATTGCTGCGGTGGGAGTGATAGTCTGGCCACGCACCGCAGGTTGCTGGCTCGCTGCGTGCCTCGCGTTCTTCGCACTGCATGCGGGGCGCGTTCACGATGCTCCTGCTCGCTCGCTCGCGGCGCAGTTCAGAGCCGGCCCGAAGGTCGCGACGGTAAAGGGCATCGTGTGGACCCAGCCAGAGAAGCCTACGGTTTGGTCCGGCCGGGTCAGCGCGTTCTTCGATGTAAGGTGCGAGTCGATCGAGGTCGATGGAAAGGTGCGCGAGATGGACGCGCTGCTGAACGTCGCGTGGAGCGGAGCGCTCCCGGAGTACGGAGATCGCGTCCTGATCACGGGCCAAGCGTCGAATCTCGAGTCAGTGCGCAATCCTGGCCAGTTCGACTTCGCAGGATATCGGCAGCGCCGCGGCGTGTTTTCGGAGCTTCGGGCGCGCTTTCCAGAGGATTGCCGCGTCGAGTCCCACGGCCACGGGCGCATGCTCGTCGCGTTCGCGATTCGGGCGCGATGCTGGGTCCAGAGTCAGTTGCGGCGTGATCTCGCGGACGCGCCTGAGCTCTCATCGCTGATCGAAAGTATGGTGCTCGGCATGCGCGGAGAGACGCCCGATGAGGTGCGCGCGTTGTTTCAGAAAACCGGCACGCTCCATCTTTTCGCGGTCAGCGGACTGAACATCGCGATGCTCGCCGCGATCGCCCTCTACGCGCTCAAGCCGCTCGGGATCCGCCGCCGGCCCGCGGTGATCATCGTGATCCCTTTACTCGCGGCGTATGCCCTGGTCACGGGTCTGAGCGCGAGTTGTGTGCGGGCCGCAATCATGGGCACTTTCGTGCTCGCCGCGCAGCTCTTCGACCGCCGTACCGTCGTCTGCAACAGCCTCGCTGCGGCAGCGGTCGGAATTCTCGCATGGGATTCCCATCAGCTCTTCCTCCCCGGCTTTCAGTTTTCGTTCATGCTCGTCTTCGTGATCGTACTGCTCGCGGTCCGCATCCAGCGGGGGTGCGAGCGATTCGGCCGCCCTGATCCGTTCCTTCCCCGTGCCTTGTGGAGTCTTCCCATTCGTGGAGGTGTCTGGTGCTGGCGGCATTTCTCGGCCGCAGTCGGCGTGACCCTGGCGGCGTGGCTCGGCTCGCTCGCTTTCACGGCTGGTTACTTTCATCTCTTCTCCGTTTCGGCAATTTTCGCGAACCTGCTCGCTGTGCCGATCGCCTTTTGCGTGCTGCTGCTCGGCCTTTGCACGGTGGTCTGCGCCGGCGTCTGGAGCCACGGCGCACTCCTCTGCAGCAATGCAAACTGGCTGGCGGCCAAAGCCCTCCTTTGGGTCGTGCGCACCTTTTCGGAAATGCCAGGCGGCCACGTGTACGTAGAGCTTCCGCGCATCTCCGAGCCGGCGGCCTGTGAGATCGCGGTGCTCGATTGCGGGGAAGGTGCTGCGATTCATCTGCGGGCCGGCCGCCGCGATTGGCTGCTCGATTGCGCGAGCGCGCGGACGTGTGAAAACGTGGTGCTTCCCTATTTGCGTTCGCGGGGCGTCAATCGGCTCGATGGCTTGTTCCTGACGCACGGAGACGCGCAGCACGTTGGCGGCGCTCTCACCGCCATCGCCGAACTCAGTCCGCGCGCGCTCTTCGAATCGCCGGTGCGCGACCGTTCGCCAACGCGGCGGAATCTTCACGGCCAACTGCAGCTTGGCTCTTTCGGGAAATCGATCATCTGGCGCGGTGACCGCATCGGGCTGGGTGGTGACGCGACGCTGCGAGTGCTCCATCCGCCAGCCGGTCTCAACCGCGCCACCGCGGATGACAAAGCGCTCGTCGTGCGACTGGAAAGCGCGGGAGTGCGAGTGCTCTTCACGTCGGATAGCGGATTCTCGACCGAGCAGTGGTTGCTGGAGAATGAGAGCGATCTGCGCAGCGATATCCTGGTCAAAGGCTGGCACAGCAAGGATCTCAGCGGCACTCCGGACTTCCTCGCGCGGGTGCAGCCGCAAGCGGTGATCTGCTCCGCGCCGGAGTTCGGCGACAGCAGCACGGTGCTCGATGCGTGGGCCGGCGGGCTGGCTGCGCGCGGCGTCGCGGTCTTCCGTCAGGATCGTTGCGGTGCGGTCCGGATCGCACTGCGGCCAGGTGACTTCAGCCTTCGGGCGGTGGGCGACGGTCAGACCTTCCGCAGTAGAGCGCGATAGATCGGCAGGCCCTGCGAGAGGAAGCGGCGTTCGAAGTTCGTCTGCGGATAGTCGGGCTCCTCGATCCACTCCACGCGCTCGTATCCCGTCACGGCGGCGAAGGCATTTTCCATCCAGCGGAAGTAAGGCTCGTCATCCGTTTTTACACGCAGCTCACCGCCCGGTGCGAGCACACCGTGAAGTTCGCGCAGGAAGCTCGCCTGAATCAAACGCCGCGGGTGGTGGTAGCGCTTCGGCCACGGGTCCGGGAAACTCACGTGCGCGATGCCGACGGACTCGAGTGGGAGGAGGTTCTTGATCGCGTAGTAGCTCTCAATGCGCATCACGCGGGCGTTGGAGAGATTCTTCTGCGCGATGGCGCGGCAGACCTTGCGCACCCGCCCGAGCAGTCGCTCGAGGCCAAGGAAATTGCGATCCGGATGGCGCTCGGCCATCGCTTCGAGAAAGGCGCCTTCGCCCGAGCCGATGTCGAGATCGAGCGGTGCCGCGCGGGCGAAGATGTCCTCGAGCTTCACGCGACCGGAATAGGCGACGGGTGCAAACTCTGCGAGCTGCGCGCGTTCGCTCAGGTCATCGCCCGGGGTGCTGTGAAACGCGGCTCTCATGGTTGGTCGGTGGCTCTCATCATCTTCATCGCCATCCTCAGCTTCCGCCTCTCCGGGCGTCCAGCAGGATGATGAGCGGAGCGCTCTCTCACCACGCGTAGTGATCGAGCCCGTAGATCAGCGCGCTGCCGAGGAAGCCGCTGAGGCCGACCAGTGCCGCGCCGAGGAGCAGCGCGCCGCGGAAACGCTGCCGCGCTCTGGAGCCTTCGGGGCAGGAGTCGATGAAGACGAGCACCGCGCAGAGCGCGGCCCACAGTGCCGTGCCCGTGCCGAGCCAGCGATGCCACCAGAGGAGCGCACCCACGTCTTTGCTGTAGCTGCTGAAATACGCGTTCACCCAGCCGAGTCCGGCCGCGCCCAAACCGCCGAGCGCCGCGACGGCCACGAGGAAGCGCACGGTGTGCAGCCAGCTCTCGCGGCGGGTCCACCAGCCGAGCGCTTCCGCGAGGACCGCCGCCATCATCAGCCCGACCGGAAAGTGCGTCGATACGGGGTGCAACTTGCCGACCCAGCGCAAGGCGCGGCGCCAGATGGGCTCCTGCTTCTCCGGCGCGGCGGTTGCCGTCGGCGCCGGCTCAGCCTCTCCACCGGAAGCCAATGCGCCGGGCGCACCGATCTCGACCCAACGTTTGACGATCTCCTTTTCCTCCGGAGTGAGCGCGGGCACGGGCGCATCTTCGCCGGGCATTTCGTCGTCGCGCACCATGATGTAGAGCTCCGACTTCTCCGGATCGCCGCGGACCACGTAGTCGGGATTGTCCGCCATGCGCTGGAGGTCGAGCACGTGCCCGAATTTTCCCTTCGGTCGCGGCAGCTCCGGACCGTGGCAGTCCACGCACTTCGCTTCGAAAATATCGCGCACGCGCTCGGCGACGCGCAATTGCTCCTCTTCCGAAACGGGCTGCACGCTGCCCCGCAAAACGGTAGTCATGGCCAACAAGCAAAGGAGAGCGCGGCGCAAGGGCAGATTCATCAAGGTCGGTCGCTTTAGGAGACAGCGAAGTGATTGCCTTTCTTAGGGGTGAACCCCGGTTGGCGCAATCGCTCGCCCTCACCTTTTTGGGTGACGCTGCCCGCGCGGCTCATTATCCGGTCAAGGCATGCGAGCGGTCTTGCAGCGCGTATCCTCTGCTTCGGTAACGGTCACCGACGAAACTCTCGGTCAGATCGGCGGCGGTCTGCTCGTCCTTGTGGGAAAGGAACAAGCGGACACCGCAGACGACGTCGAGTGGCTCGCGGCGAAGATCGTAAATCTGCGCATCTTTGCCGACGAGACCGGCACGATGAGTCGATCGGTGCGCGATGTGGAGGGAGGCATCCTCGTCGTCAGTCAGTTCACGCTGTTCGCCAGCACGCGGAAAGGCCCGCGCCCGAGCTGGCACCGTGCGGCTCGCCCGGATCACGCGATCCCACTTTACGAAATGCTTGTGCAACGTCTTGGCGAACTGCTCGGCCGCCCGATCGCCACCGGTCGCTTCGGCGCGAAGATGGAAGTGTCGCTGGTGAATGACGGCCCCGTGACGCTGCTGCTCGACACGAAGACGCGGGAGTAGCCACGGCGGATTTGTCCCGTCGCGCTCGGCAGAGTTATTGCGCGGGATTTCGCTCGCAACGGCATCCGCACGACCGTCAGGCAGCAGCGGTTCGAGCGTCTCTAGGTGTGTGAGGAGATGCTGAAGGCGAATCAGACGGCGCATGGCTTCAATCCAGGCTGCTCGTTATCTTTGCCAGCGGCCGTCGTAGTAAGGATCAGCCTCGAATGGATGCTCGTTCTACGCCTGCCGGAAGCGGGCGTAGCCGGGTTTGATGACCTGATAGATGATTCGGCAGCGCTCGTTGAAATGAATGAATGCGCTCTTGATCGAGTTGGTCGTGATCTTCTCGAGATCGTCGAGGTCGAGGCCGAATTCTTCGACGGCGATCAGCAGTTCCTTCGTCATGTTCGTGTCGCTCATCAGGCGGTCGTCGGTGTTCAGCGTCACGCGAAAGCCAGCGTCGTAGTAGAGGCGGAAAGGATGCTCGGCGAGGGAGCGGACGGCGCCGGTGTGGACGTTGCTCGAGAGGCACATTTCGAGCGGGATGCGGCGGTCGAGGATGTATTGCGCGAGCGAATCCATGTTCACCACTTTGCCTCCGACAATGGTCATTCCGTCGGTGAGGCGTGTGGCGTGGCCGAGGCGATGCGCCCCGCAGATTTGCAGGGCCTGCCAGATGGAGGCGATGCCGAAGGCTTCGCCCGCGTGCAGGGTGCTGAAGAAATTCGCCTGCTGGATGGCGGCGAAGGCGGCGGCGTGTTTCTTCGGCGGATAGCCCGCTTCCTCGCCGGCGAGATCGAAGCCGACGACGCCGCGGTGGCGGAAATCGATGGCCATCTCGGCCCACTCGAGCGAATCCGTGCGGTCCCGCATGGCGCAGATGATCAGGCCCCACTCGACACCATACTTTTCCTTGCCGCGGGTGAAGCCGTCGATCGCGGCCTGGACCACGGCTTCCGGGGTGAGCCCGCGGCTGATGTGAAAGCACGGAGCGAAGCGCGCCTCGGCATAGACCACGCCGTCGCGGTGCATGTCTTCGATGAACTCGAAGGCGACGCGCTCGATGGCCTGTCGCGTCTGCATGACCGCCGTGGTGTGCGCAAAGCCTTCGAGGTATTCGGGCAGGCTGCCTTTGTTCGCGCCGCGATGGAACCACTGGCCCAGCTCCGTGGCGTCCTGCGTGGGCAGCGACGCGTAGCCGCAATCTTTCGCTAGATCGATGACGGTCTGCGGACGAAGTCCGCCGTCGAGGTGCTCGTGCAGGAGAACTTTGGGCAGCTTCTGAATCAGGTCGGCGTTGAGTTTCATGCGGTTGATTTGGAAAATGGCGACCGGAAAGCCTGCCTGGAGTGCGCGCATCCTGCGCGTCTCTGGATTGGCAGCCTGGAGTCAGGCGCTCTGAGCCTCCGCGTGCTCAGCTGAATGTGAGATTTTTCACGCCCGCGGCGGCGGCGGCATTGAGCACGTCGATGATGCGCTCGTGCCGCGTCTCGGAAGCGGGCCGAATGATGACGGGATCTTCGCCGCCAAACTGCTCCATCGAACTCTTGAGCCACTCCTTCAACGCAGTGAGGCTCTTGTCAGCCGCGCCGCCGAAGACCTGGCTGTTCATCGAGACCTGACCCTCGGGCGAGATATCTATAACGATGGGGGTTTTCTGGCTGCTGCTGGCGGATGTGGCGCCGCTCGGGAGGCTGATGTTGAGTTCCTTTTCCTTCACCTGTGCGCCGGCGCAGGCCATGAAAAAGAGCATCAGCACAAAAACGACATCGACCATCGGGGCAATTTGAAACCCGATGTCGCCGTCTTCTGAACCTACTGATCCGCCCATATTTGGTGTGAGTTGGAGGTTGGAGTTGCTACTGCGCGCCGGGGGCTTTCGGGGCGTCTTTATCGACGACGGAGAAGGTGACGTTGCCGACGCCAGCATTGGCGGCGGCGACCATGATGGCGCGGAGATACTCGTACCGCACGCCCTTGTCCGCGCGGAGGAGGACGCGCATCTTGGGGTTCGCACGCACCTTGGGTTCGAGGGCCGCGGTGACCATGAAGGGATCGCCGTATTTCTTGTCGTCAATGTCGATCCCGCCGAGGCTATTGATCGTGTTCCAGGTGACGTTGATGATCGTCTGGCCTTGCGTGCCTTTGTCGGGCGGCTTCGCATCCTTGGCCACCGGGAGTTGCACGTCCTGATTCACCTGCAGCACTTCCGAGGAGCTGATCGACATGAAGAAGATCAGCAGCACGAGCAGAATGTCGATCATCGGCGCGATCTGAAACTCGGGATCCTCTTCCGGCGAAAGGCGCGTCGCCGCGCGCAATTGCTTCGTTCGTTTGGCCGGGGACATTGGGGAGAGGCAGGGAGTAGGGTCAGGAGTCCAGGTTCGGGAGGCCGGCTGATTCCAAGCGCCTCACTCCTGCTTTCATCACGCGGTCCAGTCGAGGGTCGAGCCGCAGTGTGGGCAGGGATTGACGCCTGGAGTGACTGCGCCATTACAGACGGGGCAGTTCGTAGTCAGGGCCATCGAAACTTTGCGCGCGCCACCGCCGATGGGCATGGCACCGCCGGCGCTGAAGTTTTCGCCGATCTGCACGCCCGCGAGTTCGTCATAGGGCACGTCGAGGAGGAGGGTATTCACGACGTCGTCGGCGTGGACGATGCACATCTGCGAGATGTTGCGGAACACGTAGTAGGCAACGAAGGCCGGGATGGCGATGAAGAGACCGGCCGCGGTGGCGAGGAGCACTTCCGAGATCTTGCCGGAGAGGGCGCGCGGATCTTGAATGCCCGAACCTGCGAGCACCGCGAATGCACCCATCATCCCGATGACGGTGCCAAGCAGTCCAATCATGGGACTCACGACGCCGATGACCGACAGATAGCTGTTGCGGGTGCGGAGCAGGGTGGCTTCGCGCAGACCATGTTCAGCGATGGCGCCGTCCACGGCTTCCTTGCCGCGTCCGATCCGGGTCAGGCCCGCCTTGAGGACGTTGGCGAGGTAGTTTTTGTTCGCGTCGCAGGTGGCCCATGCTTCCTGGTAGTTTCCCGAACTGACGGTCTGCTGAAGGGCTTGGACGAGCGGCGGTGGCGCCAGCTTGTCTTTGCGGAGTTGCATGGCGTTTTGGATGATCAAAGTCACCATCACCACCGAAGTGCCGATGATCGTCAGCCAGATCCCGATGATCAGCGGGCCGCCGTCGAGAATGATCTGGAAGACGCTATGTTCGCCGCCGCCTTCTTCCGCAGCCATTCCGAGCGACGGAAAGGCCAGGAGTGCGACGAGGGCGAGGAGGCGCGGGAGGGAGCGGCGGAGGGAGGCGGGGATCATGGGTGGGGTTGAAAAATTCGGGGAAGTTACGGAACGGTGATGTCCTTGTTCTCCTTGCGGAGAGCGTCAGCTCTTTCCTGCGCGAGCGCGGCTGAGGCGCGATCATGGTAGAAAAGCGTGACCGTGCGCAAGTAGTGCTCGAGCGCTTCGGAGAGATTTCCTTCCGCTTCCTGGATCTGCCCGAGCCCGAGGAAGGTGGAACTGTAAGCGAGGGCGGTGGCGCTGCTCACATTCTTCTGCTTCAGCGCGGCTTCAGCCACGGGCTCGAGTTTCGCCTTCGCTCCCGCGTAGTCCTTCTTCGCCACCGCGACGAGCGCGAGGCCGACATCGGACTGCAGCGAGCCCTGCCCGGGGTAGAGTTTTTGAAATTCCCGGTAAGCGTTTTCGGCCCCGGCCACGTCACCCTTGGCGAGATAAACGCTGCCCACAGTCGCCGCGGCTTGCTGCGCCCAGGTCGTGGGCATGCCGCGGAACTTCGTGACGAGGCCCTTCAGGATCACGAGCGCTTCATCGTACTTTTTGTCCTGATACAGCGCGAGAGCCTGATTCAGTTCGGCAGGTTGCGCCATGCGCACCTCCTTGATCTGCGCGAGCGGAACCCCGAGCCGGCCTTTGCCGTCGGGTGTGGTGACGTCGAGCTGCAGGCCCGAAGAAGAAACGCCGAACACTTTCGCGCGCTGCAGCCGGTTGTCTTTCAAAACGATCTCGGCATCCACTTGTGCGCAGGCAGTCGAAGCCAGCATGAAAGCGCCTCCCAAGAGAGAAAGGTTTTGCTGGAATCGAGCGGAGGGACGTAGCTTCATGCGCTTTCGCGGTCGGCAAGCTATGGACCGTCCCCTCCGAAATCAACCCCGAATCCGCTCCCACAAATGGTAAATCTCATCCGACGCTTTCAGCAGCCGCTCCTCATCGCGATCACGATCCTCGTGATCATCTCCTTCGCCGTGCTCTACAACACCGACTCGCTCGGACGGCTCGGAGCGGATCGCGTCGCGCTCGTCGCCGGACGTGGCGTCTCGCTTGCGGATTACCAGCGCGGGCTGCGGAAGTGGGAACTCGCCAGTGGACTCGGGCTGCGCGAACTCGTCGGCAGTCTCGGCATGCCCGCCACTTCGGAGGATGAATTTAAAAAGAACTACGTCCTCGGTTCGCTCGTCCTGAAGGATGAAGCCACGCGCCTCGGTGTCAGTGCCACCGATGAAGAAGTCGCCGATGCGATCAAGGCTGTGCCGGAATTCCAGACCCAGGGGCAATTCGATCCGGCGAAGTACAATCAGATCGTCCAGGTCGCGCTCGGCTCGCGCGGTCTGACGGTGGCGCAACTCGAGGAGATCGTGCGGGACGACATCGTCCTGAAGAAGCTGAAGTCCTTACTCGGCTCGACCATCGCTCCTTCACCCACCGAAGTCCGCGCGGCATACGTGCGCGATCAGGAGAAGACCGTCGCCTCCGTGGTGCGACTGAAGCTTGCGGATTTCACCGCCGGCGTGACGGTCTCCGACGATGACGTGAAAAAGGCTTATGAGGAGCGGAAGGCGTCCTTCAACACGACCGAGAAGCGGAAGGTGAAGTATGTCGCGCTCACCTTGCCCGACGCGGAGAAGCCGCTCGCGGGCAAGGAGCGTGTCGAGGCGTTGAAAGGCCTCGCGGACAAAGCGAATGACTTCTCCCAGGCGATGCTGGAGTCGGGCGCGAAGTTTGACGAAGTCGCGGCGAAGCTGAGCCTTCCCGTGAAGGAGTCCGGCGAATTCAAGGAAACGGACACTCCTGCGGAACTTGGCAGCAATGGCGCAGTGGTCAGCGCCGCGTTTGAATTGAAGCCTGAGCAGCCGACGAGCGATGTGATCGGCACGGAGAAGGGCTATTTCGTCGTGCATCTCGAGTCGGTCGTCCCCGCCCGTCCGGAGACCTTCGACGAGGCCAAGGGCAAACTCGCGGAGACCCTCAAGTCCGAGCGCGCCTCCGAGTCGCTGAACCTCAAAGGCACCGAGATCCGCAACAAAATCGAGGCTGACGTGAAGGCTGGAAAATCCTTCGCCGATGCCGCGACCGCCGCCGGTGCAAAGGCCGAGCCATTCCCCGCGTTTTCGCGCCGCGAACCGAAGTTCGACCAGCCGGATGCGCAGGAGGTGATGATCGCTTCGATCGATCTCGCCCCCGGTCAGATGAGCGCCTTCATGCCGACCGGCAGCGGAGGTGCGCTCGTGTATGTGGAGCGTCGTGAGCCCATCGACGAGGCGAAGTTCGAAAAAGAAAAAGCGCTGACGGTGATGAGTCTCTCCCGAGGCCGCCGCGAGTCGTTGTTCGGAGAGTGGTTCAAGGCGCGTCGCAAGGAAGCGGGCATCGCTCCGCAGCCCACGCCGCCGCCGCCGGCCGCATAGTCCGCGAGCACGATGACGCCGCAGGTCGAGGAGCTGTTCGACGACGCGAATGGGGACCTCGCGCTCGGTGAACTCGAGTCTGCGGTGGAAAAGTATCGCCGCTGTACCGAGCTCGATCCCGAGTTCTTCGACGGCTGGCACGCGCTCGGCATGGCGTTGATGAAAGTCGGCCGTTACCCGGAAGCCATTGCCGCCGGACTCCGGACCGTGGAGCTGCGGCCAAACGATCAGCTCGCCTGGTCGAGCCTTTCGCTCTTCTACGTCCGTGCCGAAATGATCAAGGAAGCCGAAGCCGCAGGCGCGAAAGCGAAAATCCTCGGCTGGGGTGGAAAGATCAAAAAGCCCTGAAGTTTTCGCGAGCGTCGCGTTGACTGGCGCCGCGGCCGTGGTCAGCATTCTCCGTAATAAGCCGCAGTTCCTGCGGCGGATCGCTTCACTTCAGCTCTCCACTAGAAAACTATGGGCCTCTTCGATTCCATCCTCGGTGCCGTCCTCGGCGGCAGCGGTAATCAGCAAAACCAACTCGCGCAAATCGCGATGCAGCTCCTCTCCGGCGCAGGTTCTGGCAGCGGGCAAGGCGGCGGCGGACTCGGCGCACTGATCGGGCAATTCCAGAAAGCCGGCCTCGGTGACGCGGTGAATTCGTGGGTCAGCACCGGACAGAATCAGCCCGTGAGCGGCGCCCAAGTCCAGCAAGCGCTCGGCGCGGATCGCATCCAGCAGTTCGCCCAGCAGACCGGCATGGAGAGCAATCAGGTCAGTGACGTGCTCTCGAAGCTCCTGCCGCAGCTCATCGACAAGGTGACGCCCAACGGCAGCGTGCCGCAGCAGAACGATCTGCAAGGCATGCTCACCGGTCTGCTCAGCCAGTTCGGCGGGCAGCGCTGAGCGGACATCATTTGCGGAGGTTGCCGAACTGCACGGGATCGGCGCAGGTTCCGGTAGGAAACGGATCGACGGACGCGCTCCGCTCGTGGAGTTTCGTCGCTCCTTCCTCGTCTCTGTTCGATTTGGAGCGAGTCCTCTGTCCATTTGTCCATGCCCCACTTTTTCATCACCACCGCCATCGATTACACGAACGCCGCGCCGCACATCGGCCACGCGTATGAGAAAGTGCTCGCCGATGTCCTCGCTCGTTATCATCGGCTGAAAGGCGACGACGTTTTCTATCTCACCGGCGTCGATCAGCACGGGCAGAAGGTCCAGCAGAGCGCCGACAAGCAGGGCATCCCGCCGCAGGAATTCGTCGATGGAGTGACGAAGAAATTCGTCGCCCTGTGGGATAAACTCGACGTGCGCTACGACGACTGGGCCGCGACCACCGACGCGAAGCACAAAGACTGCGTGCGCGCGAATTTGCAGATGTTGTGGGACGACAAGGTGCCCGGCACCGACCGCAGCCGCTGGATCTACAAGAAGACGCAGCGCGGATATTACAGCGTGCGCCAGGAGCAGTTCCTCACCGACAAGGAGCGCAACGATCAGGGCGAATTCGGCCCCGAGTGGCAGCCGGTCGAGGAGCGTGAGGAAGAAAACTTCTACTTCCGCCTCACCGCGCATTCCGACCTGGGCTTCGATCCGAAGCAGTGGCTGCTCGACTTCATCGACCAGCGCAGCGCCGAGGGCCGGCCCTTCGTCGTTCCCGATTTCCGCGTCGCTGAGCTGCGCAACGCCGTGGAGAAGCTCGAAGGCGACCTGTGCATCTCGCGCCCCGCCTCGCGGCTGAAGTGGGGCATCCCATTTCCCGAGAGCTTCGGTGAGGGGTTCGTCACGTATGTGTGGTTCGACGCGCTCGTGAACTACATCACCTACGCCCCCGGCCACGACCCGCACTTTGCGGAAAGGATGAAGGATGAAGGCGGAAGGATGAAAAGGCGGGACACGTCGGGAAGTGAATCCACCCCTGCCGCCGAAGGCCCATCTTCTTCATCCTTCATCCCTCCTCCTTCATCCTTTGCCGACTGGTGGCCGCCGGTGCACGTCATCGGCAAGGACATCATGATCCCTGCGCACGGCGTCTACTGGCCCATCATGCTCAAGGCGCTCGGCTTCGCCGACGAAGAGATGCCCACGCTGCTCGTGCACGGCTGGTGGAACATCGCCGGCGCGAAGATGAGCAAGAGCCTCGGCAACGTCGTCGATCCCGATGTGCTTGCGGACAAGTATGGCGCGGAGATCGTGCGTTACTATCTCATGCGCGGGATTAAGACGGGTAGGGATGCGGACTTTGACGAAGACTGGCTGGTCAAGTTCTACGGCAGTGATCTCGCCAACAACATTGGGAACCTCTTGAACCGCTCACTGAGCATGGCGTTAAAGTACCGAGAGGGGCGGATTGCCAAGATCGCGAAGCACGATTCGATCGCATTCGTCGTGGACCAATGCGAGGAATCCGTATCGAACTATTCACAGTGGATGGATAAGTGCAGCGTGGATGCTGGCATGGTTGCGGCGGACTATTTTGCATCCAAGTGCAACGAATTGGTTCAATTAACTTCACCATGGGTATTGGCGAAGGCTGTCGGTGACGTAGAGAAGCAAGCGTGCTTAGACGCTGTGCTATACGCGCTTGCCGAATCTCTCCGCATCATCGCCATCTTGATCTCCCCGGTGCTCCCGAAGGCCGCGCACGGAATCTTCGATCAGCTCCAGTGGAAGCTCGCAGATTCCGGAAGGTCGCAGCGTTTCCATCTCGAAGATGCGAAATGGGGCGGGCTGCCAGACGGCCATGTGCTCGGCAAACCCACGCCGCTCTTTCCGCGCATCGAGCCGCCGGCGGTTTGAGGCATTTGGACTGCGGCGACTTGTCGCCGCTTTGTGGGGGACGCGACTTGTCGCGTGGGGTTGACGGTGGCCCGACACCAATGCCCACAACGGAAGCAAGCTTCCGCCTCCACAAAGCGGTGACAAGTCACCGCAGTCCAAAGAACCGCCGATATTCCTCCATGCGCGCCTCCAGCTTGTGGCGGAGCTGCAGCCGTGGATCGGGCGCTTCGCTGGCTTGGGCGGCGGCGATGCAGAGCTGGGTCAGCGCTTCCACATCAGCGATGGCCACAAACTCCGGCTCGATGCGCTTCTCGGGGCCGCAGTTGTGGTAGTTCCCGAGCGCCACGCAGAGCGCGGCACTGCGGTAGCCGTAGAGCTGATACGCCGTGCCTTCGCAGGTGCCTCCGCTCATCAGGCAACGCTGCGCCGGGATCTTTGCGTCCTGCGCGAGCTGCCAGAGCGTCGCGGTCGCGTCGGGATCGAAGATGGATGTGCGATCACCCACGCGGACGATCACGCCCTCGCCCATCTTCCCGGCTCCCGGCGCGCGTTCGGAACTTGTCTCGAGTGAAATCACTGTCACCTCCTGCGGCAGGCGCTGCGATCGCGCGAGTTGGATCGCGCCGACGAATCCCACCTCCTCGGCGCGGGTGAAAAGCCCGTAGCACGCGCATTCCGCGCCTGCGGCCTCGAGTTCCTGAAAAATCGTGACGATCGCCGCGCAGCCAATGAGATCGTCGCAGGCGCGCGAGTAGATGCGGTCGTCGCGCACTTCGCACGCCGGCAGATCCCACATCGCAAAGGCGCCGAAGTCCCGTGTCGCTGGCGGCGGCGTGCGATATTCCTCCGGCACGCCACCGAGAAATTCCTCCCCGACATATCCGGGGTGATCCATGTGCGCGGCAAAGGCATACGCGGCGACCTCCTGCCCGCGCCGGTAGTGCGCGATCACGTTCCCAAAATCATCGCGCTCGACGGACACGTGCGGACATTGCGCAAGCTGCATGAGGATTTCCGCACGCACGGCGTCTTCGTGGAAAGGTGCCGTAGGCTGGGCAAGCAGTGCGCGGGTGGTGGCGAGGAGACGGTCCATGGTGAAGGGATGTGAATGGTGATCGGTGATCTGTGGATGGAAAAGCACGTCGAGGCGCATCTTCTATTCACTAATCACCGATCACCATTCACTCTGCCGCGCCTGTGTCCTCCTGGAAATCCTTCCGCTACCGACTCGAAGCGCGTCTGTGCCGCCTGCTTGCGCGCGCCATCCCGCGCCTCTCGCGGAGGCATTGCGTGAAGCTCTCCTGGGTGCTCGGCGATCTCGCCTATGCGCTCGACGGCCGCGGTCGATCGGTGGCGCGGGAAAATCTCGCGTGTGCCTTTGGCGACCGCTTCTCACCGGCCTGGCGCCGGGCGATCACCCGTGCGTCTTATCGCAACTTCGTCCGCACGATGATGGACCTCTTCTGGGCGCAGCGGCTCACCGCAGAGACGTGGCGCAAATGGATCCAGCCGGAAGGGTTCGAGGACGTCCGCGATCAGCTCACCGCCGAACGTCGCGGCACGATTTTTCTCTGTGTGCACCAGGGCAACTGGGAGTGGGCGAGCCTCGTGTGCGGCTGGCTAGGTTTCGGGAATGTGGTCGTCGCGGAGAATTTCAAGAACCCGCTGCTCACCGATCTCTTCGCCACGCTCCGCCAGCACTCCGGCCAGACGATCATCGCGCAGGAAAACTCGCTCCTCCGCATGCTGAAGATCGTGAAGCGCGGTGGTGCGACCGGGATGCTTCTGGACCTCAATCTTCGCCCCGCGCAGGCGGCGACGATCATCGACGGGTTCGGTCTCGAGATGTGTGTCCCGCTGCTCCACGCGGTGCTCGCGCAGCGGGCCGGGGCGGTGCTCGTGCCCGTCTTCACCGATCCGCAGAACGACGGCACAGTGCGGGTGACGGCACGTCCGGCGATCGACGTCACGGGGGAGATGAGCGTGGAGGAGATCGCGCAGCGGTGCTGGGAGGTTTTCGAGCCGGTGATCCGCGCCCGACCGGAGCTGTATCTTTGGGCTTACAAACACTTCCGCTATCGCCCGAAGGACGCGGCCCGCGAGTATCCCGGCTACGCGCACACCTCCGGCGCTTTTGAAAAACTGCGGCGCCACACTCGCGCAATGCGGCATCCGGTGGAGGGTTGAGTTGCGTTCGAAGTTTCCGCAGTGGGAGTCTTGCAATACCGCGTTGATTCCGCACTGTTCCTGCTCACCATTGCGGAACGCCCTGTCGTGACTCCTCGAATTCTCCTGTGAATAAAGATCTCTTCCTCAGCCCTTTCGCCCTCGGTTTCTACCTCGGCTGCGTCTTCCTAATCCTCGCACTCTACCAACACTTCAAGCTCAAGGGTGAATTCCGCCGCTACAAGAGCTACCTGAGTGACAAACTGCAGATCGAGGCCGAGTCGATGCAGCGGATCAAAGGCGAGCAGGAGACGCTGCGGAAGGAGAACGAAAATCTGCGCGTGAAGGTGAACTCGCTGAATGACACCTCCGAACGCAAGCTGCAGCGCGACCTGGAAATCTATGCGCGGGCGGAAAAGCGGATGCTGATCTCCGCGCCGGGCTTTGCCCCTGCCTGGGAGACGGCGAAGAGCGAGGCGCACCACGAACTCTCGGAAGAGGAGAGCGGCAAGTCGCAGCCGAAGCGCATTTTTGGCCGGCTATTCGGCGGCGGCGGAGGCACGGCCACGGCCGCGCTCCCGGCCAAGGAAGAGCCAAAGCACGACGGGGAAAACGGGCACAAGCCGTAAGTCCCACCCGCTGCTGGTGACTTACCAGGCGTCTCTGTGAGACGCCGGGATGCCGCTTTGTAGAGACGGTTTGAAGTTAGGCTTTCACGCGCTCGATGTGCGCACCCAGTCCGTTCAGCTTCTCGTCGATCGACTCGTAGCCGCGGTCGATGTGATACACGCGGTTCACCTCGGTAATCCCATCGGCGTGCAAACCGGCGAGCACCAGCGCCGCGGAAGCGCGGAGGTCGCTGGCCATGACCGGCGCCCCACTGATGCGCTCGACGCCCTTGATGATCGCCGTCGGGCCATTCAGCGAGATATCCGCACCCATGCGCTTCAGTTCTGAGACGTGCATGTAGCGCTGCGGGAAGATCGTCTCCGTGACGACGCTGATGCCGGGGGTCTTCGCCAGCAGCGCGCACATCTGGGCCTGCATGTCGGTGGGGAAACCCGGATATGGCTCGGTGGTGATCTCCAGCGCTTTTGGGGTCCCGTTGCCCTTGATGGTGATGTTGTCGGCTTCTGAGGTGATTTCGAAGCCAGCGCGCCTGAGGGTGTCGATGACGGACGTGAGGTGCTCGGCGTTCGCGCGGCGCAGCTTCACTTCCTGCCCGGCGATCGCGCCGGCGACGAGAAATGTGCCCGCTTCGATGCGGTCCGGGATGACCTGATGTTCCGCGCCGTGCAGTTCTTTCACGCCTTCGATGAGGATGCGGCGGGTGCCCGCGCCTTCGATCTTTGCGCCCATCTTGTTCAGGAAATTCGCGAGATCGACGACCTCGGGTTCGGCTGCGGCGGATTCGATCACGGTCACCCCTTCCGCCAGCACGGCCGCCATCATCACGTTGTCGGTGCCGAGCACGGTCGGCCCCAGCTTG
Source organism: Chthoniobacteraceae bacterium (assembly GCA_031425095.1). Lineage (GTDB taxonomy): Bacteria > Verrucomicrobiota > Verrucomicrobiia > Chthoniobacterales > Chthoniobacteraceae > JANNXQ01. The sequence goes on from JANPIS010000399.1 coordinate 17,867, forward strand.
CCGCGCAGATTGATCACGCCGCCGCGCAGTTCACTGACGAAGACCTTCACGTTCCCCGCATCAATGCGGTGAGCAGCGCCGAGCGCCTCGAAGCCCTTCAAGTGTAGATCGATCGGGCGGTCGCCGATGACACAGCCACCGGGCAGCGAAACCGTTGCCTCTTTCTCGCGGCCGAGCAGCGGCCCGAGCACGCAGACCGACGCGCGCATTTTCCGCACGATCTCGTATGGCGCCTCCGTGATGATCTTCTCCGCCTGCACGGTGACGGTACCGCTCGCGCGCTCCACCTGCGCGCCGAGGTGCGACAGGATCTGCAGCATGTAATGGATGTCGCTCAGGTCCGGCACGTGGTGAATCACGCATGGCTCCTTGGTCAGTAGCGTGGCGGCGAGGATCGGCAGCGCGGAGTTTTTCGAGCCGCTGATGCGGACCGTGCCGGAGAGCTTGCTGCCGCCGTGAACGAGGATTTTATCCATGAGTTGCGAAGAGAAATCGGTGGCGACCTTGGTAGTCGTTGACGGTGCGGATGTCTTGGAAATTGTGCCGCGCGAGGGTTTCACCGAGCGGCGCCGCCTGATCGTGGCCAATCTCCAACGCCAGTCGGCCGCGCAAATGGGCGGTCGCCTGCGTAATCAGCCGCCGAATGATTTCCGCGCCGTCCGCGCCGCCATCGAGCGCCGCGACCGGGTCGTGCTGAACCTCCGCGGCGAGCTTCGGGATCTCCGACGCCGCAATGTACGGAAGATTCGCGACGATGAGATCGTAAGTGCCCTCCGCGCCACTCAGCAGGTCCCGGCGGGAAAAGTGCACTCGATCAGCGAGTCCGAGACGCGCGGCATTTTCGCCCGCCAGCGCGAGTGCGTCATCGGAGAGATCGACGGCTTCGGCCTGGGCCTCGGGCCAGGCCGCGGCGAGCGTGAGGGCGATGACGCCGCTGCCGGTGCCGACATCGATGAAACGCCGGGGTGGGGGACCGGCGAGGATGAATTCGCAAAGCTGTTCCGTCTCGGGTCTCGGGATTAGTGCGCGTCGATCACACGCAAAGACGCGCCCGCAGAATTCGACCGTCCCGAGGAGATGCTGCAAGGGCTCACCCGCGGCCCGCCTTTTCACCAGCTCGCGCAGCGGATTGAGCTCCGGGTCTCCGAGCGGTCGATCGAATTCGAGGTAAAGATCCATCCGCTTCTTGCCGAGAATGTGGGCGAGGAGGTGCTCGATGTTCAGACGTGGACTCTCGATGCCGCTCTTCTGGAAATAGGCAGTCGTCACTTGGATGACCTCGAGCACGGTCTTCATGTGGCGGAGCTTGTAGGGCCGGACTGCGAGAGGCGCAAACCTCGCGAGACGGACGAGGCGGAAGTTCTTTCTATGGAAATTACAAGCATGGCACAGGGCTTGCAGCAGTAAGAATCCATGAGCGCTTTAGCACCAATGGCAGTCCGCCAGTTGCCGCAAGCCACCTCTCGGGCGCCGAGGCCGACCAGTCTCGCGATGTCGGTCTCCGTCGGAGCGGAATATCTCGAGATTTACGGGTGCGGAGGTGTCGTGGAGCAGGCGAAGGAAGGTTTCATCGCTGCCCGCTTTAGTCCCGCACAACCGCTCCGCATCAAGCGCACTCCGGGTCTTCGGGCCTTGCAGTCGATCTCGCTCCCGGAGCCGTCGAACACCTTCTCCTACGTGATGCCCTGGGAGCCCGAAACGCTGGCGGCTTGAGGAAAGCCGTGGACCGCTTGCCCCCGGCTTAGAAGTTCACTCCAGAAAGATCAGCTCATTCGAGTTCAGGAGCGCCCGGCAGAAAGCGGTGCGGCCATGGCTCGCGATAAGTCGGATCGCCGCCTCTCTCTCACGCGCGGTCGGTTCGCGTTGGAATGCCAGCGTGTAGGCTGACCGGACCGGGTCGTCAGTGCCGAGGCGTGCGGCGAGCGCAGCGGCCATGTCGAGGGTGAAGCTGTGATTCAGCAGCGTGAGGGCTTGCAGCGGCGTGGTGGTGTTCGCGCGCTTCGGCGCGGCAAAGGCGATGTCGGGCAGATCGAAGTCGTTGAGCACATCGACGACGCTGGCGCGGGCGTTCTGATGATAGACGGCGCGGCGATAGGTCTCGGGGCCGTGGACATCAAGCGGGAAGTAGGTGCAGACGTTGTTCTGGGTGAACTTATAGAGGCGGAAACCTGGGCCGCCCATGGGCTCGAGCTGCAGTTTGCCCGCGACCGCGAGCATCGTGTCGCGCACTTCCTCGGCACTGAGCCGCCGCGGCGGGAAGCGCCAGAGCAGGCGCGCGTCTTTGTCTTCCCTCGCGGCAGCTTCGCGATACGCGGCGCTTTGCTGATAGGTCTGCGAGAGCAGGATTTCGCGATGAAGAGCCTTGAGCTTCCACCCATTCGCGACGAGGCGGCTAGCGAGATAGTCGAGCAATTCTGGATGTGTGGGCTTGCTGCCGAGAAAGCCGAAGTCGCTCGGGGTATCCACGATGCCGGTTCCGAAGTGATGCTGCCACACGCGATTGGCGAGGACGCGCGGTGTGAGTGGATTGTCGTCGCTGGTGATCCATTTTGCGAGCGCGAGTCGGCGCTCACCTTCCGCGGCATCCGGTTTCAATTCGTAGGGCTTTGTGACTTGATCGAGCACGCTGAGGCTCGCGGGCACGACGGGTTCGCCGGGCTTCATCGGATCGCCGCCCTTGTGAACAAAGGTGGGCTCCTTCGGTTGCGCCGCATTGCCGACCCACATCTGCGGCAGCGCGGCCACGGCTTTGAGCTTCGCCTGCACCAGTGCGATCTGCTTTTCCAAAGCGGCGAGTTGTTGCTCCTCCTTCGCGGTGGTGACCGTCCGGCGGGCACGCGCGATGCCATGCGCAGGCGTCCACGGCTCCCGACCTTCGTCGGTGGCGACGGTCGTCCACGTCTGGCCGTCGTCGGAGACCTGCACTTCGTACTCGCACGGTGTGGCCCCGCGCACCTTGCTCTCATCGGTGTCGCGATCTCCGCGGGCGTTGATGAATGTGATGCGATTAATCTTCTCCGGCTTTGCAAAGGTGAGCGTGAGCACCGCCGGATTGCCGATGAACCACGCTTCGCCCAGCGTTCCGTCGATGCAGTACTGCGGGCCATAGGCTTCCGGAAAATCCTCGGCGGTGGCGGACTTCGCGCCCTCCGCGATGGTGCCGCTGCTGGCGAGGGCGACGTTGCGCGCAGGCTGATCCGCGCTCCAGACTTGGAACTCGGTAAGCTTGCCCTGGCCGGTCAGGCGTTTGTTTTTGGGAGTCGCCTGGTGGTCGCCGGTAAAGCTTTGGATGACGAACTTCAGGTAGCGCGCCTCGACTGGCGCAAAGATCTCATTCGTCCCCTGCTGGTCGATCTTCGGACGGGTGGGTTTGCTTTTCGCAGATGCGTCCTTCGCTCGCGCTTCGATGGCGTCATCGATCTTGTCGCGCTCGACTTCGAGCTGGCGCAGGTCGCTGTTGAGCGGCTTCGTCGCCGCAGTGAAGGCCTCGCGTTGTTCCCTGGTGGCCACGACCCGCCGCCCGTGCGTGATGCCTTCAAACGCCGAACGCAGCCGGTAGTAATCCTCGGTCGGGATGGGATCGAATTTGTGATGATGGCAGCGCGCGCAGTTAATTGTGAGCCCGAGGAAAGCGCCGCTCGTCGCGGTGATCATGTCGTCGAGCGTGGCGGCACGGATGTTCTTTTGCGCCACGACATCTTGATTGCCGACATCGTCATAGGGTCCGGCAACGAGGAAGGCGCTGCCGACTTCGACCGCCGGATTGTCCTTCCCGATCACGTCGCCCGCGAGATGCTCGGTGATGAATTGGTTGAACGGCTTGTCGTCGTTGATGGATTTGATGATGTAATCGCGAAACGGCCAGAGGTCGTCGACGGCGATGTTGCGTTCGAAGCCATTGCTTTCGCCAAAGCGAATCACATCCAACCAATGCCGACCCCAGCGCTCGCCGTAGCGCGGTGAGGCGAGCAGACGGTCCACCAATGCGGGGATCGCGGATTGCGGATTGCGGGTTGAGTCGTCAACAAACGCCTGGACCTCTTCCGGCGTCGGAGGCAGGCCGATCACGTCATAACTCATGCGGCGAATCAGCGCGCGCGGATCGGCGGGTGGATTGAGGGCGAATTTCTTCTCAGCAAGCTTCGCAGTGATGAAGCCGTCGATGCTGCCGTGCGTAAACTGCTTCGCGAGCGGCTGGAGCGACCACCAAGACTTGTCGCCGCGCTTCGCCTCGATCTTCACGCCGTCACGCGGGTCGGGCGCACCCATCTTCACCCACGTCACCAGATCGGCGATGACCGCATCGGGCAGCTTCGGCTTCTTCGGCGGCATCTCCATGTCGGTTTCGAGATGCTGCACGGTCCGGATGAGCAGGCTGGCCTCTGGCTTGCCGGGAACGATGACCGCCTCGCCGCTATCGCCGCCTTTTTCCCAGCCCGCCTTCGAGTCGAGGTAGAGGTTGGCCTTCAGCTTCTTGGCCTCCGCGCTATGGCACGAGTAGCAATGCTCCACGAGCACCGGGCGAACCTTTTGCTCGAAGAACCCAATGCCCGCTGGGTCAACGGCCAGCGTGGACGAAGCGGAGAGAACGAAGGGAAAGAGAGCGGCAAGGATTCTCACGGGATGGATCAAGCGAGAATTGTTGTCAGCACATGCCCATGCACGTCGGTCAGTCGGCGGTTCGCTCCGTTGTGGTAGTAAGTCAGTTTTTCGTGATCCAGGCCGAGCAGGTGCAAGACGGTGGCGTAAAAATCGTAAACGCTCGTGATGTCCACTGCTGCGCGCCGGCCAAAGTCGTCGGTGGCTCCATAACTGATGCCCCCTTTAACCCCGGCACCCATCATCCAGGTGGTGAAGGCGTCGGGGTTGTGATCGCGACCCGAAGTTCCTTCCTGATGCGTGGGCATGCGTCCGAATTCCGTGCACCAAAGCACGAGAACGTCGTCCAGCATTCCGCGTTGCTTGAGGTCGGTCAGCAGTGCGGCGGTGGGCTGATCGAAGATCGGGCAATGCCGCTCGTAGTCCGCTTTCAGGGTTTTGTGCGCATCCCAGTTGAGCAGCCCGTCCACAGCGCTCGCACGCGAAGCGCAGTAAAGGCTGACGTAACGGACGCCTTGCTCGAGGAAGCGGCGGGAGAGCAGGCAATTGCGCGCATACGCAGCCTTGAGTTTGTTCCGGTCATTGGTGCCGTAGAGCTCTTGGATGTGCTGTGGCTCGCGCGAGAGGTCGCTTACTTCCGGCGCGGTGAGTTGCATCTTCGCGGCGAGTTCGTAGGCCGCCATGCGGGCGCGGAGTTCTTCGTTGCCGGGATGCGCGGCCGCGTGTTCGCCGTTGATGACCTTGAGGAAATCACGCATCGCTTTTTCCTCCTCCGGCGAAATCGCCGAAGGGCGTGCAAGATTGCGCAGCGGCTGCTGGGCGGCCATGGCGACGGCTTGATGCTGCGCGGGAAGGAATCCATTCGACCAGTTTGCTTTCCCATTCGGCGGTTCGCCGCGGAGATCCTGAACGGCAATGTAAGTCGGCAGGTTTTCATTCAAACTGCCGAGGCCGTAGCAGACCCAAGACCCGGCGCTCGGGAAGCCATCGCGGGTGAAGCACGAGTTCATATTCACGCAGCCGGGGCCGTGCGTATTCGTGCGCGAGGTCATGCTGTGGATGAACGCCATTTCGTCTACATGCTTCGCCATGTGCGGGAGCATCGACGAAATCATCTTCCCGCTCTGCCCCGACGGCGTGAACGCCCATGGCGACTTCATCAGGTTGCCGTTCTTCCCTTGAAAAGTGACCTCCTTGTCCGCGCCAGGCATCGGCGTGCCGTGAAACTTCTCCAGCATCGGCTTGTGATCCCAGAGATCCACGTGCGAGGCCGCACCGGGACAAAAGATTTGCAGAACCTGTTTCGCCTTCGGCGGAAAATGCGGCTGGCGCGCAGAAGCGGCGGTGAGCTCGTTGGCGAAGAGTCGCGAGAGCGCCACGCCTGTGAGCCCGGTGGTCATCTGACCGAGGAAGTGGCGACGAGTGAAAGGGAGCGCGCGACTTCCCATGAGGCAGCGATGGTCGTGGTCTGCGGGATAGTCCATGGCTGGCACTGGAGGGAACGTCGGGGAAGTGAAGGTTGCGACCGCCGCCGGGCGGATCGTACCGCAACCCACCGCTTTGCGTATCGCTTCTTAGATTGAATGGAAGACGCGATCTCGGTGTCCCGAATCCATCCCGCGTCGGCCAAGGCGGACGTCGGGAAGACCCGTGTCGTGCGCGGAGTCGTTTGTTGCCTTCACCGGGACCGCTGGAGAGCAGGGGATCGACGAACCAAAGACGCGACTGCCCGCATTCTTGGAGTGAGCTGTGCTCCTGTGCGAGAGCCCGACCCCGCGGCGCGTTCGGCTAGCGCTACGCTGAAGTCACGGGGAAAGCCGTGAACCCTTTCGAGATTTCAGCGGGCGCGATCGGCGCTACTTCCCGAGCGCTTCGCGCGCCGCATCGCGCCAATCGTCCAACCGTCCCGCCAGACCGATTTCCTCGAGATACTGCTCGTCGAGCAGGCCTGCGTCCTTCGCTCCCTCGGGATCGCTGATCTCCTTTTCGAGCGCATTGGCGACGTGCGCGACGGAGAGCGGGCTGAACGTGCGCAGGCCACTTTTCGATGGCTCGTGATGGAGCGCGATCGCTTCGACGATCGTGACCGGCAGGCCCCAGAGGCCGAGCAGGTAGGCGCCGACTTCGCTGTGGCTGACGCCGAAAGTTTCGCGCTCCGCTTCCACGCGCGAGATCTTGCGCACCGCAGCGATCGTCATCGCTTCCTTGTAAAGCTCGGGCAGGCTCGACGCGAGCATCACCTTGCCGATGTCATGCAGCATCGAAGCCACGAAGATTTCGTCCGTCGCCGCGCGGTCTATTTTCTCCAGTTTGGCGATCTTCTGTGCGACGGAGCTCGAAGCGATGCTGTGGTTCCAGACTTTCTCGATGGAAAAATTCGGAATCTTCGAGTCGTCGAAGCAGGAGAAAACGTGCAGCGAGAGGACGAGCGAGCGCAGTCGACCGACGCCGAGAAACTGCACCGCTTCGACGGGGCTGGTGATGCGGCGGGAAATGCCAAAGAACGCGGAGTTTACCAGCTGGAGGATCTTCGCGGTCATGCCGGGATCCTGCTGCACGATGGCCGCGACTTCCTCGATCGAGGTGTCGGGATTGGCCAGCGCCTCATTGATGCGGAAATAGAGCGAGGGCAGGCTGGGCACGCTGCGGAGTTGGGAGACGAGTGCCCGGAGCTTTTCGTCGCCGAGCCACGTATCGAGCGAGCAGATCCGGCAGATGGTGGCCCGGAGCGCCTTCAGACCCACGGGCTTGGCGATGAATTGATGCGTCGCGCCGATGCATCGGGCGACCTGCTCCTGATCGGCATACCCGGAAAGAATCAGCCGCGAAGTTTTCGGGTGTCGCTTCATTACCTCGACGACGAGCTCTGCACCCGACATCTGGGGCATGCGCATGTCCGTGACGACCACGTCAAAGGGCTCAGATTCCATCAACTCGAGCGCCCCTGATGCATCCTGGGCGAACTCTACGTCCCACTCCTTTTGCTCCGTCTTAAAGGCGATTCGGTACAGATCGAGGAGGGCGTCTTCGTCATCGACGAAGAGGACGCGTTTTGAGGCTGCATTGGTGGTGGTCATTTTCGCGCCTTTCCAGAGAGCAGCCACCGGGCCACCGGAGGGCGAGCCTTCTGGAATGAGAGGAACTACCCAACGCCGATCTTCGGGGTTTTCCCCCGGTAACACGCGGTAGGTTTACCATCCGGGTCGAGAGTTTTCCTCCGTGCGATTGGGCAGTTGGCGGTCCGCCGCAGCAGCGTGCATGAGTTCCAGGGTACCCACGCTCTACATCTCTCGTGCCCAGGCCGGACGCTGCTTGAGATGGTAAAGCATCTCGCCTGCTTTCGGGACGTAGAGGATGCCTTCGTCTTCGCGGTTGGCGTAATCGGCGGAATTGATCGTCGCTGGATCGCGGTATCCAAGATTTACCGCAAGGCATTCTTCCTCGGAGATGGCTGTCGCGAGCGTTACCTGCACGCGGCATTTCTCCACGCCATTCTCGTATTTGCCGATGCCACGGACGTGCGTGCTGTGGGCGAGTGTGCCCCACGGGAAGTGCTGATACTTGTCCCACTGCTTCTTGAAGAACTCCACGCAGTGGTAGCCGACTTTTTTGATCATCTCACCGTGCGTGATGCTGATCTCGTGGACGTGCGGCGCGTAGATGATCAGCTCGCCACCATCGGCCACCACCGGCTCCAGCTTGTACATGCATTTCCCCGCGACCCAGATCTCGTCGTACATCTTCGGCGCGCAACTCAGCACGGTGTGAAAGGGGTGATCTTTGTAAACGATGTGCAGTTGCTTTGAGAGTTCGCTCGCCTGATCCCACGCGCCTTCCGGCGTCCCGATGAAAAGCCCCGCGAGCTGCGCCTTGTCCACCACCATGCACAGGCAGAGCTTCGGCACCTTCACCATGCCACCGATGTGATCCACGACTTTGCGCACGGGCGTCCATTTGTTGCAGATGATCATCGGATTCGTGACCACCGCGCCGAGCCAGTGGAAGAAGTTCAGCACCTCGGGGCCGCTCACGCCGGGGAAGAGATATTTGTTTCCACCGGAGAAGCCGACGACCTCATGAGGAAAGACCGGGCCGATGATGATGATTTGGTCGTAGTCGTAGAGCCGCGCATTTACATTCACCGGCACTTCCATCTCGAAGAGCCCGCTCGTGAGTTCCCGTGTGTCGCTGGCGGAGAGGTGGCCGATGTTCCGCAGCGCCGCGGGATTGTCCCACTCGTGATTGATGAACTTCACGCCCCCGTATTTCGCCCGCCGCTCTTCGAGCGAAATCTCCAGCCGCTCGCAGATCGCCTCCTCGCTCATCGGCTGATGCGTGCCCAGCGCGATCATCACATCGAGCGTCTTGGTCGCCGCACCGATGCGATCGAAGAGCGCCGCGAAGATCATCCCGAGCGGACAAGTGCGCGTCGCGTCCGGGACGATGAGCAGCACCTTGCGATCGCGGTAGTCCTTCGGCGGGCAGGCCTCTGCGATCAGCGCGCGGGCTTGTTCGGCATTGAGATACTGACCGGCGGGAGCGGTCTGGGAGAGCGTGGGCATGGGAAAAAATTAAGCCCGAGTTGCTGCCGTGCGCCATCTTCGACTTTGGACCGTGTGGAGTGGTCGGAGGCCTGCGATTTCGCGCAACTGTCTGCGCCTCTCACGGTCGCGAGCGACCGCGGAGCCGGATCGCTTCTTTCGCCAGCCATGCCGCAAAGCCAGCGGAGCCCACGCCGATTGCGGAGTAGATCCCGATGGAGATCCAAAACATCGCCGGTTCGTCTACACGCGATATCGTGCGAGTCTGTGAGGCGCGTTTGGTGGGGAAGTAAGTTTCGCCGCTCTCGATGCCGCTATGAACCAGCCAGCTCATGCCCGCGCCGAGGGCGACCAAGATAGCGCTGTAAAGGATGAGTGCGCCCAACCCCTGCGTATTGCGGCTGGCGGATTGCGGCGCGTGCTGCGGGAGTGGCGGGAGGCTCAGGCTTGCGGCGGGCGCCGTTGTCGCGAGCGAGGCGGAGCCGTCGTCGTATTCATAATCCGGTTCGCGGAACTCGCTCTTGATCCGCCCGACGATCTCTTCGCGCCGGTGCCGTGCCCATTCCGGATATCCCTGCCATTCTTTTGGCGAGCGAAAGTAAATCACGTGATGCGCGTGGCCCGTGAGCATCTCGCCGTTGATCTCGAGCCGCTGCCACGCGCCATCGCTCCGCTCTTCGTAATACATGCAATCACGCCCTGCGTGCCCCACCCTCCAGCCACGCGCGCCGCCTTTCAGAGCCGGCGGAACTATCTCTGCCATGGAGAGCCGGACCGCCTTCACTCCGCACTCAGTCCGGACGCGCCGCGTGAGCAGGAATCCGAGCGATGAGGCACTAACGACGACAATCGTTGCGAGACCCACGGTGCCCGACTGAAGGACGGTGGTCGGCACGCCTTCCGGCGAAACGAAGTGGCTCGGGCCCGCCTTCACGGCCAGCATCGTCCACACGTTCGAGACGACGATCGCGCCGAGCACGAGCACGAGAATCCACCAGCCCCACCGCTGCCGCCGGAGCAGGCCGATGCCGGCCACGAGCGTGAGCGTCGGCCCGGCGAGCACGGTGAAGGCGCCGAGCGGCTCCGCGTTTTGGGTCCCGTAGCTGCCGGCGATGAGCATAAGCCCGGAGATGACGCTGATGGGAATCCCCAGCGCGCTGAGTCCAATCACCAGCCACGCAAACGCAGTGAGCAGCGTCGAGCGCGGCAGTGGAGGCGGGGCGGGTGGGTTGCTCATCCGGGCGCGATCAACCTTCGGGAAACTTTACCGTTCGGCGACGGCGCTCGGCAGACTCGCCCCGGCTGCGATCCAGGTCAGATCGTCTGGCTGAGGTAGCCGCCATCGACGCGGATGTCGGTGCCGGTGACGAAGCTGCTCGCGCCGTGGGCGGCGAGGAAGATGCAGGCGCCGATGAGCTCTTCGCTTTTGCCAAAGCGATTCATCGGCGTGTGGCCCCAGATGGCCTGCGTGCGCGGGGTGGGGGAGCCGTCGTCGTTGAAGAGGAGCTTGCGGTTTTGCTCCGCGGGGAAGAAGCCGGGGGTCAGCGTGTTGACGCGCACGCCTTTCGTGGCCCACTCGCGGGCGAGGAAATTAGAAAGGCTGAGCACGGCGGCTTTGCTCGCGCTGTAGGCGACGACGCGGGAGAGCGGCAGATGCGCGGAGACGCTCGCGATATTGATGATCGAGCCGCGACCGCGCGCACACATCGCGGGGCCGAATTCCTGACAGGGGAGCAGCAGGCCGCCGACGAGGTTCAGGTCGAAGTTCGCGCGCCAGTCGTCGAGGGCGATCGACTCGAAGGGGCGCTCGGCGGTGACGGTGACCTTCGGGTCATTGCCACCCGCGGCGTTCACGAGGATGGTCGGCGCGCCGAGCTGCGCGGTGATGGCTTCATGGGCGGCTTGCACCGAGGCGCGGTCCATGGCGTCGGCGCTGAAGAATCCGCCGGTACCACCCGCATCACGAATTGCCTTCACGCGGGCTTCGCCGCGTTCCGCGCTGCGTCCGAGCACCGCGACCTTGGCGCCAGCGGCGGCCAGTCCGTCGGCGAGTGCGCCGCCGAGGACGCCAGTGGCGCCGATGACGACGGCGACTTCATGGGTGAGATCAAAGAGGGAAGTGCTCATAGAAACGCGAGGGCGGAGAGCACAGCGGAGCGCGGAACGTTTGGCAAGAGTGGGTGGCGGATCGGAAAGTTTCCTTTGACATGCCCGTATCTCATGTACCAGAACGCTCGCGATCCAGTGCCCAGCACCGCGGTCCCCGAGAAAACACGCTACCTCCGGCAAGGCTCCCAGCCGGCATCACGCCACCCACGACCAACAAGAACCCCCCATGTTGAAACTCCTCCCTCTCCTCCAGTCGGCTTCCCTCCGCCTCACGCTGCTCTCGCTCTGTGCCGCTCTGGCTGGCTGCGTTTCGGGCGCCGATCCCACCGCGATGGTGCCTGAGAGTGTCCGGCTGGCCCGGAAGTCCTCCCGGTCCGTCAGCGTCGCCGTGACGGGCGGGCAGAAGACGAATCCATTGTGGACCTCGCAAGTGTCAAACGAGGATTTCGCCACGGCGCTCCAGACCTCGATCGAGAAGTATGGGCTCTTCTCCAGCGTCATCCGAGGCGGCGGCGGCCACTACCTGCTCGACGTGCGGCTCGTCCGGCTCCAGCAGCCGATGCTGGGTTTCAATATGACGGTGCAGGCGGAGGTCGAGTGGCGTCTGAAAGACGGGTCGGGACGCGTCGTCTGGACGGAGACGACGAATCGGCCCTATACCGCCACGGTCGGCGACGCCTTCGTCGGAGCCACCCGGCTGAAGCTGGCCAACGAGGGAGCGATCCGCGAAAACATCAAGACGGGCCTCGAACGGATGTCCACCGTGTCGCTCTGACGGCTGCGACCGCCCTCGTCCCTCCGGCACTATTTCCATTCACCAAACTCCGCTCATGAACCCACGCCCCCGCACTCTCACCACCCTCTGCGCGCTCGGCTCCCTGGCCATTCTCCCTGGTTGCGCGTCCATCATCTCCGGCAGTAAGCAAAACGTCCGCATCAACAGCCGCCCGCCCGGTGCCACCGTGGAGATCGACGGAAACCCGGCGGGTCGGACGCCGACGGAGGCAAATCTGGCGCGCAAGACCAGCCATCGCGTCGTCATCTCGCTGCGCGGTTACAAGCCTTACGAAGTGACTCTGGAGCAGAAATTCAATGGCTGGGTGCTCGGGAACATCCTAATCGGCGGTATCATCGGCATCATCATCGATTCCTCCACGGGCGCGAGCTACTACCTGTCGCCGGGTGAAATCGACGCCGCGCTCCAGGGAGGGCGGTTGGGGGTCGTCGAGCGGCGTGACTCCGTGCTGGTCGCGGTCGTGCTCAAGCCCGATCCGCGCTGGCGGAAACTCGGCCAGCTTACGAAATCCTGACGTTCGCCCGGTCGTCTGCCGGAGGCCGTCAGTGCATCAGCGCGGCGCCGAGGAACCAGGCGATCATGGCGATCGCGATGGAAAACTTGGCGACGAAACCCGCAGTCGTGCCGAGCAGAGTACCCGCCGAGGATTTGCCAGCCGGGAGCAGCTTCTTGCCGCCGAGCAATTCGCCGAGGAGCACGCCGATCATCGGTCCAAGGAAAAGGCCGAGCGGAAAAAAGAAGAGGCCGACGAGTGCGCCGACGATTCCGCCGACGGCGCCCCACCGCGTGGCGCCGAACCACTTGGCCCCGATCGCCCCGCTCACAAAGTCGATCACATGGCTGATGACCATGAGCACGCCGAGTCCGCCGATGGTCCACCAACCGACACTTTGTGCTTCGCCGAGCATCATGTGGTGCAGGATGGCCGCGGCGAAAATGATGGTCGTGCCCGGGAGCAGCGGCACGACGGTGCCGACGAGGCCGATGAGCATGAGGGCGACGGTGAGGATCCACCAGAGCGTGGGAGTCATCGGGATTTCAGATGCGAGATTTCAGAATTGAGATTTGCCGTGGATCGGTCGGGACCCTACGAACGTCGGGTCCAATCTGAAATCCGAAATCCCTAAATCCTAAATCCCAAATCCCCATGCCCCTCGAAGTCGGAACCAAAGCCCCCACCTTCACCCTGAAAAGCAAGAAAGCCGACGGCCTCGTCGATGTGACTTTCCCAGCACCGGGCAAGAGCACCGTGCTCCTCTTCTTCCCACTGGCCTTCACCAGCGTCTGCACGGACGAAATGTGCAACGTCACCCAGGGTCTCAGTTCTTTCGCCGGCGCGGACGTGATCGCAATCTCGGTGGACAGCCCCTTTGCGCAGGAAGCGTGGGCCAAGGCGAACAGCATCGGGATCACGATCGTGAGCGATCTGAACAAGGAAGCGACCAACGCGTATGGCGTGCTCTTCAAGGGCATCGCCGGGATCGGGGACAGTTCCGCACGCGCGGCCTTCGTGATCGATGCAGCGGGACAGATCGTCTATGCCGAGCAGACGCCGACGCCGAAAGACTTGCCAAACTTCGACGCCATCAAGGCGAAGCTCGCGTAGCACGAGCTTGCGCAAGGAGTGGCGACACTCCAGTCGGCGCGCTTACTTCTTTGCTGCCGGCTTCGGATCGAGATTCGCGTCGAGATCCGAAGGCGTAACGTTGGAGGCGATTCCTGCCGCAGGCACTTCGCTCTTCGACACCCAGGCGAGAGCGTTGAGGACTGTCTTGCGGAAGTCGTCGTTGCCCCAGTTGTCGTGGAAGTGGCCGCCGGTGAAGCCGAAGCCACGGCCGCCGTCTGGCCGCTCGACGGCCCACATCATCGCCTCGGCGCGGCCGCTCGCGGCGACGATGTGATCGTAAGGGCCCTTCGGATACACATACGGACCCTTGCGCACTTCATCACTTGGCTTGGCGACGAGGATCGGCACGAACTTCGTCCCTGCACTTTCCCCAGCGGCATCGCCAGTGAAACCGTTGGCGAAGCGCATGTTGAAGTACCATTCGTCCTTGATCTGAAAGGGCCGCACGCCGCGCGTGATCGGATGCTCGGGGAACCGCTCGAAGCTCGGTTCCCACATCGGATTGCACGAGTAGGAATTCTCGTAGTGCCCGCCGATCCAGCGCTGGAATTGATCGCCCGCCTGATCCGCTACCACTTCCACGCCGTAGTGCATGAAGCCAAGCCCGACGCCCGCATTCGCCCACGCCTCGATCTTCGGGATGCGCGCTCCGCCATCCTGCACGACCTCGTGCTTCGGTCCGCCGTCCATATAGAAGACGACCGCGTCGGCTCCGGCAAAGACGCTCTCATCCGCCGGCCAACCATTGAGCACCACCTCGACTTTCAGTGTCGGCGCGCCGCTCGCCAGCGCCTTGGCGAGAAGCTGCACGCCAGCATTGAATTCATGCATCCGCGGCGGATGCGACGGCTTGCCGGCGATGAAGACGAGCTTCGGCTTGCCGTCCGGAGTTTTGGCCGTGGCGGAAAATTCGAGGCCGAGCGCTAGCGCAGAGACAGCGAGGAGAGCGGGGAGGGAGCGGTGCATGGGTGGAGATGAAGCCACCGATGCCGCCGGTGGTCAATGGGCCTGGGCGCCGAGTTGCTCCTTCACAAGGTCCGCGACGGATGACTTGGGAGCGAGGGCGAGCGACGACTCGAAATAGTTCCGAGCTGCAGCTGCGTCGCCGGATTTTCTGGCGATCATTCCGGCGTGATAAAACACAACGGGATCGCGGACACCGATGGCCAGCACGCGGCTCATCTCGGCCTGCGCTTCGGCGGTCTGACCATGCACGTGCAGCGCCCACGCGAGCGCATGGCGGGCAAAAAGATTGGGCCGGCGGGTGAATTCGAGACGGGCGAAACGGAGCGCCTCCGCGGGTTTGCCGGCGCGATCGGCGTAGTAGAAGACGAGTTCGCGATTGGCGTTGTCGGAGGCCATGGCCTCGCGCACCGCGAGCTTTTCAAACTCCGCAAATACGGCGCGGGCCTCCTCTTCACTGCCGGCGCGCGCGAGCGCTTCGCCCAGCAGGTGGAGATTGCTGCCGTGGTGGCCGGTCTTGGCTAGCTCGCGCGCGATGGCGGCGGCTTCGTCATGCCGTCCGTTCGCGGTGTGTGCCTTGACCATGCACCCCAGCGCATAGGGGTAGCCCGGGAAAAGCTGGAGCGCGTCGGCGAGCGCGCGCTCGGCGATGTCGGGCGCGCCGCGGAGCAGCTCGAGATTTGCGAACTGGCAGAGGATCCAGGCGCGATCTTCAACTTCGGACGGCGGCGTCTTTGTGAATGCCGATTGCATGAGGTCGATCGCTCCCTGGATGTCGCCCAAGATCTCGCGCAGATATGCCGCGCGCGTGAGCGCGGCGATATCGCCGGGCCGCAGGTCGAGCGCCCACTGCGCAGCCCCCTCGGCTTCCTCGTACTCGCCCATCTCGATGCACGCGTCGGTGAGTAGCGCATAGACCAGCACGTCATCCGGCATGCGTTTGTTCAGGGCGCGAGCCTGCTCCAGCGCACGGGAAAACTTGTGGCGTCCCAGCGAAGTCCACGTCTCGATCTTTCGCGCCTCAAGGTTGTCCGGCGCGAGCCGCAAGGAATCCTGCACGGCCGCGTCGGCTTGTGCATACCAGTCATGGTTCGAGGTTTCGCGCCCACGCCGCGCCAGCGCGAGGGCCAGGGCGTTGTGTGCGTCAGCGTTCGTTGGATTCGCCGCGATGGCTGTGCGGGCTTGCTCGATCCGCACTTCAGCGGGGGTCGGGGAATTTGCGTTCGCGGAGAAGGGAGCAGCTGCTGCGAGGAGGAGAGTGGCTGCGAGAAGCGCGAGTGATTTCATGGGACGATGCGGAGGTACTTTGGAGGGACGCGACACTCTGTGTCTCGGATCATCCAAGGGGCGAAGGCGGTGCTGTGCGCGCCGCCTCCGCCCGGGAGTTTCGGACATGGTGGAGCATGCCCATTTCTACATCGGCCTTACTGCGGGCCGCCGCCGGGCTCGCCCGGATCAAGGTGGCGACGATCGCGGCCGCTCGGGCAGTTGCCGAGATAGGGGAAGGTCGTCCGATACGCCGCGTCGTTCACATTCACGCCGTCGCCGAGTTGGTTGTTCGGCGCGATGTTGAAGGAGGGATTCAACACGCCGACGACTGCGCGGAGCGAGATGTCGGTCACGTCGTCGAAGACGCGGCGGCCATTTGGATATCCCGCAGCATCACCCGCGAGGAGGCCGAGGCGACTGGCGCTGGCGACGGGTGTCGGAGCGACGCCGGTATTCAGCCGCAGCAAATCCGCGACGGGCCCGCCGGGTGTGCCAGAGGCAGCAATCGGCGGTGCATAAGTCACGAGTGGGAGCAAGTCCGTGCGCGGCGGCGTCGGGATCGAGACGCCACCGGCGAAGGCTGCGTTGATGACCCGTGCGAGCAGCGGATCGAGGAAGAAGTTTGCAAACTGCGAGTCATTCTTCGGCTCGTCCATGCTGAAGCGATCTTTCGATCCCGTGCCGACCAGCAGCTCATTGATGAGCGGATTGCCCATCCTTTGAACCTGGCGGAAACCACCAGAGCCCTGTGTGGAAAATGGCGACTGCCGCACCGTCACGCGCGGACGGGACGTGGTGCACCATACGCCAATCGTCGCCGCCGTGGAGGTCGCGGCTTCCACTGCACCCGTGCGAGTCAGCAGACTCACCGGCACTTCGATGGCGATCGAATTCACCGCGTAGCCCGACACGGTATCGGTGGCGAAGTTACTAAGGGCCGCATCTTGCGCAGGCGAGAGCACCGGCGTGATGTGCGTGTTCAGCGTATCAAAAGCGCCGCCGAGATCGATCCAGAAGGCATCGTCGGTCGTGCCCGCGAAGACCTTCACATTCGGCGTGGCCGTCGTGTAAGTGCCCGCCGTGAAAAGCGCGCCGTAGTCCATCGTGCGCGGCCCGACATTCGTCGGCACCGCATAGAGTGGCGCACCGCCGGTGTTCGCGATCGGTGTGGAGACGTTCCCTTTCACCATCGTCACTGTGTAACTCTGCCGCTGGCCAAGACCGGGTGAAGCGAACGACGTGATCTGCGGCGGCACGACTTGGGTTCCGGGCGCGATCGGCGCCGGAGAATTGGCCGGCGCATTGATCCCAGTGCCTGCACCGACGTAGGCCTGAAAGACTCCCGGCAAGCGCGTCTCAGTTGCGAAACGGAACTGAAACGTCACGTCCGCCACGGCGTCATTGTTATTGTCCACCTTGATCTCGTAAAGGATCTCGGGATCGAAGGGCGCCCAGTTCGGCCCATTCGCGGGCTCGAGCAGCGGGTCAACGCCGAGGATCAAAGTAACGCGCGGCGTCGCTCCGCCATCATAACTGCGAAAGGCATACACGTCGGTGATATCGGCCTTGTGATCGAGCGCCGTGATCGGCGCTTCGCGATGATTGGCCGCACGCGCGATCTGCGGTGCGGTAGTGCTGACGGAGACCGCGACGAGCGCGGCGATGGTGGCTGGGGTACGCATGAGTGGGATGGGTTCGGAGAGTGAGAAAGATACCGGACGCTCAAGCGCGGCGGCGGAAGCGGCGCGTGGCGCAGAGCGCGAGGGTCCCCAGCCCGTAGAGCGCCGCGCTGGGCTCTGGCACGGTTTGGAAGCTGTTTGTCACGGAGCGCACGGTGCCCTGTCCGCCTAACCCGCCATCGACAACGATATCCGTGCGCGCGAAGAGAGCCGGGACGGACGGAAAATTGCCCTGCTCGGAAGGAGTGGAAAACCCCGCGGTCGCCACCGCGATGAAGGTCCCCGGCTGCGGCGCCGGCCCATTGATATCGAGCGTCCCGGTCACCGCTGCATCCCCTGAGGCCACGGCGTTGTCAAAGGCCACGCCCGCGCCAAAGATCGAGACATCCTGCACTTGGTAGGAGAGCTTCAGCTCAAAGAGTTCCCCCGCCAGCGCCGTCTGCTGCACGATGAACTCCAACGTCGGCATCCCGAAGAGATTGATCGGATTCACGAGGATGCTCGTCGGGATCTGCGTCGCGCCCGTCTGCAGCGGATCGAGCGTGAAGTTGGAGAATGTGGTCGAGCCGATGGTGACGCCGGCAGGCCCGAGAGCGAGATAGCTGGCGAGGGTGCCGGGCGTCGCTGGTGCGGCAAGTGCGGACGCCGAGGTGCAGACGGCGATCAAGGTTGCGAGTGTGGTGATCTTCATGAGGTTGCGGTTGCGGGCGTTGCGGTGCGTTGTTTGAGGAGAGTGTGAACCGCGGTCATGCGCGCGCCGCCCGAGCCTTGGATGCATGAATTTCAAACCGATAGTTTCGGCCTTCCGATTCCGCGCCTCTGATCACCAGCGCCAAAAAAATGCTGCATCCAAAAGCGTCGCGTCCGGCGCACCACGGGAATAACCTGTTTCCCTAACGCGTCCTTGCATGGCCTTGAACGATCTCGCAATTCTCACGCTTCACTGCTCTGCATGAGCACCGCAGCCCCCTCCCAATCGGAGGAGTCGGAATGGCTGGCGCGCGTCGCCGAGGGAGACGAAGCCGCCTTCGTGCAATTCTATCGCCGATTTTCCATGCCGGTCTTCTCGATGCTATTGAAGATGCTCGGCAATCAGCACGACGCGGAGGAAGTGCTGCAGTCGTGCTTCATGCAGATCTGGCAAAAGGCCGCGACCTTCGATCCCGCACGCAGCGCGCCCTTCACGTGGCTGGTGATGATCGCTCGCAACCGCGCCCTCGATCGGATCCGCGCGCGCCAGCGACAGGTGCGTCTCGAAGAGTCCGCTGCGCAAGATCCGGAGCCGTTCTCCGTGGAGCCCGATGCGGCGCCGGGATTGCAGGGGGACACGCGATCGCTGTTGGAGGGAGCGCTCGTAAGTATTCCCGGCGATCAGCGTCGGGCGATCGAGATGGCTTTCTTCCACGGCCTCACCCACGACGAAATTTCAGCCCAACTCGGAGAGCCACTCGGGACCGTCAAAGCGCGCATTCGTCGAGGAATGTTGCGGCTTCGTGATCTGGTCATCCACCGCGCATGAACGACGAACGCCACGAAGAACTCGCATCGCTTTATGCGCTCGGCGTATTGCCGGAAGCGGAAGCGCGGGCGTTTGCACAAATCATGGCGCGCGATCCCAAGTTGCGGGCTCTCGTCCGCGATCTGCAATCTGCCGTTGCCGCGCTCTCGCACTCAGCACCGCAAGTTCGAGCGCCCGCGCAGTTCGAATCGCAACTCCTGACGCGCATCCGGGCCGAGCGACCTGCCGCAATCCCGGCGCGTCGCGATCGGAGCTGGCTCGCATGGGCCGCGCTGGCGGCGGTGCTCGGCGTCGTGACTTCGCTGCTCACCGTGGAGCGGCGGAAGCTGACCCGTGAAGTGATCGCGCTCCGCGAGAAAAATGAGGAAGCCGCGAAGCTCGGTCTGGAGCGCGCGCGCCTCGCGAAGGAAATCGAAGTCATGCGTGAGCGTGAAGTGCAGGCCACTGCCAAGGTCGCACAGTCCACCTCCGAGCAAACCGCGCTGAAAAGCGACGTCACCCGGCTGTCCGCAGAGCGCACGCGACTTGAGGAAGAGATGGCGACTTTACAAAAGAAGGACCACCTCGCCTCGCTCCAGATTCGCACGCTGAATGCGCAACTCGCCGAATCCCGTCAGGCGCTCGCCGCTGTCGTCTGGAGCCAGGAGCAGCAGCGCGGCGTTCTCACCATCGAAAAACTCAAGCCGCCGGGGCCAAAGGAGGACTATCAACTCTGGGTCATCAATGCGCTCACGCCCAAGCCAGTGAGCGCCGGGCTCATTCCGGTAGATGAGAGAGGCACGGCGCGCTACGAGTTTCGGTCGGACGCGCCAGTCGGGGCGGAGGATAAGTTTGCCATCAGCCGCGAGAAGAAAGGCGGCGGCACCAAGCCGGAAGGTCCGATCCTCTTCCTGAGCCCGTAGGTCCCACTCCTTCTCGTTCCTCGAGAGATCGAGGTGGAGGAGGATTCTTCCGCCAGGAGAGTCGAGTCCCATCTTCGCTGCGGACCCGCTACGGGAAGATCGAGCG
>JANPIS010000400.1:0-9027 GCA_031425095.1 Chthoniobacteraceae bacterium
CCGTCGCCGGGTCGTAAAGCTCCGCGCTCGCCAGTCGGTCGCCGCTGAGGTTGGATCCCCCGGCCACGAGCACCTTGCCGTTGGCGAGCAGCGTCGTCGTGTGGGAATTGCGAGCCCTGCTCAGACTGCCAGTGCCCGCGAAAACGGACGCACCATCCACCGCCACCGACGGCGCGCTGTTGCCCGCCCCTAGCCCGGCGCGGAGGAGGCTGGGCGGCAGGCAGAGTGAGAGCAGGAGGACGGTGAGCAGGCGGAGGGTTTTCATGGTGTGTGGAAATGCGGGACGAGCACCGAGTGGCGCTGTAGGACCAAGAGACAAACCGATGAAGCCCGCAGGCAGCGTCACGCCAGACTGGAAGAACAGGGTCGGCGCGAGTGTCGGGCTGCATCCCGACGTGTCGATCAGTAAACTTCTTTCTCCGCGTCTGCCCTCGTTAAGCCCCGAAGCGCATGGCATCCACCCGCGCCTTCACGGCGGGGTCCATTTTCAACAGCTCGGGCCACTCGCGGGTGTAGCCTTCGCCGGGGAGTTTGCGCGTCGCGTCGATGCCCATGTGCGAGCCGATGCAGGGGATCGTCGGTGCGTGGTCGAGCGCGTCGCACGGGCTCTTCACAAAGGTCGAGTCGCGCTGCGGATCGGTATTCGCGCACATGCGGAAGAGCACCTCGCTGGTGTTATGCACGTCGCAGTCTTCATCCACGATGATGATGTACTTCGAGAACATCATCTGCCCCATGCCCCAGAGGCCGTGCATGATCTTGTAGGCCTGCCACGCGTATTGCTTGCGGATGCTGACGACGACGAGGTTGTGGAAGACGCCTTCCGCCGGCAGCGCCATGTCCACGATCTCGGGGAAGTTCATGCGGAAGACCGGGAGGAAAACGCGCACGCTGGCCGTGCCCATGTAGAAATCCTCCATCGGCGGGATGCCGACGATGGTGCAGGGATACACCGCGTCGCGCCGGTGGGTGATCGCGGTGAGGTGGAAGACGGGGTAGTCGTCCACCGGGGTGTAGAATCCGGTGTGATCGCCGAAAGGACCTTCGGGCCGCAGTTCACCCGGCTGCACGTAGCCTTCGAGCACGATGTCCACGTCGGCGGGCACTTCGAGATCGATGGTCTCGCACTTCACGAGGGGCACTGGTTTTTTCCGGATGAAGCCCGCGAAGAGGATCTCATCGAGCCCGTCGGGCAGCGGCGCCGTCGCAGCGAAGGTGTAGGCCGGATCGCCGCCGATTGTCACCGCGACAGGCATGCGCTCGCCGCGCTCGTAGTAACGTTTCCCGTGGCGCGCGCCAACCTTGTGGACCTGCCAGTGCATGCCCGTGGTGCGGTCGTCATAGACCTGCATGCGATACATCCCGAGGTTCCGATCGCCGGTGTCGGGATCTTTCGTATGCACACACGGAAAGGTGATGAAGCGCCCCCCATCCTGCGGCCAGCACTGGAGGATGGGCAGGTCGAGCAGGGTGGGGAGGCTATTGGATGTTGGATGTTCCTCAAACCGCTTCACGACCTCCTTGCACGGCCCGTCCTTCACGCGCTTCGGCTTCGCATTGAGCAGATCGAGCCCCTGCATCGCCAGAGTCCACGCGTGTTTCAGCGAAGTCGGCGGTTTCGCTTTCAGGATCAGCTCCATCTGCCGCATGAGCACGTCGATGTGCTCCAGCCCGAGCGCCATCGCCATGCGGCGGGTGGAGCCCATCGTATTCACCGCGAGCGGAAATTTCGACGGCACGCCATGCACCGTCGGTTTCTCAAAGAGCAGCGCCTGGCCGCCTCGCGGCGACTTCATCTCGCGGTCGGCCCATTCGGTGATCTCGAGTTCCGTGGCCACGGGCTCGGCGATGCGGCGCAGTTCGCCGGCGCGCTCCAGCGCCGTGAGGAAGTCGGAGTACGAATCGTAAGCCATGAGCGAGGGTTAGGGGGTTCGCACGCGCTTGGCCAGCGGATGCGAAAACGTGTCCGGCGGTGAGTCCTGCTCGCCGCGCACGCACTGCTCGGGCATGGGATGGGAGTGCCCTCTCCACTGTTCCGTTTTCGCTCCCTGCTGGCGCTGATGTGGCTCGCGCTCGCGGCGCTCAGCTTCGCCGAAATGCCGACCATCGCACGCGTGGCCTCGCAGTCGGAGTTCACACTCGAAAGCCCGATCACCGATCTCAGCGGACTTGCGTGGGGCGGCGGCGATTCCTTTTACGCCGTGTCCGACAAGCGCTCCGCAATCCTGCCCGTGACCCTGCGGATCGACCCGGCGACTGGCGCGATCACGAGCGGGGAGTTCGGTGCGCCGATGCCCGTGCCGGCGAAGGCGAGCGACTTCGAGGGTGTGGCGTACTTCACGGAGAGCCGGCGCTTCTTCGTCGCCACGGAGTCACCGCCGAGCGTCTTCACCTATCGCGTCGGCGAGGCTGGAGTGCGCAACCTGCCGTTGCCGCCGATCTTCGCCCGCGCTCGCAAAGGGCTCGGGATGGAGTCGCTGACCAGGGACGCGAAGACGCAGCATTTTTGGACCGCGAATGAAGAGGCGCTCGCGTCGGACGGACCGGTCAGCGATGTAGGTGCGGGCACCGTCGTTCGTTTGCTCGAACTCGACGCCACCTTCCGTCCGCGACGGCAGTATGCGTGGCGCACGGAGACAGCCGCGATGCGCTACGGCTCGGGCTGCGGCGTCTCCGATCTCCTGCTGCTGCCGGACGGAACGCTCGTGGTGATGGAGCGGGGCTTCATCGGTCTCGGTCTTTCGGTGCGGCTCTATGCGGCGGACTTCGCCGGCGCGACGGATGTGTCCCAGCTCGATGCGCTGGACGGTGCAACCTTCACTCCGGCGCGGAAGACGCTGCTGTTCGGCGAGCCTACGGGCTTTACCAACTTCGAAGGGCTCGCGTTGGGCCCAATGCTCGCGGACGGCACCCGCAGCCTCATCCTCGTCGCAGACAGTAACGGCGAGACCCGGCACGTTTTTCTGCCGCTGAAGATCCGGCTCCCGACAGCGCGGACGAAGTGACGGACACTGCTTATTCGGTGAGCGGGACCTCGTGGTAGTCCAGCGCCCACTCGCGCATGAAACGGACGCGGCTCGGGGTGATGCGGTAGATGATCAGTTCCGGATTTTCCGGCGTGCCGAGGTAGCGGCGGAGCAGGGGATTGCTCTCCCAGATTTCCGCGAGCACTGCCGCGTCGGTGAGCACTTCCGCGCGGCCGGTGATCCGGACCTGGTCGTGATGCTCATCGAGGTAGCAGAGCTCGACGCGGGGATTGGCCGCGATCTCGGCGGTCTTCCCGTAGCTGCGGAGATTCGCGACGAAGATGGTGAAGCCCTCGACGCGCACCGGCGAGACCGGGCGCACGCGCGGCTGGTCGCAGTCGATCGTCGCGAGCATCGGAAATTTCGCGCGCGCGATCACGGCGCGGGCGAGGGCGGGCAGTTCCGCGGGATTGATCGGGGCAGGAGCGGGCATGGGGAAGTTGAGAGTTGAGGGTGGAGCGGTGAGTGTTGGATGCTTCGCGCTTCGGGCGAGTCAATGATTCGCGCCACTGAACTCTCAACCCTCACCACTCAACTCCTTTCCCATGGACCGGCTCCAGCAAATCCTCGACGTGAAGCGCCAGGAAATCGCGCGTCTCCTGCCGCGGCTCGAGCATCTGCGCACGGCGGCTCTGCTGCGCAATGACGTGCGGCCCTTTGCCGCGGTGCTCGATCGCGGGCCCGAAGCACTGGGGCTCATCGCCGAGGTGAAAAAGGCCAGCCCGAGCGCCGGAGTCATCGCCGCGGATTTCGACCCCGTGGCCATCGCACAGGCCTACGCCGCGGCCGGTGCCCACTGCCTATCGGTGCTCACGGACGAGCAGTTTTTCCAAGGCCACCTGAGCTATCTCACCCGCATCAGGAAGGCCGTGGAGCTGCCGTGCTTGCGCAAGGATTTCATCATCCACGATGTGCAAATCTACGAGGCGGCCGTGGCCGGGGCGGATGCCATCCTGCTCATCGTCGCCGCGCTCACGCAGCCAGAACTCGAGGCTCTCCAGCGGACTGCCGAGACGCTCCAGCTCGATGTGCTCGTGGAAGTGCACACCCGAGAGGAGCTCGACCGCGCGCTCGATCTCGGCGTGCGGTTGCTTGGCATCAACAACCGCAACCTCACGACCTTCACCGTCGATCTCGCGACCACCGAGGAGCTCAGCGAAGACGTGCCCGACGACGTGATCCTCGTCTCCGAGAGCGGCCTCAAGACACGCGCGGACACGCAGCGAGCCTTCGACGCCGGCTGCAATGCGATCCTCGTTGGCGAAAGCCTGATGCGCTCCGGCGATATCGCCAGCCAGGTCGCCGAACTGCTCGGCGTGAACGCCAAGCCGGCTCGCTAAGCCGCCGTCGCGGCTACGCGAGCGTCGCGTTCCACTTGTCGATGTTCGCCTTCTGCGAGGCGAAGAGATCTTCCGTCAGGTCGAGGATATCGATCGTCGTGATTTTATCGCCCTGCTGCATCGCATTCACGACATCCTGCCCGGTGGTCACCTCACCGAAGACCGCGTGCTTGCCATCGAGCCAAGAGCACGGGACGTGGGTGATGAAAAACTGGCTGCCATTGGTGTTCGGGCCTGAGTTGGCCATCGAGAAAATGCCGGGCTTCGAGTGTTTGAGGGAGCGGTCGATTTCATCCGCAAACTTGTAGCCGGGGCCACCCATGCCCGTGCCCGTCGGATCACCGCCCTGGACCATGAAGTCCTTGATCACACGGTGGAACTTCAAGCCGTCGTAGTAGCCGCGCTTGGCGAGATTCAAAAAGTTGGCGGCAGTGGTCGGAACCTTCGAGGCGAAGATCGTTCCAGCGATGTCGCCGCGGGTGGTCTTGATGAGAATACGGATGTCTTTCATGGGGATTTGAGGGAGCATTTGCCAATGCCAGCTTGCGTTTGGCAATACGGATCACCGAATCAGGCGACGCTAAAACGGCGTCACCGCTTCGCCCGCCGCCGCCGAAATGCCGTCCAGTGCGCCTGGAGATCTTCGGTCAAGACGCGGGCTTCTGCCGCGAGCCGCGAGCACCCTGCGCCCAGCCAGCTCCGCTTGCGAAACTGATTCATCGCACACGGCCAGCCCGTGGCCGGCCACGCGTTGCCTCGCCATTCCCGGTAGCGCTGGAAGACGCCGTCGTGAAAGACGCTCGGCTTGACGTCGATGTAGTGCAGCACCGTCGGCGGCAGCTTCCAGCCGCCCGCGAGATCGCGGAGGTTGGCGTTGATCGCGTCGAGTTCGGGTCGCGCCATGTAGAGCGGGTAGGATTGGAAGTCGCGGGTCGCGTAGCGGAGCTGGCCGTTCGCCGAGCGATGGAAGACGAGGAAATTCAGGATGCCTTGGTCGCCGGACTGAAAGCTCTGCCCCGGGTGCTGCTTCTGCAGCTCGAGCAGCCGCATGTATTCATCGAGATCCATCACGCCCTTGCGACCGAAGGCGACGCCGGCGCAAAAGTAAGGCTGATCCTCCACGCGGAACCCAGGGAAGTGCTGCGTGACGAACTCGGGACTGAACCAGTGCGAGTGGATCGTCTCCGTGGAGTGCGGCGTATTCGGCATCGGCGAGACGATCATGTCCGCGTCCGTGGAGTCTGCGATCGTGCAGGCATTGCCCAGCATCACCGTGTCGGAATCGAGATGCAGGAAGCGGTCGAAGGGGCCTTCCCAAAACGGGATGAACTTCGAATATCCCCAGCCGCCGAAGCTGCGCGTGCGGAGGGCATCGTTGCGCACATCTTCGCGCCGCAGCACCTGGACGCCGTATTGCCGCTCCAGATCGCGCAGCGAGATCTTGCCGTCGAAGATCAGGCAGATCGGCGTGTCGCCTGCAAACTGGCGGATGCTCTCGCAGCACCCCCGTGTGAGCCGCAGGTCGGCCTCGTGGCAGGAGATGTAGATGCCAAATTGCGACATGCGGTGCTGCGGGGTTCTACCGGGATGGGGATGGGCTGCAAGGCGCAAGCATTGGCGTGGTCATGATCTTGGCGTCGAAGTCGATGCGGCGCTCGCAGAGCCGGGCCAGCTGCCCGCGGAGGTGGCCTTTCAGCTCGGACCGCTGCTCGGGCTTCAGGCGATTGCGGCGGATCTCGACGAAGAGCTTCTCGCAGGCGCGCCGCGCATCGTCTGGCCAGTCCTTGGTCGCGATGTGCTGCTCTTCGAGCACGGTTTGCAGGCGGCGCGCATCGAGCGCCACTTCATCACGGCGGGCGTGGGCTCGATTCGCCACGTAGGCCAGTGTGCCGATCGCGCGGTCGAGCAGGATCCAGGGAAAATTCAGCGCCGCGAGCGGGCCGGCGGTCATCTCAACGCCGCTGAGATGCAATCGCGCGCCGAGTCCGGGCACGCGCACTTTCACTTCCGGCCGCTGCTTGCCGGTGAACCACGCCACGCCCGCGCCGACGGCGCTGCCGGCGAGCGTGCCGGCGAGCAGCGTGTGCCCGGCGGTGAGGATATCGAGCCCCGCGCCGGTAGCGCCGCCAAGGATCGCGCCGGCGGCGACGAGTTGCTTCTCGTTGAGGCCGGCCAGGCGCCACGTCTCGTCTCCAAAAAGATCGGTGGTCAGCGCGGTTACTTCGGGCACGCCCGCCTTCACCAGCCGATGCCCGAAGAGCCGGATGATCGCCGCGTGCGCCCGGGCTTCGCGGCGTCCGAGCTCGCCGAGGAAACGCTCGCGCAGGGCTTCAGCCTGCCGCTTGCGCGCTTCGGGCAGATCGGATTTCGGTGGCTCGGATTCACGATGCTGGAGGCAATCGATGAGCAGTGCCGCGAGAATCTCCGCGCTTTCGTCGAGCCGCGCTTCCCATTCCTCGCGCAACAGCTTCACCGCGGAAGTGAGCTTCGGTTTCCATGCGTGCTCGATCCCCGCGAGCGTCTCCAGCAGCTCGATCCGATCGGCGAAAGACGCGGCGTGCGCGTTGAATTCGCGCACTGCATTGAAGTGCAGCCCGAGCCGGCGCTTCCAATCCGCGACGTGATCCGTGGCGCTGGTGCGATTGATGATTGCGAGCCGCGGCTGGGCGGTGAGGCGGAGGATTTCCATCTCCGCGCCGTGCAGTTCGGACCACGGGCGCGAACCATCGACCACATAGACGATGCCCGCACCATCGATCAGCGGCGCGAACAGCCGGCACTCCGCGTCGAACTCCGACTCCCCGCGATGTTTCTCCACGAACTCGCGAAAAACGCCGAGCGGCTCGCGCGCCTGCGCGGCTGGGCGCAACTCTTCCCAGGTCTCGAACGCATTCTGAAAGCCCGGGGTATCGTGGAAGACGAAGAGATCGCGCAGGGCGAACCGCGCACACTCCACCGTTTCGCCCGGCATCTCGCTGATCCGCACGCGATCGTCTTCTGCGAGGGTTGAGACCACGGAGGATTTGCCGTGATTGACGGCGCCGACGACGGCGAAAGATGGGATGCCGGCGATCATGGGAGGGGGGCGAATTCCACGCCGACCGGGAGCCGCTGGATGGCGAGAAAGTCGCGCCAGAATTTGCGCCGATCCGAGGCGGTGGCCATGGGTGCGCCCACGAGCCAGACCAGCACTTCAGACTGCTGGGCCGCGTGCTGTAGCTCGCGCAGAAAAAGCCCGATGGCCATAATCGGATCGCGCTCTGCCGGCACCGCGAGGACTACGGCGGTCGGGCGCGGATGGGCTGCGGCGAGTTCGCCGAAAAGCGCGGAGGCTTCGCGCCGGTTGTCGATCTTTACGCGCTGGGTGTGCGTCGCGTGCCAGCCGTGGGCGCGCTCGGCGGCCGACGCGAGCTCTGCGTCGGGCGGTGCGGCATCATTCGAGACGAGCAGCCAGATCGCGCCGCCCTGCGGCAAGTGGGTGAGATTTTCGGCAGTGCTTGCGGGCACGTGCAGCTCCGCCGAGGCACCCGGCAGCGCGACCAGCGGACCGGTGAGCCGGCGCCAGAGCGCGTTCGCTTCCGTGTGGTCGAAGCGAACGCGGCTCAAGGCTGAGCGGAGTTGCCAGATGGCAAAAATGAGCACGAGCGCACGGAGCAGCAGCCCGTAGCAGCCGATGGCGTAGGCGAGAAACGGCCACCACGCGCGCGCTGCTTCGCCGGGCAGCGTCGCGAGCGATTGCCCCGGCATGAAGCGCGTGGCCACGACCTGTTCCGCAGTCGGATGTGCATACGGCGCCCACTGCCACGGCGCCGCGGCGAGCGCGACCACGGGTGCGACCTGCTCGGAGGAAACTTCGAGCGTCGTCTGCCAGCCAAAGCGCAGCTCGCGCGTTGGCACGTGCGCGAGCAGGACCCCAAGCGCGCCGAGATTGAAAGTGACGGCAAAGATTTGGGTGGCGATGAGCAGCGGCCATTTGCCCAGTGAACCGTAGAGATCGCGACGCCGGTCGAGGGAAGCCAGCGCCGTCTGTGCGCGCACGCGCTCCTCGCCCGGCAAACGCCGCAAGAGCCCGCCCAGCCAGCAAATGATGCGCGAAAATCCCGGTCGTCCCGTGCGCCAGCGCAGCAGCACCCACAGCGCGGTGAAAAGGAGCGGCAGCACGAATTGTGGCCCGAGGATCGCCGCGAGGAAAACCGCCACATTCACCGGCTCCCCGCCTGGATAACGCAGTACCGCCGCACCCACACTGGCCCCGAGCACCAGGCCACCGAAGACCGCGATCGCGACGAACGCCTCCCATCCCGTGCGCACAGTCTCGCCCGGCAGCCCCGATCCTTCCGCTTCCCGGCGCGCTTCCAGCCAGTGGTGAAAGGCCGCACGGCGATCCGCTTTGCCGAGATCCGCGTGCCGCTGTGCGATCGCCCGGTCCCGCGCCTGCACCGCTTCCTCCGTCCGCCCAGCGTCGCCGGCGAGCAGGGATTCAAAGTCGAGAAGATCGGCGAGATGCCAGCGCGGCGGGAGGGCCATGTGGCGGGACAGTGCCAACTGCGGAAGGCGGTGCCAAGCGGGGAGCACGCGATCCGCCACACTTCCCGGACCTCAGGCCATCTCCAGCCCGCGCATCGTACCCGTGCTGCTGGCAAACTTCTCCGCTTCGATCC
>JANPIS010000401.1:0-7138 GCA_031425095.1 Chthoniobacteraceae bacterium
GCCATCTGCGATCAGGTCTCCGAGCCGAAGCCCGGGAAGATCGTCGAGCGGGAGATCACCCACATCGTCAGCCCCGGGACGATCTCCGATCTGCACATGCTCGATGCGAAGCGGAACAATTTCCTCGCTTCGATCTACCAGGGCGCGAAGGGCGGCTTTGGCTTTGCCTTCATCGATGTCACCACGGGCGATCTGCGCCTCACCGAGCTGGCGGATGAAAAGGAACTCGCCGACGAACTCGCGCGCGTGCAGCCGAGCGAGGTGCTGGTGAGCGAGGAGCAGGCCGGGCTCTACAAGGACCTCCGCGGACTCGTGCTGCGCGACGGCTACACCTTCCTGCTCGATCAGGCGTACTTCACCCTGCGTGAGCATTTCAAAGTGCAGTCGCTCGATGGCTTCGGTTGCAGCGATTTGCCGGCGGCGATCGGCGCGGCGGGTGCGGTCGTGCATTACCTGAAGAACGAACTGCGGCGCTCGCTCGGGCACCTCACGCGGATGCAGGTGTATCGCAATGCACAGTTCATGGTGCTCGACGCGGTGACGCAGGCGAATCTCGAACTCGTGCAGGCGCGGGGCGGGGGACGCGACACGTCGCTGCTCGGCGCGCTGGATCGCACCGCGACGCCGATGGGTGCGCGGAAATTGCGCGACTGGATCCTGCATCCCCTGTGCGATCTGGCCGAGCTGAACCAGCGCCAGGAGATGATCGGCGAGCTGCTCGCGGAGCCATTCGTGCTCGGGAATGTGCGCGAGACGCTGAAGGCCATCCGCGATATGGAGCGCACCGTCGGCCGGCTCACGCAGACGGGTGGGAATGCGCGCGACCTCCACGTTTTGCGCACGGCGCTGGAGCAGATCCCGCAACTGCGCGCCGATCTCGAGGCGCTGCAACGTGACACAGGCGTCCCGCCTGTGCCGGCCGGATCGCAGGCCAGAGGCCTGTGTCACTCTCTCCGCGCCGAACTCTGCGAACTCCCGCACATCATTGATCTCCTCGCGAAAGCGATCGTCGATGAACCCCCTGCGCAGACCAAGGAAGGCGGCATGTTTCGCGACGGCTATCACGTTCCCCTCGACGAACTCCGGCGCGCTTCCACCGACGGCAAGGAATGGATCGCGCAGCTTCAACAGCGTGCGATCGAGGACACCGGGATCAAGTCCCTGAAAGTGCGCTACACGTCCGTCTTCGGCTACTTCATCGAAGTCACGAAATCGAATCTCGATAAGGTGCCGGCGGGCTGGCACCGCAAGCAGACCGTGGCGACGGGTGAGCGCTTCATCACGCCTGAGCTGAAAGAGGTCGAAGGAAAGATTCTCGGCGCGGATGAAAAGGCGAAGGCGCTGGAGCATGAGCTCTTCATCCAGCTCCGTGATGAGGTCCTGCAAGATCTGCCCGCGATGCAGGCCACCGCGCAGGCCGTGGCCACGCTCGACGTGCTGGCCTCTCTGGCCGAAACCGCGCGCCTCTACGGCTACTGCCGCCCGACTTTATCCGAAGACCTCGCGATCTCCGTCGTCGATGGCCGGCACCCAGTGCTCGATCAATCGCTGGTCGAGGAAAAGTTCGTCCCGAACGACGTGACGCTCGACGCGGAGAAGAACCGCCTGCTCATCCTCACCGGCCCGAACATGGCGGGAAAATCCACTTACATCCGGCAGGTCGCGCTGCTCGTGCTCATGGCGCAAATCGGCTCGTGGCTGCCGGCGAAGAGCGCGGAGATCGGGCTCGCGGATCGCATCTTCACCCGCGTCGGCGCGAACGACGACCTCTCTCGCGGGCAGAGCACTTTCATGGTGGAGATGAATGAGACCGCCAACATCACCAACAATGCCACGGCCAGATCGCTCGTGATCCTCGATGAGATCGGCCGTGGCACTTCCACCTTCGACGGGCTCTCGATTGCCTGGAGCGTCGCCGAGTATCTGCACGACGAAGTGAAGGCGCGCACGCTCTTCGCCACGCACTACCACGAACTCACCGAGCTCGAGATGACCCGCGGCGGCGTCCGTAATTACAACGTCGCCGTGCGCGAGTGGAATGATCAGATCATCTTCCTCCGCAAGATCGTGAAGGGCGGTGCAGACAAGAGCTACGGCATCCAGGTCGCGCGACTCGCCGGCCTGCCGCCCTCGATCATCGCGCGGGCGAAGGAAATCCTCTCCAACCTCGAACAGCACGAACTCAACGCCGAAGGCAAACCCGCGCTCGCCGAAGCTCCCCCGCCACCGAAACACGGCAAGCCGCGCGGGAAAAAGAAGGCCGAGCAGGCGCTCGCGGAGATGAAGCCGCAGATGACGCTGTTTTAGGCGTTCATCCGGCCCGCGCTCACCCCATCTCTTCGCGGTCCACTTCTCCGCGCAGCGCCTGCGGCAGGGCGTGGACGCGACCGATGATGATTACGGCGTCCCCTTCCTGCAGCTTTTCATCGAGAAAGCCGCTGCGCAGGACGTTTCCATCCGCACGTAAAAGGGCGAGGACGAGCAGGTGGCCTTCGCTCATGGTTTGCAGCTCGCCGATGGTCTTCCCGACGAGATGGGTGTGGCGATGGAGACGCAGTTCGTCGATCTCGACGCCGAGACGCTTGAGGTCGTGGCCGATCACGCCGCTTTTGTCGCCGATAAAATCCATCGTTGCCGGGCGCGTGATGCTGTGGGCGATGCGTGTGCCGCAGATGGCGGCAGGCAGCACGACTTCGTCGGCACCGGCTTGGATGAGTTTTTTCTCGGTGCTCGGCTGTTCGCCCCGCGCGATGATCCGCAGGCGGCGGTTCAGATTCCGCGCGGAGAGGGTGATGAAGACGTTGAGCGTGTCCTGCGGGAGGACGATGGCGAGGACTTCGGCGCGCTCCACTCCCGCACGCAGGAGCGTCTCTTCCTCGGTGGCGCTGCCTTTCACGAAGAGATAACCGCTCGCCTCAGCGAGGGCGAGGCGGGTGTCGTCGAGGTCGATGACGACGAAGGGCACGCCGCTTTCCGAGAGTTCGCGGGCGAGGATCTGGCCGATGCGGCCGTAGCCGCAGAGGATGGTGTGGCCGCTGATGCCTTCGACCTGGCGGCTCTTTTTGAGTTCTCCGAGTGCTTTCATGATTTCTCCTTCGGTGACGAAACGAACGATTTCTCCAATGACATAGACGACGGCGCTGGTCCCTCCGATGATGACGCAGATCGTGAAAAGGCGCTGGCCATCGGAGACGAGAGGGCGCACTTCGCCGTAGCCAATGCCGAACATGGTAATGACCACCATGTAGAACGAATCCATGAACGACCACCCGTAGAGCATGTAGCCCGCGACGGAGAAGGTCAGGACGCCCGCGAGGTAGAGGAGACTCCCGCGGAGTTTGCCAAAGAGGCCGCGCTTCAGCGCAGCCATGAGCGGATCGAACGCATTCGGCTCGGGTTCCTAGGAGCGCTGCGCGGCGATGGCGAGCCTTTCTCGCGCCAGCGCGAAACTTCCATCCTTCCACCGCGAGTCTCGCCCTCGATACGCGCTTCGGGGAGTAAGCCCCGATCGAAAAAACTACGCGCGCCTACGGATCGTCGAACTCCGCACGGCCTGCGCGGGCGGGGGAACATCCGCCGCCGGTTCGACGTAGAGGCCCGGCTGTTCGGGTTGCTGCGGGGTGAGGAGTTCCGCCTGCTCGAAGGCTTTTTCCCCGATGTGCAGCTCGCCGGTGAAGAAGGCGCCTTGCTCGAAGTCCACGGCCCGCGCGTAGATCGTGCCGTCGAGCATGCCGCCTTTGAGGATGGTGACGCACCCGTCGCAGTGGATGGTCGCCGACGCCCTACCGATGATCTCGATCGCCTTCGCCCGCACCGGGCGCGTGAACTCGACCTCGGCTTTCTTTTCCACGATCAACTTGTTCGTCTCGATCGTGCCCAGCATCGGGCCCTTGAGCTTGATGTGCACTTCGCCGGAGCAGACCACGCGGCCGCGCACTTTGCCCTCGATGAACGCCTCGCCGCACGCGACGCGGACACTCGCCAAATCACCTTTGGAGGTGACCGTGACGGTGCCCTGCGTCTGGATCGTGCGGGCGTAAGGGCCCGCGACTTTGAGATCCCGCAGGTCGAGATAGCTCGCGCAGGACGGGCACAGGCTCGACTGCGCGGAGCTACTCACGACCTGCCGGTGGCCGCAGGAATGGCAGTGGATCGTCCGCTCTTTCTCGCCGGCAATGCTCTTCGTCAGCCGCGCAAAGAAGCCAGGCTCCTTGATGCTCGCGGCTTCCTTCGAGAGGACCCGCTCGATCGAGTAGTGCTGGCCGCATTTGCGGCAGAAGGTCGTCCGGGCATGCGACGACTCGAGCTGGCTGTAGCCGCAGTGCGGACAGTCAGCGCTGATCTTGTCAGGCTGCTCGGGTAGATTGCTGGCCACGGCGGCCGGGGCTTAGCGACCGCCTGCGGCTTTCGCTTCGGAGCTGCGGACCACTTCGGGTGCACGCATGGCGATCTTGTTCGGCGTGACTTCGGACTTACCGACAAAGGTGGCGCCGTCTTCGATGACGAGGCGGGCGGCCTTCAAGTCGCCATGGAGCACGGCGTGGCCTTTGAGCTCGCAGCGCTCTTCGACGGTGATGTTGCCGTTCACCTTGCCGTAAACGGTCACGGATTTCGTTTTGATCTCACCCTTGATCTCGGCGTTTTCGCCGATCGTGAGGGTTCCGGCGGAGTTGATTTCGCCTTCGACCTTGCCGTCGATGGTGAGGTCATTGGTGAACTTGATCGATCCTTTGATTTCGACGTCGGCGGACAGGAGGTTTTTTCCGGCAGTAGGGTCAGGCATGGCTTTACGAGTGGTAGTGGTTGCGTTTCGAGTGGGTGAATCAGGCTCCGCCACGGACTCGTCTTGGAAGGAAGGGAAGAGGCTCATGGCGCGAGAGAGCACCGACTATGTGACGCCCAAAAAGGGGTGTCAACGCCGCTGACCTTGAGCGGTAAAAAAAGAAATTTTTGGTTGCAATCGAACCTTCAAAACGCGCTGCGAAAGCGCTCTTTCACCTCGACCAAGGGTCGCTCCTTTTGCGGCGTTCCAGCGCCGGTGACGCAGAATGCAGAAAGTTGCCTTCGCCGCCACTTTCGGCTCCGCCGCGCGGGCTGTTCATGATTGACTTCGCTCACTCCGGCCGCACGATGCCGGCGTGAAAGTTCCCCTGCACGTGGTCCACGCCAGGCGCGAGAAACTGGCCCTGCTCCTCCAGCAGCACCGCTACTTGCCGATTCAGGAGCTATGCCGCCGGCTGGGCGTCTCGGAGGCTACTGCCCGACGCGATCTGGCTGCGCTCGTGCAGGAGAAAAAAATCACGCGCACCTACGGCGGCGCTCTGCACGAATTTAATGACCGCTTTCCGTCATTCCGGGAGCGGCAGGGAGAGGGTGCGCGGGCGAAGCGGAAAATTGCCCAGGCCGCCCTCGCGTTTTTTGAGCCGGATCGCACCTATTTCTTCGACTCCGGCACGACGGTCTTCGCGATCGCAGAAGCCTTCCGTGAGAATCCCGTGACGCCCGCGACGATTGTGACGTCGAACCTCCCCGTGGGGGAGACGCTCGCGACGATTCCAGGCGTGCGGGTCTTTCAGGTTGCGGGTCAGCTCCTGCACCTGCAGTCCACGTTGCTCGGCGAGACGGCTCAAAAGAGCCTCGAATTTTGGAATTTTGATGTGGCATTCCTTTCCGCCGAGGGGATGAACGCGGAGGGGATCTGGAACTCCCAGGCAGCCATCGTCGAGCAACAGAAAGTGGTGCTGCGGCGGAGCACGCGGAGCGTATTCTGCCTCGATGGCGGGAAGCTTAACCGTCAGCCACCTTTTCTCCTCCTGCCATGGGCTGAGGTTGATGTGTTGCTCACGGACGTTTCGCTGGAGAAGCTCCAGGCCGCTGGCGTGCCCGTCACGGAGCGCCAATATTTTTCTCCTAGCGCCCGGCCCGCAAAGGCGGCAAAAGGCTCGCTCGCCCCCCGCATGCCACCCTTCCCGCCCGATGAAAATCTTCCGGTGCATTTCTTATGATCGGCATCGTTCGTAAAGCATGAACATTTTTGTTGACCTGCCTGCTCCCAGTTATATGATCGCATTCAGTCATATAAATCTTCCTCCCGAATCATGAGCGCCATCCCTGCCCCCGCCCGTCCCGCCGTGGAGGCGCTCGTGCGCTCGGCGCTCCTGAAGCAACTCGGGAAGACAGCGCCAGCGACGCCAGCTCCGACGCTCGTCGTCAACAGCTCCGCGCGGCACATGCACATCTCGCCGGCAAATCTGGAGGTGCTCTTCGGGCCCGGCGCCAAGCTCACCGTCCACAAGTGGCTCTACCAAAAGGACCAGTTTGCCTCGGAGCAGACCGTGACCTTGATCGGCCCGCGCCGCCGCGTCATCCCGAGCTTGCGAATCCTGGGCCCTTGCCGTGACCTCACGCAGATCGAACTCGCCATCACCGACGCCATTCAACTCGGCGTGGATTTGCCGGTGAAAATGTCCGGCGACATCAAAGGCACACCGGGCGGATACGTCATGGGGCCGAAAGGGATGCTGGAGATGAAGGAAGGCCTCATCCGCGCCGCTCGCCACGTCCATATGTCGCCCGCCGACGCTGCATTCTACGGCGTGAAGCATCTCGACCGCATCACCCTCAAAGTCACCTCGCCGGCGTGCAATACGCGCTTCGACGACCTGATCGTGCGCGTCGATCCCAGCTTCAAACTCGAAGTGCATATGGACACCGACGAAGCCAACGCCTGCGACCTCGAACGCGCCACGAAAGTCGAACTTTTCAAAACCTAACCCTACCCAAAACCAACAAACATAATGAGCGAAGCAATCGGACTAATCGAAACTCGCGGCTACGTGGGCCTGGTGGAAGCCAGTGACGCCATGGTCAAAGCCGCGAACGTGCAACTGATCAAATCCATCCCCATCGGCGGCGCGCTGATCACCACCGTCGTCCGCGGCGATGTCGGCAGCGTCAAAGCCGCCGTGGAAGCTGGCAAGGAAGCCGCCAAACGCGTCGGCAACCTCGTCGCTTCCCACGTCATCGCCCGGCCTTCGCCGGACCTCCTGAAACTCTTCATCTCCTAATTTAGAAACCTACTTACCATTATGGCCGGACAAGCAATCGGAATGATCGAAACCAAGGGTCTCGTCGCGCA
>JANPIS010000402.1:0-17708 GCA_031425095.1 Chthoniobacteraceae bacterium
GCTAGCAAAGCGGCGCCGGGGTGCAAAGAGACTTTCCAAAATTTTCATGGCGCCGCTTTTTTGGGCACCCACGAGGCCCTCCGGCCAAGGCCATCGAACAGGATCGCTCGGCACGATCTTCGCGGTTAAGCTTCCCGCCCCTCAGAGGTAATACTCCACCCAACCCCGTGCCCGTTTTCCGCCCGTCTTCCCCATATCGCCGCGTTCTGAGCACGACCGTCGGTGCCCTCGTGCTCATTTCGGTCGCCGGTTGCGCCCGCTCTTTCTACCGCCGCAGCGCGGATCGCGAGGTGCAGCGGCTGATCGCCCAGAAGGCCACCGATCCACGCTGGGCGCTGCAGGACACCGCCATCGTGCCGGGACCCGATTCGCGGATGTTCGACCCGAACGCCATCGATCACCCGCCGATGCCGGAAGATGACCCGGCCTCGCATGCCTTGATGGAGAAGGTGGATGGCAAGCGCGGCGCCGCGAAATGGCGTAACCCGGGCGAACCGCCGGTGGAATCCGACGAGTGGCTGAATGCCCTGCCGCGGGACGACTCCGGGCAGGTCCTCTTGAATCTCGACAACGTGGTACAAGTGGGACTGCTGAATTCACGGACCTTTCAAGACGAGCGGGAGGAGCTGTATCGCACCGCCCTCTTCGTGAGCGCCGAGCGATTCGATTTCGACCCGCAGTTCGCCCTCGGAGATGGCAACAAGACCAATGAAGTGGGCTACAAGGCCGTCGGCGCTTTGAAGCAGACGAAGGACAATCCTGCAGGCCGGCTCAGCGTGCTCACCGATGGCAGCGTGCGCTGGCTCACGGCCACCGGCGGCGACCTCATGGCGCGACTCGCCAACACGCTGCTGTGGGATTTCGACGGCTCGAACCTGCACGCGGCGAGCTCGCTGCTCGACTTCAGCATCGTGCAACCGCTGATGCGTCTCGGTGGCCGCGCCGTGACGCTCGAACGGCTCACTCAAGCCGAACGCACTCTGCTGGCCGACGTGCGCCAGATGGAGCAGTTTCAGCACGGCTACTTCATCAACGTCACCACGGGGCGCTCCACTGGCGGCGGACCCTCGCGCTCCGGCGGCAACGGGATCGTGAACATCGCGGGCAGTCCCTCGGGCTCCGTGGGAGCGCCGCGGGCCGGAGGACTCCTGGGGCTTCTCGAGGAGCAGCAGCAAATCCGGAATCTCGAAGCGAATATCGCCCGGCTCCGCGAGAGCCTCGACCAGATCGAAGCCGCCTTCGACGCCGGCCGGATCGCCAACCGGCTGCAGGTCGATCAAGCCCGGCAGTCACTCGCCAACAGCCAGAGCCTTTTGCTCTCCAACCGCGCGGCCTACCAGACGCGGCTCGACACCTACAAGATCGACCTCGGCCTACCGCCGAGCCTCCCGGTCGTCGTGAAGGATCCGCTGCTTGAGCGACTCTCGCTCAGCGATCCCTCGGCCACCGCACTCAGCCGGGAGCTCAGCGACGTGCTCGCCGTCGTGCGCGATCCCGAGGAGATCAAGACGCCCGAAGACCTCGCGCGCCAGGCGAACGCTCTGCTCCTGCTCGAGGACGACTTCCTGCAGCTCGCTGGCAAGACCCGCGACGATCTCGGGCGTGCGCAGGAAAATCTTCCGATCCGGCAGGCCCAGCTCCGCGAACTCGGCGCCCGTCCCGAACTGAACAACCTCAGCATCGAGCGTCACCGCTTCGACCCCGCGCGGCTCGGCGTGAAACTCGCGCAGCTCGAAGGTCGCAATGGGCAGCTCTTTCAGGAAGTCGCGGACACTTTCACCGCCGTGCGGGATCACGAGAAGGCGCTCCCCACCCTCGAACTTGCGGATGGCCGCGCCGAGCTCAGCCAGCTCGCTGCGCGCCTCTCCGGACTGCTGCTCGCGCTCTCGCTGGACCAAACGGCCATGCGCCTCGAGACGCTCGCGCTGCCACCCGTGCAGATTGCCCCCGAGGTGGCGCTCGAAATCGCCCGCGACCACCGTCTCGACTGGATGAATGCCCGCGCGCGCCTCGTGGATGGCTGGCGGCAAATCGACGTCGCGTCGAATGCGCTGCTCAGCACGCTCGATTTCACCGCCAAGGGCGAGATGGGCACGATCGGCAACCGCTCGGGGCGTTTCGACGGGCGGACGGGAAATCTGCGCTTCGGCCTGCGCTTCGACACCCCGCTCCAGCGCCTCCTCGAGCGCAACGAATACCGGGCGACGCTCATCGATTACCAGAAGGCCCGCCGCGACTACGACGAGTTCGAAGACCGCGTGAGCCAGAGCCTGCGCAATACCCTGCGGATTGTGGAGCTCAGCCAGCTCAATTTTGAACTCCGCCGTTCCGCCGTCCAGACTGCCATTTCACAGGTCGATCTGGCTCGCCTGCGCCTCGACGAGCCGCCGAAACCAGGAGCCCAGGCCACCTTTGGCGCCACCACCGCACGCGATCTCGTCTCCGCATTGACCGACCTGCTCGACGCGCAGAATGCCCTCCTCGGCCTCTGGGTCGGCTACGACGTGCTGCGCGTGTTGCTCGACTTCGAGATGGGGACGATGCGCCTGACTGCCGACGGGCGATGGATCGATCCCGGCCCGATGACCACCGACGCCATCCGCAAGCGTCTCGTCACGTGGGAAGCCCGCATCGAAGGAAACCCCAAGCAAACCGCCGCAGCGCGGTATTCCTCGAAGTAATGGCCGAAGTATTGCGTGCGAGTGTCTCCGACACCGTGAATTCCCCCGAAGTCCCCACTCCCTGGCATCGCCGCAAGGCGGTCCGGATCGGCATCGCCGCGCTCGTCCTCCTGGGCGGCGGCAGCCAGTTCATCAGCAGGCGCGCCCCGAAGGGGCAGACTTGGAGCAAGAACGTCGCGCCGCCCGTGACCGCGGTCGCCGTGGCAGCACCCTTCCTCCAGGAAGTGATCGAACGCGGCGAGATTGAGAGCTCGAGCAACGTCGAAGTGCGCAGCCAGGTGCAAGGGCGCGGCTCCTCCGGCACGGCGATCATCGAAATCGTCCCCGAGGGCAAATACGTCCAGAAGGGCGACTTCCTCGTGAAGCTGGACGACTCCGCGCTCCAGGCCGACCTCGTCCAGCAGCAGATCGGCGTGAACACGAGCCGCGCGCTGATGGTCGAGGCCCAGTCCGACGTCGAGACGGCCAAGCTCGCGTTGCAGGAATACGAGAACGGCACCTTCCGCCAGGAAGAGCAGGCTTTGCAGAGCGATGAATTCGTGGCCAAGGAGACACTCCGCCGCGCCGAAGAGTATCTCCGCTACAGTGAGCGTCTCGCCTCCCGCGGTTACGTCACCGAGGTCCAGCTCGAGGCCGATCGTTTTGCCGTGGAAAAGGCGCGCAAGGAGCTCGACAGCTCCCGCACGAAGCTCGAAGTGCTCAACCGCTTCACCAAACAGAAGGCGCTCAACAAGCTTCGTTCCGATCTGGAGACCGCGGAGGCCCGTCTCGCTTCGCGTGAAAACAGCCACAAGCTCGATGTCGAAAAACTCGCGCAGGTCGAAGCACAGCTCGCGCTCTGTGTGATCACCGCGCCGACTTCCGGCCAGGTCGTTTATGCGACCGAGGCTCGCGGGAGCAACAGCGGCGAACCGCTGATCGCGGAAGGCAAGCTCGTGCGCGAGCGGCAGCTCATCGTCCGCCTCCCCGACCCCAAGCGCATGCAGGTGCTGGCGCGCATCAACGAATCCCGCGTCGATCGCGTGAAGTCCGACATGCTCGTGAAGATCAAGGTGGACGCGTTTCCAGCGATGGAATTGCAAGGCGTGGTGCGCGAAGTGGGCGAGTACCCGCTGCCGAATGCTTCGGTTTACATGACGATGAAGGAATACGGCACGGTGATCGAAATTCATGACCCGCCGGAAGGTCTGCGCGCGGGCATGACGGCGCAGGTTGCAATTCAGATCCACCAGATCGACCGCGCCGTGCAGGTGCCGCTCCAGGCGGTGATCGAACGCGACGATCGTTTCTTTACCATCGCCGCCAGCGACGACGGCACCATCGCCGCGCAGGAGGTCACCCTCGGCCTTTCCAATGACACCTCCGTGATCGTCGAAGACGGATTGCAAGTCGGCCAGAAGGTCGTGCTCGCGCCGCAGAACTACGAAGAATACGTCGCGCTGCCGCCGGCCAGGGAGAAGCCGAAGAAGCTCGTCGCCGTCGCACCGGACGAAGCCGAACGACTCCCCGGCATGAAAGCCGCCAAGAACAACGCGCGCTCCGCGGATTCCGGCGAGTCATCCCGCGATTCCGAATCGGACGCCAAGCCGGAAAAGAAGAAGCCGAAGAAAGTGAATCCCGCGGGTTCCGAAAAGCGGGTACTCGCGAAGCCGTGACCGGGCGTTTTGTGAGTGGTGAATGGTGATCGGTGGCTCGAGCACCGCTCATTTTCGATAAAAGGATGCCCGTCGTCACCGCCTCAACGCCGCCACCCGCACAGGACCGCCCGACCTCGCGTCCGGCGATTCTGCTTCGCGATTTGCGGAAGGATTACTTCCTCGGCGCAGAGCCCGTGCACGTGCTCAAAGGCATCGACCTCGAAGTGCCCGAGGGCGACTACGTGGCGATCATGGGACCGTCGGGCTCCGGCAAGAGCACGCTGCTGAACCTGCTCGGCTGCCTCGACAAACCCACGAGTGGCGAGTTTTACCTCGGTGAAAATGACGTCGCCCGGCTGGACGACGACGCGCTGGCCGCGATCCGCGCCTCCCGCATTGGCTTCGTCTTCCAGAGCTACAATCTCATCCCGCAGCTCAACGTCATCGATAACATCGAGGTGCCGCTCTACTATCAGGGCGCCGTGACGCCCGAAGGCCGCGAGCGCTGTCGCGAACTGGCGACGCTCGTGGGCCTCGGTGAGCGGCTGGATCACCGGCCTTTCGAACTCTCCGGCGGCCAGCAGCAGCGCGCCGGCATCGCCCGCAGCCTCGTCAACAACCCGCGCTACATCCTCGCCGACGAGCCCACCGGCAACCTCGACACCGTCACAACCAAGGAAGTGCTCGACGTGCTCGATCGACTCAATGCCGACGGCAAGACGATCGTCCTCGTCACCCATGAAGAGGAAGTCGCCGCGCACGCCCGCCGCATCGTCCGGCTCCGCGATGGCGTGGTGCAATCCGACACGCGCAACCGGCCCATCGAAGCGTCCGCCCGACCCACGGAACCCACAGACGAAATCGTCGCGCCCGCCTCGATGCGCCTGCTGATCCGCACTTTTCAGCAAGGCGTGAAGAGCCTGCTCCTGCACCCGCTGCGCTCGCTGCTCACGATTCTCGGCATCTTCATCGGCGTCGCGAGCGTCATCTGGCTGCTCGCGATCGGCGAAGGCATCAGCGCCAAGGCGCAACAACAGATCGCCCTGCTCGGCGCGAAGAACATCATCATCACCACGGCCCTCCCGAATCTGCAGACCGGCGGCAGCAGTAAGCGCGATCGCTTCAACGGAATCACCCAGACGGATTATGAAAACATCGCCGCGACGGTGCCATCGGTCGTGCGCACCGTGCCCGTGCGGGAAGTCGTCCGGCGGGAGTTTTCCTATGGCGGCAAGCACGTCTTCGGCCGGCTCGTCGGCTCCACTCCGGCCTATGTGGAGCTGAACCGCATGGACGTTTCACGCGGCCATTTCATCACCGATACCGAGATGGAGGAAAAGGCGAAGGTCTGCGTGCTCTCCGCGAAGATGGCCGATCAGCTCTTCGGCTACGAAGACCCGGTCGGGCGTTCCGTGCGGATCTCGGGCGACTACTTCCGCGTCATCGGCGTGATGAAGCCGCGCGCGGCGGACTCCGCGATTCCCGGCGCGCGGGAGAGCCAGGATTTTTCGGACGACGTTTACGTGCCCATCACTGCACTCTGGGCGCTGGTCTTCGACTTCTACGGCAAGACGCAGGACGGCATCCCGATCGTCTCGCAGGTGACGCTCGAACTCGCCGATCAGACGCAGGTCCTCGACACTGCGGAGATCATCCGCCAGAGCCTGAACCGCACGCATCACCCGGAGGATTTCACGCTCACCGTGCCGCTCGAACTGCTCGCGCAGGCGCGCAATACGCGGCTCATGTTCATCGCGATGATGGGCCTCGTCGCCGCCATCTCGCTCCTCGTCGGCGGCATCGGCATCATGAACATCATGCTCGCCACCGTCACCGAGCGCACGCGCGAGATCGGCATCCGCCGCGCGATCGGCGCCCGCCGCGACGACATCACCCGCCAATTCCTCGTCGAAACGATCGTGCTCTCCATCGCCGGCGGGATCACCGGGATCCTCGGGGGGCTCGCCTGCACGCCGATCCTCCTGCTCGCCATGTCCACCCTCGGCGCCGTCTTTCCGCAGGCCATGGCGGCGCTGCCGGACACCGTGCGCACGATGACGCCGATCATCGTCCCATGGTCGCTCCCGCTCGCCTTCGGCATCTCCGTGGTCGTGGGAGTCGTCTTCGGGCTCTACCCCGCGCAGCGTGCGGCGGCGATGAATCCAATCGAAGCCCTGCGGCACGTAGCCTAGGCTCGTTGGCCGGTGGCTGGATTGACTTCGAGGACGGCACTCCTACCGTTCGCCATGCCCGACGCTGAAACTCCGCCGCCCATCCCCGCGTCCGTTCCCGATCCTGCGCCCCAGACCGCGCTCACGCCCTCGACCGGATTGCCGCGAAACGTCGCCGCGGCCATCGCGACTTTCTTTCCGCTCCTCGGCGGCGTGCTCTTCCTGATCCTCGAGAAGAAAGATTCTTTCGTCCGTTTCTACGCAATGCAGTCCGTCTTTCTGGGCGGACTTTTGCTCGCCGTCTCGCTCACGGTCGGCCTCGCAGAGCTGATCTTCCGCCAGGTGCCGATCATCGGCTGGCTGGTCGCCCTCGGCTTTGTCGTCGTGAATCTCCTCTTCTCGCTCGCCTGGCTCGTCGTGTGGGTGATCACCATTGTGAAGGCCCTCTCAAGCACCGAATGGGAAGTCCCGTATCTCGGCGCGATGGCGCGAAAACAATTGGGCGAGACTTCGAAGGCCTAGTCTGGGCTGCTCGCCATCGCGGCGATTTTCTCCACGACCGCGGCGACACTCGCGCCGGTGAGACAGATCTTCTCGAGCGTTGCCTCCCGTCGGAACCACGTGAGTTGACGCTTGGCGTATCTGCGGGTCGCCTGCTGGATGGCGGCGATGCAGGTCGCGCGATCCATTTCCCCTGACTGTAGCGCGCGGATCTCGCGCAATCCGAGCGTCTGGCTCGCCGTCGGTCCCACGTGCCCGACGGTCCGCACTTCCTCCTCCACTCCTGCGGAGAACATCGCCGCCGTCCGCTCATCGATTCGCGCGTACAATTCCTCGCGATCCCGCGTCAGCACGACGCCGCGCACTCCCTCCGGCAAGACCTCCCACTGCTCCCGGAAGCTGGAGAAGGGGCGCCCCGTGAGCAGGCAAACCTCGAGCGCCCGCACCACCCTCCGTGGGTTTTTCAGATCGATCTCCTTTGCGCCATGCGGGTCCAGTTCCGCGAGGCGGCGCTGCAGTTCGTCCAACGGCTTTCGCGTCAATTCGGCCCGCAGCGTTTCGTCCGCGGGCGGAAGATCGGCGAGGCCGTGCGTGAGCGCTCGCACGTAGAGCCCGGTGCCGCCACAGACGATCGGCAAACGGCCGCGCT
Source organism: Chthoniobacteraceae bacterium (assembly GCA_031425095.1). Classification (GTDB taxonomy): domain Bacteria; phylum Verrucomicrobiota; class Verrucomicrobiia; order Chthoniobacterales; family Chthoniobacteraceae; genus JANNXQ01. Next base: position 7,640 of record JANPIS010000402.1, read on the forward strand.
CCCGGATTCCCGCCATCGCCCGCTGTGCCCCGACAGCATACTGGGCGACATCGAAAGGCTGCATGAGCGGGACGGTCCCGAGCATGTGATGCGGTACTCGGGCGCGGAGTTCCGCGGATGGTTTGGCGGTCAGGAGCTCCAGCCCCGCATACACCTGAAAGGCATCCGCGCCCACGATCTCTCCGCCGCAGCGCTCAGCCACTGCCACCGCGAGCTCGGACTTTCCGACGGCAGTGGGGCCAGCGATGACGAGGAAGCGCGGGGGCATGAAACGGGAAACATCCCTCATGGAACCGCGGACCGCGAGTCCTCCGATTCGGGTGGCGTCGTGAAAAGCAAAGAGGCCCGCCGTCTCCGGCGGGCCTCTGAAGTTCAATGCGATCGATGCTCCGCTTACGCGGGCGTCTTTGCGCCGCTGACCACGAGCTTGCGGCCCATGAACTCCTTGTCGTGGAGTTCCGTCACCGCGCGCTTCGCTTCGTCGATCGTCGTCATGGTCACAAAGCCGAAGCCCTTGGATCGATGCGTGTCCTTGTGGCTCACGATCTCCGCGCTGATCACGGCGCCTACGCCGTTGAAGAGGTCGGAGAGATCGCTCTCCGAAGCATCGTAGCTGAGGTTGCCGATATAGAGCTTCGTCGAAGTGACTTCGACGGCCTCCGGCTTGCGGACCTCGCGGGCCGGGCGTTCGGCGCCATTGCTCCGGGTCGAGCGGCTGATGTCCGAAGCCGGTTTCGAGCCGCTGGTCGAGCGAGGAGCGGGCTTGAAGAAGCCGACGATTTTCTGCCAGAGCGACTTTGGCTTCGGCGGCTGCGCTTGGGCGCGGGGGGCGTCGGAGCGGTCCCGACGATTGGGGCGGCGTCCGCCACGGCGGCGGCCCGCACCCCTGGATTCCTGTGAGTTCATATTAATTTGTTATCGAGGTATGGATGTTTGCGTTGCTGGCGAAGCGCACGGTCGGTGCACAGATCGTCCTGCGAGATCCCATGGGATTCGCCTTCGGAAAACTTCGCCGGGTGCAGCAGGTGGCGCCGTAAGGCTGGTGCGTCCCTCACAGCCGTCCAGCGCGCGGGCCAGAGCCGCTGCCACGCCAGGACAAGGCGGCCGAACTTTGAGCAGGAGGGAGAAGATTCCACTCGGGTCGGCCACGGGCTGAGGGATGAATCAAGCGCATCGAAGCCCTTGGAGCACCCTGCTGCCGCGGGGGAGCTAAGCTACGGCAGGCGGTTGGGCAAGGTGAAACTTCGTGCCGGCGAAGGAATTGCACCCTCTTCTCGTCCCCTTGGGCTTCCGACAGCTCGGCTGGCTGGCACGCTGGCGGGCGAAAGGCATACGATAGGCCATGCCTAGTTCCAGCGCCATCGCAGCCACGATCTCCCTGCTCACTTTCTCCAATCTCTTCATGAGCTTTGCCTGGTATGGGCATCTCAAGACGCTCGGGCATCGCGCTTGGTACGTGGCGGCGCTGGTGAGTTGGGGCATCGCGCTCTTTGAATATCTGCTCCAGGTCCCGGCGAATCGGATCGGCTACACCGTGCTCTCCCTGCCGCAGCTCAAGATCGCGCAGGAGGTGATCACGCTCGCGGTCTTTGTCCCGTTCGCCGTGCTCTACATGGGTCAGCCGCTAAAGCTCGACTTCCTGTGGGCCGGATTGTGCCTGCTCGGGGCGGTCTATTTCATCTTCCGCTCCTGAAATCGCAAAGCGGCTGCTTAGTCGAAACGAATCGTCGCGCTGCGGGCGTGGGCGTCGAGGCCCTCGACTTCGCCGAACTTCGCGATCGTCTTCACGGATTTCCTGAGGGACTTCGCATCCAGCTTCACCACGCTGGTGCGCCGCTGAAACATGTCGGCCGTCAGCCCTGGAAAGGATTTGCCCGCGCCGCCCGTCGGCAGCGTGTGGCTCGGTCCCGCGACGAAGTCGCCCGCCGCCACTGGACTGTAGCCGCCGACGAAGATCGCACCCGACGTGCGGATCTCCGCCGCGATCTTCGCATCATCCTTCGTGACGAGGGAAAGATGCTCGGGCGCAAAATCATTCGCAATCGCGACGGCGTCCTTGAGCGACTTGACGAGGATCAGCGCCGCGTCTTTTTCCAGCACCGGCGCGAGGTGATCCTGCCGGCTGAGCGTGGCAAGCTGGCGCGCGATCTCCTGTTCGACGCGCTTGAGCAGCGCGGCGGAGTTCGTCACGAAAAGGATCGCGCTATTCTTCCCGTGCTCGGCCTGTGCGAGCAGGTCCGCGGCGATCCACGCGGCGTTCGCGCTGGCGTCGGCGAGCACGAGGATCTCGCTCGGCCCCGGCAGCAGATCGATCGCGACCTGACCGAAGACCTGACGCTTCGCTTCGACGACATACGCGTTTCCCGGGCCGAAGATCTTCTGCACCGGACGAATGCTCGCCGTCCCGTAAGCCAGCGCCGCGATCGCCTGTGCGCCGCCGATGCGATAGACCTCGGTCGCACCCGCGACGCGCAGCGCGTGCAGCAGCGCATCGTTGACCTTCCCATCGCGATCCGACGGCGTCGTCACGACGATCTCCGGGCAGCCCGCGGCCTGCGCGAGGGTGCAGGTCATGATCGCGGTGGAGACCAGCGGCGCCGTCCCGCCGGGCACGTAGATGCCGACACGTTGGAAAGGATCGAAGCGCTCCCCGACGAGCCCGCCCTGCGCGTTCTTCATCGTCCAGCTTTTGCGGAGGCTCTTCTTCGCAAAGGCGAACACGTTGGCGTGCGCCTCGCGGATCGCCGCGCGGGTCGCGGGCTCGACATTCGGCATTGCGGTCACGCGCAGTTCGCGAGGCTTCAGTTTTGGTCCTCCGAAGCGCTCCGTGAATCTTAGCAGCGCCGCATCGCCCTCTGCCCGAATGGCGGCGATCACTTCCCGGACGGTCTCCAAAACCTGCGGGTGAGGCTCGGCGTTGCGCTTGAGCGCAGCGAGTGAGCGAGCGAAATCAGCGTCGGTATGGCGGAGGATGCGCATGGGGAAGTTGAGTGAGTAGCCAGTAGTTTACGCGCCGACAACACCGGCGGCTGCGACTGCCATTCGCCACACGCCTCAACACCGCCGTGGACCACTCTCCGCGGGGCTCACGGCTGGCCGCAGAACTTGAAGAAGAACATCTCCGCGGCGTTGTCCTGCGCGTAGTAGAGCTTCAGCGCGCCATCCCGCGACTTCACATCGCTCTTCACCGCGCAGCTTGCCCGCCGGCAGTGGATCTGATGCACGCCGAGCGTGTCGCCGGCATAAAGCTCGCCCCATACTTCCGCGCGGATCGCGGTCTTCGCCCGGGCGACGATCAGTTCGGATAAAGGCTGATGTTCGTAAGCTTCGTACTTCAGCCCGAGTTGGATATCGATCACGGCGTAGTCGAGGCCGTTCACTTCCTCGAGATTCGTCGGCGGACGCTCCGTCCATGTGGAAGTCATGATGGCCACGCGCACGCGCGAATCGAAGCCCGCGTCGCGATTGAACCGCGAGAGTGTATTGATCGCGCAGCGCAGGCGACCGAACGGCGGCGCTTCAATCGTGATCCAAACGTGGTCGTTGCGGAGCGGGTCTTCGGTCTGCTCGACTTCCACGGCGTAGGGCACGCCGACCACGTGAACGAACTTCGGTGGAGAGTTGCGGATGCGCTCGAAGAGGAGTGCGCGTGCGTCTGCTTTACGACCCATTGCGTTTGGTGCCTGTCACGGACCGGCCCGAGCGTCCACGCTTCGGCTTGGAGATGTCGGTCCGGTGTTCGATTTTCTCGACCCGCCCGTGTTTGAAATACTGCTCGCGCAGCTTCGCGTAGAGCGCGTCGCGGCGGGCGTAGAGCCGCTTGAGCTTGCGGGGCTTCGCCTTGCTCAGCGCATACGCAGTGATGATCGGCAGCGTGATCGTGGAATCTGCGTAGCAGACGACGCAGTCGGGCAGATTCTCCGGATCGATCTTGCCCCAGCTCACCGCTTCGCCGGGCGTCGCGCCGCTCAGGCCGCCGGTGTCCGGTCGCGCGTCGGTGCATTGCAGGAAGTAATCGTGGCCACGCTCTTCGATGCCCATGACTTCCTGGATCTGCGGCTCGGTCTGGAGCATGAAGTTCTTCGGCGAGCCGCCACCGAGGATGAACACACTCGAAGTCGCACCGCTCGATTTCGCGCCATAGACGATCGCGGCGGTCTGGTTCACATCGCGGTTCACATCCATGCACAGCCGCGCATCCCGCAACGACATGGCCGCGACATTCATCCCGATGGAGCTGTCTCCCGGAGAGCTGGTGAAAATAGGCACGCCATAGCGATACGCAGCGCTCAGCACGCTGGTCTCACGCAGCCCCAGTTTTTTTTCCCGCTCATTCACGTAACGCCCGAGCAGGTAGTGGAATTCATCGGTGCCCATCGAGCGTTGGAACTCCGGCCCCTGAATCGCCTGCCGCACGAAGGCATCGGTATCGAGCAGCACATCGTAATCGAAGAGCACATCGTAGATCCGGATCACGCCTTCACGCCGAAGCTCCACGTCATCCAGGAAAGGCGAGCCGGCATAGAGCGCCATGCCCAGGCCGTAGTGAAGGTCGTGATAGAGATTCGCTCCCGTAGAAATGATCCAATCCACGAACCCAGCCTTCATCAGCGGAATGATCGCGGACTTGCCGAGCCCCGCGGGCGTGAGCGCGCCGGTGAGGGACATGCCGACGGTGCCATCCCCGGCGATCATCTTCTCGGAGAAGAGCCGGCAGGCCTCGGCGAGGCGGCCGCCGTTGTAGGCCTTGAACGCGGTGTCGATGAGGTCGGTCACCTTCATCCCTTTGCGAATCGGCCCCGGCATGAGGCGCGGGAACTTTTTGTTGAGCGAGGACATTTCGGGGTGGCGAGGCTAGCGCATCGCGTCGAGCCGTCAACGTGCAGCGTCCAGTATTCGGCCCGCGCCAGCCCGCCGTGGCCGCGCTTGCCTTGGCGGCGGCGTCCCGGTAAGCACGCCTTCCCTTTTGAAAGTTCTCCGCTCCATCCCAGCCGCGATGGGTCACTGCCGCCGGGCTCCGGGGCCTGTCGTGCTCGTGCCGACCATGGGAGCTCTGCACGCCGGGCACACTGCCCTCATCGATCATGCACGGAAGCTCGCCGGAAAGAACGGCACAGTGGTCGTGAGCATCTTCGTGAACCCGACGCAGTTTGGCCCGAAGGAAGATCTCGCGCGGTATCCGCGCCCGTTCGCGGCAGATCGGAAATTGTGCGCAGCGCATGGCGTGGACGTGATCTTTCATCCGACCGCGGACGCGATGTACGCGCAGGGCTACTCCACCTTTGTGGAGGAGAGCGCGGTGAGTGCGCCGCTCTGCGGCGCTTCGCGGCCAGGGCATTTCCGCGGCGTGTGCACGGTCGTGCTGAAGCTCTTCCAGATCGTCGCGCCGGAGATGGCGGTCTTTGGGCTGAAGGACTACCAGCAATGCGCGGTGATTCGTCGTATGGTCCGCGATCTGAATCTGCCCGTGCGGATCGTGCCGGTCGCGACCGTACGCGAGCCGGATGGCCTCGCGCTCAGCTCGCGCAATCGCTACCTCTCCGCGGAAGAGCGGGCGCAGGCTCCGGTGCTGCGTCGCGCCTTGCTGGCGGCGCAGGCCGCGCATCGCGCCGGAGAAAAGAGCGCGGATCGGCTCCGGCAGAAGCTCGTCGCGACGATCGCCACCGCTCCCCTCGCCCGCATCGATTACGCGGAGATCGCCGACGCCGACACATTGCGCCCGGTGCGCACGGCGGAACGAAATACCGTCATGGCGCTCGCCGTCTTCTTTGGAAAAACCCGGCTCATCGACAACCTCGTGCTGAAATGAGGCGTTACGATTTCGTCGTCATCGGCAGCGGGATCGCCGGGCTGAGCTTTGCGCTGAAAGCCGCCGCGCACGGCCGCGTAGCGATCATCACCAAGCGCAACCGCTCCGAATCGAACACCAACTACGCGCAGGGCGGCATCGCCTGTGTGACGAGTGCGGAAGACACCTTCGAGCTGCACATCCGCGACACGCTCGAAGCCGGCGCCGGCCTCTGCGACGAGGGCGTGGTCCGGCGCATCGTGACCGATGGTCCCGCGCGGATTCAGGAGCTCATCGGGATCGGCGTGCATTTCGACGAGCGCGCGGACGGCTCCCACCAGCCGGAACTCGCCAAGGAAGGCGGCCACTCGAAGCGGCGCATTTTGCACGCGAAGGACATGACCGGGCGCGAGATCGAGCGCGCCCTGCTCGCCGCGGTCGCCGCGCACCCGGAGATCGACGTCCTGGAGAATCACATCGCCGTCGATCTGATCACCCGCGCCAAGCTCGGGCTGCCGGGCGAAGACCGTTGCGTGGGCGTTTACGTGCTGAACGAAGCGGCCGGCGCCGTCCTCGCATTGCGCACCGACCGCGTGATCCTCGCCACCGGAGGCTGTGGAAAGGTGTACCTGTACACCACGAACCCAGCGATCGCGACGGGCGACGGCGTGGCCATGGCGTGGCGAGCCGGCGCGTCCGTGGCGAACATGGAGTTCATCCAGTTTCACCCCACGTGCCTCTACCACCCCGAGGCGCGCGGTCTCCTCATCTCCGAGGCGGTGCGCGGTGAAGGTGCACGGCTCATCGACGCCCAGGGCCGCACCTTCATGGAACGCTACGACAAGCGCCGCGAGCTCGCCCCACGCGATATCGTCGCCCGCGCGATCGACGCCGAAATGAAGCGCACCGGTGCGCGCTGCGTCTTCCTCGACATCTCCCATAAGCCCGCCGACGTCATCCGCGACCGCTTCCCCGGCATTCACCAGATGTGCCTCCAGCACGGCATCGACATGACCCGCGATCCGATCCCGGTCGTGCCAGCGGCGCATTACCAGTGCGGTGGCGTGCTCACCGACGAGAACGGCGCTTCCACGCTCCCCGGCCTCCACGCGATCGGCGAGGTCGGCTGCACCGGGCTGCATGGCGCGAATCGGCTGGCCAGCAACAGCCTGCTGGAAGCCGTGGTCCTCGCCCACCGTTGCATCGAGTCGATCACCAGCGCACCTGCCGCGGCGGCGACGAGCGGCGTCACCGAACTCCCTGCATGGGTCAGCGGCGAAGCCCACGACCTGGATGAACTCGTGGTCATCTACCACAACTGGGACGAAATCCGCCGGCTGATGTGGGACTACGTCGGCATCGTCCGGACGAACAAACGCCTCCAGCGCGCCGCCGCCCGGTTGCGGCATCTGGAGGAGGAAGTGCGGGAGTTTTACTGGAACTTCAAGGTCACGACCGACCTCCTCGAACTGCGCAACCTCTGCACCGTCGCCTCCGTGATCGTCGCCAGCGCCCTCCAGCGGCGGGAAAGTCGTGGGCTGCACTACACACTCGACTATCTGGACTCAGACGAATCCTACCGGCAAAATACGGTCCTGCGGAAGGCGTAGCGCCCACTTCGGCAGCCCCGAACACCGGCCCTGGAGCCGGGCGGAAGTCCTTGAAACGCGCTCGACCTGAATCGGATGCGAATCCCTTTCCGTCAGAGACTTAGGCCATAAATCGGCCAGCTTCTTCCAGTGGCACCCGTGCTGCTTTGTCTCCATGCTGCGGCAGAAAAAGCCCTTGCGGCACTTTCCCAAGTCCCTTATAGCCCTGCCCCAACCGAGACCATGAAAGTACCTCCGCTGATCGTCGGCCTCGTCCTGTCCCTTTTTGCTCCGTCCCTCGTGCCGGCAGCTCCGCCCTACCAGAGCAGCGCCGACTTTGAAAAGTATGCCCGCACGCTCCGGGAAAGCGCCCTGCTGAAGCTCGAGCCTCGCGTGCTCATGCCCACGACGGCCAGCCCCCTTTCCACCTCGGAGAAGTACCCGTGGAAGCGGAACATCGTCACGACCATCTTCTGGGTCGGCGAATCCGCGGCGCAGAACAATCCCGTCCACAACTACTCCAGCTCTTGGGACGTCGGTTGGGTGAACACCTTCGGCGGCTACGACAATCCCGACCCCCGCGCCCGCAAGCTGGATCCGCACACGGCCGACTATCGCCCGGCAAATTTTGTCCCCCGGCTCAATCCCTTCTACTTCGCCCTGCCCTACAACGATGTCTCCGGCGGTCGCCACAAGCCCGAGGCCAGCAAGGTCATCCCATGGTTCCGCGAAGCCTTCCGCGACGACGGCAAAACCGTACTCGAAGACCGGTGGATCTGCGTGAAGAACCGCTTCGGCAAGGAATGCTACGCCCAGTGGGCCGATTGCGGTCCCTTCCGCACCGATCACTGGCAATACGTCTTCGGTCCCGAGCGTCCCAAACCAAACCTGAACAAAGGTGCTGGCCTCGATGTCTCGCCGTCGGTGCGCGACTTCCTCGGTATCGCGGGCACCGACGTCACCGACTGGCGCTTCGTTGATTGGCGGGAAGTGCCACCGGGGCCATGGCGCCGCTACGGCGAAAACAATCACTGGGTCCAAAACGAGCGCCATCAACGGACCCGGGTGGCTCAGGCTGGCTCGCCTGCTCCGGCAACCGTGCCGACTTTGCCGAAACCTCCGGTTTTCGCGCCTCCTCCGGCACCAGTCTCCGCACCCTCGCCGAATCCGGCCGGTGGCCCTCGGGTGGACGCTCGCTGAACGGTTTCGATGAGAGCTGAGGGTTGAGTGTTGAGCTCCGCGTCCCGAAGCTCCACCTTCGTTTCTCCGCCACCCGCTGAGAAACATCGCTCCAGCACTGATCGGCGCACCCGTTTCGCTCCCGAGCGGCTCTCGACACTCCACTTTCAACCCTCAACTTCCTTTCGTGTTCCTGACCTTTGAAGGCGGCGAAGGCTGCGGCAAATCCACCCAGATCCAGCGCCTCGCCGCACGCATCCGCAGCCTCGGACGGGAAGTCGTCGTGACCCGCGAGCCAGGCGGTACCGAGATCGGCGAACAGCTCCGCCACCTGCTCCAGTTTTCCAAGGCCGGCTACGGCATGGCCGCCGAGACCGAGCTGTTGCTCTTCGCCGCCAGCCGCGCCCAACTCGTCCGCGAACTCATCCAGCCAGCGCTCGCTCGCGGCGCCATCGTGCTCGCCGACCGCTTCCTCGATTCCACCACCGTCTATCAAGGCGTCGCCCGTCGCATCGACCCCGCCGAAGTGGCCGTGATCAATCGCTTCGCCGTCGGAGCATGCCTTCCCGATCTCACCTTCCTCCTCGATCTCGAGCCCGCCGAGGCCCGCGCCCGACTGCACCGTCGCCAGGACCCCACCGCCACGCCCGACCGCATGGAAAACCAGCCCGCGGAGTTCTACGAAGCTGTGCGCCGCGGCTACGTCGAGCTGGCGAAACGCGAGCCCGGCCGCATCCAGCTCCTCGACGCCACCGAGTCGATCGAGACCCTCGAAAGTCGCATTTGGCGGGCCGTCGAGCCGAAGCTCTCCCGCTGAGCGACAGCAAACGTCCACCTTCCACTTGCCTTTGCTCCGCGGCCCGACTACCGATTCCCGGCTGCGCAAACGCACCCGTAGCTCAACTGGATAGAGCGTTGGCCTCCGAAGCCAAAGGTTGTGGGTTCGACCCCCGCCGGGTGCACGCCTCGTAAAACGTTGGAATCGGCTCCAGCACTTGATTTGCCGGCAGTTCTCGGGTGTTGCGATGCGTTGCGCCCCGTTGCCCCATATTGCGAAATGTGGTTGAAAACGTGCCAACAAAATGCCAACGTCGGCACCTATGAAGGCACGAAAGCTCACCGTCCGCGGAGAATCACAATGGGCCGTAGTCCTCGGGAAAAGAGAAGTCGGGCGCCGGGTGCGGATCTTCGGAGCGACGAAAGAGCAGGCCGTCGCCCGCGCGCAGGAGAAGCTCGCGGAGCTACGGCAGCACGGGCACGCGCTACACCTGGCAGGGGTCGCGGAACTACGTGCGCCGGGGTCCGAAATTCCAGGTGGCGCACGTGTTCAGGGTGCTGCGATACAACGGCGGGTCTGACAGCAAGGGAGAACACCAAGTCTCAAGGCGACAGAAATTCACGTCGGCAGTCGGCGAGTCTGAGAACTCGGGACCCCCGTGTGTGGGCGACTCGCAGTTGCCCGGGCCAAGCCGTGCGCTCGACCTCGCGCATCCTTGGTCAGCCCGTCGAGGCC
>JANPIS010000403.1:0-6481 GCA_031425095.1 Chthoniobacteraceae bacterium
CCTGCGCCACCGAGCGTGACATTGTCGGCAAAGCGCACCTGGCCGTTGGTCGTGCCGCCGTAGAGTTTGAGCGTGGTGTCGGCGTTGATGGTCCCGCCGCCGATGATCAACTGTCCATTCGCACCGATCGCGCCGACCTTCACGGTGTCGCCGCGGATGTCGGCATTGCGCACTTCGATTTGCCCACTCGATCCCGAGTTCTTGAACTCCACGGTGCCGCGGTCGGCCTGCACCCGGCCACCGTTCACGGCGATTTTGCCACCGGTTGAGGTAATCTTGATCATGCCTCCCGGGCCCGGCGCGGCCGCATCGAGCAGCGAAAGGAGCTGGCCACTGTTCGTAATCTCGATGGCTGTGCCGCTGGTCTTTTTGCTTTCGAGATAAATGCTGCCACCACGCGCGCTGGCCGCACCCGCCGCGGAGTCAGAGACTTTGATCGAACTCGTGACCTTGATCCTCGCGGCCGAGATTGCGCTGACGCTGCCGCCATTGCCGCCAGTCGGCGTGCCCGCGCCGTTCGCGCCAGAGGAGGCATTGATCGGCGCATCAAAATCGACGTTGCCTGGGATCGCTTTCAAAATTGAGCCGATCCAGAGGCTGCCTCCGTTGCCGCCAGCTCCGGTCACCGCGGCGCCCCCCATCATGTTTGCACCGTTGATGCCAGTCGGGGAGAAGTCGATCGCCGGTGCGTAAAGATAGGTGAGATAACCTCCCGCGTGCGGATTCGTGGTCGCAGTTCCGTCCGCGCCAGGAAAGCTCAGGCCTGCGCCTGCGGCGATGGAGGCCGCGGAGATCGTGTAGGGAAGGCTGCCCGTCACGACGCCTCCGCCAGGCATGATCCTGCCGGCCGCGGTGAGGGCACCCGTGACGGTGGTGAAGTTGCTGACCACAAGATCCGATGGCGACGTGACAGTGACCGGCGGAGTTGGAGTCGGCGGCGTAGTTGGCGTAGTTGGCGTAGTCGCAGCGGTCCCGCTGCCACCACTGTTGACGATCGACTGGATGACGCTGCTCCCAGACGAGCCTGTGCCTGTGCCAGAGCCAGACCCCGATCCAGAACCGGACGAGGACGCTTGCGGGCTACCGCCGGAAGCGATGGTATTCACCAAGTTGGCGACATCCTGCGCCGAGGCGGCGCCTGCTGGTGCTGCGCTCCGCGCGGACGTCATGCCACCACTCACGGTGCCTGGGAAGGCGCTCCGGGCATCGCTGGCCGTGGACTCGTCGGACCAGACGGCGTTCGCGGATGCGTCGCCGCCCGACTCGAGCGGATCATTCGTCGCGGCGGCCCGCGACCGGCGTTGTGCGGTGGCCTGAGCCATGAGGAGGGGCACTGGCTCACCGCTACCGCTGCTGCGAGCGCGCTTCTCGAGATCGGCCATCTCCTCATCGGAAGCCGCGATGACGCTGGTGCCTTTGCCGGCGATGACGAGGTTGGTCGGGACGAGACCCTTCGACGCGATCCGAGTCGCCTGGCGCGCGATCTCCTCGTCGATGAGCGGCATGCTCGGGAGCTGCGCCACGTTTGCGCGCGACTTGCCTTTGAAGAGCTGCGCATCCACCAGCGCTGAGGTCTTTACGATCTTGCGGATATCGACATCGACCGGGTTCGGCAGGGTCTTCGCGTTCGCCTCCATGATGATCATCTTGCCGGGCGTGAGCTTGATCGACTCGCCGAAGCGGCCATTCACGGAAAGCCGCAAGCTGCCCTCAAGGACGAGCACCTTCAGATGCTTGCCGGGCTCGTTCTCAATCATGATCGTGGTGCCGGTGATCGACGCCGTCACCGACGCCGTGCGGATGCGGGCGCCACCGCGATTTTTCGGCACCTGGAGGAGCATCGTGCCGCGCTCCAGGGAGAGGTCGCGGGTGCCGGCCTTGAAGCTGAAGAAGGTCTCCGCACCGAGGCGGGTGAGCGTGGCGTCCTGGAAGAGCAGCTCCGCCCGCGACTGGATGCCCGTGCGCACGGCGATCTGGTCGCGCACGGTGTCCTGCAGCGCCGCCGTCCGGGCGCCCTTCTGCGGATCGACCACCTTCACGTCGTTGACGATCTGATTGATCTTCGCCTCTTGGAGCGGGCCGGCGAGGAGCGTGCCGATGCTGCCGAGGAGGATCGCGCCGACAAGGAGTGAGGTGTTTTTCATCGCTGAGATTGGGTGCAGCGGAATTTAAGCACCTCCAGTGCCGTCGTTATGGTGATTCTACTCCGAGCGGTAATTTTCCGCCTCCGCCTTCAGAAACGCAGCGAAAACTGCAGCCCGACTCCCGCATTCAGCACGTCGTAGTCGAACGCCGACCGGTTCGATCGATTGAATCCGAGAAACGAACTCGCAGAAATGGAAGCCCACTCGACCGGCGCATACCGGAGCGACAGGGAGATGGAGTGGTTATCGTCGCGCCGGCCGTCGTCCTGCCGATAGACGAAGTGCCCGTAGCGATAGCCGAGATCGGCCCCGAGGTGCTCGGTGACCTGCAGGTGATAGCCGGCAAAGGCCACATACTCATCGCGCCCTGGCTCCTGCGGCTCGGCCCAGGTCCACTGGGCACTGAAGCCGAAGTAGGCCGCATGGGCGCGGGAGAAAGGGATCACCTTCTGGATGCCGAGCAGCGCCGCGTGGCTCTTGTAGATCTCGTCCTGCTCCTCTGCCGTCGAGAGATGGTTGAAGAGATAACGCAGCGAGACTTCCGCCCCGCGCAGCACCGGCGGCGACCACACGACCCCGCCAGAGGCATCCACGCTCTGGAAGTCGAGCTCGCGATATTCCGCGTATCTGTACAGAGCGGCGCGCACGCCCAGTTCCACGCGGAGGTCGTGCCCGAGCGGCCGCGTGTAAGTCCCACCCGCGGCGATGACGAGGAACTTGTCGTCGAGCAGTCCGCGTTTCGCGAGGGCCACGTTATTCGTGAAAAATGCCGAGGCCTCCGCAAAGGCGGTGAAGGGTTTCGGGCGCTCTTCGCGTTTGAAGATGACCTGCGCGCCGAAGGCATCGTCGGGAGTCCCTTCCGATTCTGGCGGCGCGAAATCCGGCGTCGCCGCCACCCCCGGACCCGCCGGCGTCAGCGGGCGTGAAAACTGGCGCGCCTGATCGATCTGCACGTTCGCGGCCGGCCCCTGCGCGGAAGCGCGAAGAGCCAGCACCGCGAAAGCGCAGAAGACGAGAGGGCGAGGCATGTCAAAGGCGAGAGAGCAGAGGGTGAGCCACCTGGCGGGACACGCTCCGAGACACCGGCACATTTCCCGCTTCCCCGACCCCCGATGCCCCGCGCCGGAGCCACTTCCCATTTCGTGCTCTTCGGGCTGCTCACGCTCCTCGTGGCGTGGCTGCAATTCGCCGGGTTCATTCCCTTCGATCGCATCGACCTCGCCCTCCAGGACGGCCTTGCCCAGCATGGACGCAGGGCGCCGGTCGATCCGCGGCTGGTCTTCCTCACGGTGGACTCGCTCTCGGCGAATCTCCATCGCTCCGGGGATCTCGAACCGGATCTCGAGGGAGCCTCGGCGGAAGAGCGCCGCGCGCTCACGCTCATGGCCACGGAATGGCCGTGGTCGCGGGAAGTCCACGGGCTCGTCCTCGACCGCCTGGTGCAGGCCGGCGCGCGCGCCGTGGCCTTCGACTTCACCTTTCCCACAGCCAAGCCCGAAGACGCCGCCTTCCGCGCCGCGCTGGAACGTCATCGCGACCGCGTCGTCGTCGCCGCGAATCTCAGCTACGACACCAGCTTGGAGCCGGAGGAAGCGCCGCCCTCTTTCACCGCGCCCTCCTCGACCCTCATCCCCGAGACCTCGCCCCGCGACCCGCGCATCGGCTACGACAACTTCCGCACCGATCACGACTTCGTGATCCGCCGCGCCCACTATCGCTGGGCGATCGAACATGGCGTCTGGACCGGCGACGAGGAACACTCCCTGGCCACGCGCACGCTCGAACGCGCCGGCCTGGCCGCGCTCGCCCCTGCCGATCGCGACCCGCACCGGATGCGCTTCGCCGGCCCGCCCGGCACCTTCCGCCCGCGCTCGATTTTCGAGATTTTCGTCCCGCGCTTCTGGGCGGGGAACTACGCCCGCGGCGAATTTTTCCGCGACAAGATCGTGGTCATCGGCGCCACCGGAAACTGGCAGCTCGACGAGCACCGCACGCCTTTCCACCTGATGCCCGGCGCGGAAGTGCATCTGAATGCAATCAACGCCGCGCTGCACGGCGCCTTCATCGCGGAGGTCGCGCACCCTGCGCAGGCGCTGCTCGTCTTTGCCGCCGCCGCCGCTGCGGGACTCGCGCGTCGCTGGCTGCGACGCCCGCTGGTCCGCTTCGCCGTCCTGCTCGTTGGCACCGCTGGCTGGGGCGGCATTGCGCTGGCGCTCTACAATGACGCAAACGTTTTCATCCCGTGCTTCGGGCCGCTCCTCGCTTTCAACCTCAACGGCATCGGCGGCCTCGCCCTCGACATCGTCCTCGAGCGCCGGGAAAAAACGCAGGTCCGCCGCACCCTCGAGCGCTACGTCTCGCGCAATGTCGTGGAAGAACTGATCGACAGCCCGGACCAATATACCCGCGCGCTCGGCGGTGATCTGCGCCGCGTGACCATCCTTTTTTCCGACATCCGCGGCTTCACCCGCGCCGCGGCGACGATGGACTCCCGCACCCTCGTCGCGCAGCTCAATGAATACTTCGAGGTGATGGTCGAGTGCGTCTTCCGCTATGGCGGGACGCTGGACAAATTCATCGGCGACGCGGTCATGGCCGTGTGGGGTAATACCCGGAGCAACGGCCCGGTGGAAGACGCCACGAACGCCGTGCGGTGCGCGATCGCGATGAGCGAAGAACTCGCGCTCCTGAACAGACGCTGGGCTCTGCAAGACCGCCCGCCTTTCCGCATCGGCATCGGGCTGAATTCCGGCGACGTCGTCGTCGGCAACATCGGCTCGCCGCACCGGATGGAATTCACGGTCATCGGCGACGCCGTAAACATCGCCTGGCGCTTGCAGGAGAGGACCAAGCACGGGCCGAACATCCTCCTCGGGGAAAGCGTTGCGGCCCTGCTCGGCCCGGAATTTCCCACTGAAGACTGCGGCGAACTCCAGGTCGCGGACCACGAGCCCGTGCGCTATGCGCAGCTCGCGGGTGCAGAGCCCGAACAACGGGGCGAGACCGTGGCTGTGACGACCTCATCCGCCGAGCCAGTCGTTTCCTGCTGAGGTTCGGCCCGCCTCGCGAGGAGAGTGACAGCGAAAGGGCACTCATTCTGGACAAAGAATTTCTGCTAAGAAGGCGGGAGCCGGGTGGTCTCTCGACCAGCTGCGAAGCATCCAGCCTCGCGGTCGTCGGAAAGGTGAAAGCCTTCTCCGAGGACCACGGGTCTGATGCAAGACGCGGCGCATGCCATGCTTCGGGAGAAAAACTCCCAGATCCAAATCCCAGCCCAAAATCCAATCCGTATGAGTGAAGAAATCAAACCCGTCACCTGGCTCGAAGATCCGGCGCATTTCCGCCGCACCTCCCGCCGTGAGTTCGTCTTTGCCGGCCTCGTCGGCGGGCTCGGCCTCACGCTGGGCGATTTTTTCAAGCTGCGCGCTGAGCAGGTCGCCGCGGGCTCCAAGCTCGAGGCGAAAGCCCAGTCGCTCATTCACATCTACCTGCCGGGTGGGTGCGCTCATCAGGAGACCTGGGATCCAAAGCCCTTTGCGCCGATCGAATACCGCGGACCGCTCGGGACCGTGGATACGAAGATTCCCGGCGTGAAGTTTTCCCAGTACATGCAGAACACGGCGAAGATCGCGGACAAGATCACGGTCGTGCGCTCCATGACCCACGGCGAAGCGGCGCACGAGCGCGGCACGCACAATATGTTCACCGGCTACCGCCCGAGCCCGGCGATCCAGTATCCGTCGATCGGCTCGGTCGTCTCGCACGAGCTCGGCTCGCGCAACAACCTGCCGCCCTACGTCTGCATCCCGAATGTGCCAAACGAGTTCGCTGCCACGGGCTATCTTTCGACGAGCTACGGACCCTTCAGCCTTGGCAGTGATCCGGCGCAGAGTGGGTTCAAAGTGCGCGACCTGAACATGCGCGACGGGATCACCAGTGAGCGTTTCGACCGTCGCCGCGACATCCTCGGCACGGTGGACGAGCATTTCCGGACACTGGAGAAGAGCGACGCGCTCACGGCGATGGACAGCTTCTACCAAGCGGCCTACTCGCTCGTCTCCTCGGCCTCGGCTCGCGAAGCCTTCAATCTCGCCGCAGAGCCCGAAGCCATCCGCACCGAATACGGCAAGAACGAAGCCGGCCAGCGCATGCTCATGGCTCGCCGTCTCGTCGAATCCGGCGTCCGCTTCGTCTCTCTGACCTATGGCGGCTGGGACATGCATTCCGGGATCGCTCGCGCCATGGATCGCACGCTCCCGAACTTCGATCAGGCCTACGCCACGCTCATCCGCGACCTTGATCGCCGCGGCATGCTCGATCAGACGATGGTCATGGTG
>JANPIS010000404.1:0-2230 GCA_031425095.1 Chthoniobacteraceae bacterium
GAAGGTGTCGAGGGCGGAGCGCCGCTACAGGATCAGCATGCAATCGCCGTAGCTGTAGAAGCGGTAGCGTTCGGCGATCGCTTCGGCGTAGGCGCGGAGGGTGAATTCGCGGCCGGCCAGCGCGCTCACGAGCATCAGCAGTGTCGATTGCGGGAGGTGGAAGTTCGTCAGCAGGGCATCCACGGCGCGGAACTCGTAGGGCGGGCAGATGAAGATGTCGGTCGCACCCGTTTGCGCCGTGATGGGGAGGCCGCACGATTCCAAAACGCGCGAACTCGTCGTGCCGACAGCGAAGATCCGCCGCGCGCGGTTGATCGCCTCCGCGGTCTCCGCCGAGACATGGAAGCGTTCGCGATGCATGCGGTGCTCGCGCAGATCCTCGACCTGCACCGGGCGAAAAGTTCCGACCCCCACGTGCAGAGTGAGGAATGCGTGTGGCACCTGAGCGAGGATCTCCGGCGTGAAGTGCAGTCCTGCGGTCGGCGCCGCGACCGCGCCGCGTTCGCGAGCGAAGACTGTCTGATACCGTTCCGCGTCAGCCGCCTCCGGGGGACGCTCCATGTAGGGGGGCAGCGGAAGTTGCCCCGCGCGATCCAGATCGACCGCTCCGCGGAACTCGATGATGCGTTCGCCTTCTGGGCAGATTTCCACCACGACTCCGGGCACATCCTGCACATGCACCAGCGCGCCCTCGCGCATCTTCCGGCCTGGTTTCACGAGGCACTTCCACGTGTTCTCCCGCACCGCTTCGAGGAAGAGCAGTTCGATGCGCCCGTCGTCGGAAAAAACCCGCGCCGGCACCACGCGCGTGTCATTCAGCACCACCAGATCCTCCCCGCCGACAAACGACGGGAATTCGCGAAACATCCGGTGCTCGATCCGACCCTCCGCCGGGTGGAGCACCATCATCCGCGAGTCGGCCCGCCCCGGCAGCGGGTGCTGGGCGATCAGTTCGGGCGGCAGCGTGAAGTCGTAATCGGCGGTGCGAAAGCTCATCGGAAAGAGAGAATCGGCGCTGGCGTCGGTGGCGGCAATGCGGCGCTGCTGCGGGCGCGAAATTTCGTCGCCTTGCGCCAAAATTGCCGTTGACCGCTCTCCCGTGGAAACGCTATATGCAGGACAGTTCTTTCAGACAGCCACAATATATTGTGGTGTTAAGCGAAAAAGTGTCCCCGGCTACGGCTGGGGAAGAATAGGGAATCGGGTGTGAATCCCGAGCGGTAGCGCCGCTGTATCGAGCGACGAAAGCCCACCAGTGCCACTGCGCCAGTCGCAGGAAGGCCGGGTCAGTAGAACGACCTCGGAGCCAGAAGACCTGCTTTTTTGCCCTCATCCAAAGTCCGCGACCGTGTGGTCGCGGCGCCTGTCGCGCCAACGACAGGGATGGGAATGCGGATCGTCTTTTGCGCGTGGCCTGCCGACTCCGGCAGCCGCGAGCGGAGCCTCCGGTTTTCCTCATCGTGCCAGAGGCAAATGTCCGGCGGCTTTTTTGCCGCCTTGAGTCTCCAAAAAAAATCCAAATGCGTGATGGCGCACGCCCATATCCGACCCTTCATACTGTCACCATGAGCACCGATCTCCTTGAATCCCCAGCCGCGTCCATCCCGGACGATGCGCTCTCGTTTTCCGCCGGCCAAATCGCCGCCCGCGAGGAGGGCGATTTCGTCGTCTATCAGATGGGCGCGAAAACCTTCCGCCTCGACAAGGGCAAGGCGCGCGCGCGGCTCGCCGGCAAACGTGTGATCAATGGCCAGCGCAGCGCGGAGCTGAACATCCTGCCGCTCAAGTATCACGACGCTTACCGCATCTATAAGCAGATGAAGGCAAACCACTGGGAGCCCGACGTGATCGACATGACGCGCGACTCGCAGCAGTGGAACACGGGTGCCCTTTCACCCAAGGAGCGTTGGATCATCGAGATGGGCGTCGGTTATTTCTCCGCCGCGGAAGGCATCGTCGGCGACTCCGTGCTGCACGTGATCGAAGACAACCTGACCGCCGCCGAGCTGAAGCACGCGTCGCTGCGGCACATCGCCGAGGAGTCGATCCACATGGATTCGCTGCTTCACATCATCGGCTCGCTGAACATCGACCTCGACGAAGTCACCGCGAAGTTCACCGACATCCCGAGTGTGCGGAAAAAGAACGCCTTCATCACGCGCCACATGCCGGAGCTGAAGATGGGCATCGACCTCACGCAGACGGCGAACAAGCAGAAGTTCGCGAAGGC
>JANPIS010000405.1:0-10190 GCA_031425095.1 Chthoniobacteraceae bacterium
GTGGAGGAGAAGATCAAGACCGACCTCAAGGTCACCATCCGCTGCATCCCGAACAACCTTTCGGCAGAGCCCGGGACGTGTCCGTTTTCGGGAAATCCGAGCGCCCGCCGGGTGCTGTGGGCGAAGAGCTACTGACGTCCGGGCAAAAAAATGGGCGGCCCGGATTGCTCCGAGCCGCCCACCCAACCAATCGATGAAAGGATTGCGGCGCTACTTCCTCAGCGCGTCGATCTTGGAGATCAGGCCAGCAGGCCCGCCGCCGCCGTAGCCCACCCAGCGGCCGAGTTCCTTGCCGTCGCCGTCCAAGACGATGACCGTCGGAAAACCCGTGACTGCAAACTTCGTCTTGAGCTCGTTATTCTGCGCTTTGATCTCGTCGGAGATCTTCTTGCCCTGCGGGAAGTCCAGCATCACGAGGACGAGCTTCTTGGCGGCGTAGTCCTTGAATTCCTGCTGAGAGAAAACCTCGGCTGCCTGCTTCTTGCACGGCGGGCACCAGTCCGAGCCCGTGAACTCCGCGAGGAGGAGCTTCTTCTCCGCCTTCGCCTTGGCGAGCGAATCCTTGTAGTTCTGACTCCAGTCTTCCCCGGCCTGGGCACTGATCGCGCCGAGCGCAACGACTACCGCCACCGCGAGAAATTTAACGATCGTGTTCTTCATGGAAGGAAAGGTTGGGGATGGTGGGCGGATTGGTTCTCGCGGGTCCTACTGACGCCGCGCTGGCGATGTGCGTTCAAAAGTTTTTTCGACCATTTTTGCGGGCCCCTCAACTCGCTCGTGCAATGGCGAGACCGACCGCTCCGGCGACCGCGAGCAGGCCACCGATCACCGCGCGACGGGAGGGCCGGAGACCTTCGATGAAAAAGGAAAGCACCAGCGTGACGAGCGGTGAAGTGGCAACGATCGGGAGCACCGTGCCGCTCGGAGTTGTCGCGAGCGCCCATTGGTAACAGCCGACGCCGATCGCCGGACCCGCGAGCGCATTGCCCAGCACCAGCGGCCACGCTTTTCGCCAAGCTCCCGCTGCCACCGGCTCCGCGCTCCGCATCGAGCGCAGCGCCGCGAACGCGACGAGGGTCATAAGCAGTCCCCCGAGGATCCGCTGATAAGCCGCAGTCCCGCCATCCACGGAGAAGCCCGCGAGGTGGCCGACGGCATACGCCTTCCGAGAAATGACGGCGCCAAGCGCCTGGCCGAGCGCCGAACCCACGCCGAAGAGCACGCCGATCCAGAAAACGCGTTTCTCCACGTCGAGCCCGCGATCCGGAGCGAGCGCGAGCGCGACTCCGGCGAGGATCACTGCTGCGCAGAGGTAATCCGCAGGGCCGAGCTTCGTGCCGAGCCACGCCCATTCCACAAAGGCCGCCACCGGGGTCGCGAGGCATTGCGTGAGCAGGATCGCCAGACGGGGCCCGATGCGTGGCAGCGCTCCGAAGAGCGCCATGTCGCCGAGGCCGAAGCCGATGACGCCGCTAAGAAAAAACCAGGCCCGGCCCGGCCCCTCGACTCCCCCACCCCAGCCATGCGCCCAGATCGCCAGCAACGCTGTGGCGACGACGATGCGGCCGAGATTCGCCGCCGGTCCGCCGAGGATCCGCGCGGTGCGCGCCGCGAAGATCACGGACAGCGAAAAGAAGATCGTGGTGAGAAAGGAGGCGAGCACGGCGCGCGGGCCGCGCAGTAAGGCGAATGCCGCCTCATTTGGCAACCGGGCACGCCCGTTTCCCAAAAACGCAGCGACGGGAGCGCTCCGACCAAAATCGGGATGGCCTTCGCCAAGGTGCGGCGAGCCATGCGGCGGGCCGGGCCATAAACGGGAGCTGCATGAAAACCCAACCATCCCTCTGCACCCGCATCCTCCTCCCGCTGCTCTTCGCCGTGCCCTCTGTCTGGGCCGGAGATACGACCGCGGCTTCGGACAAGAAAGTCGTCGCCCCGATCGAGCGCGAAGACATCGTCGTACATCCCGTCACCGGCCCCTACTGGCACGAGGACTCCTTTATCGGCAACGACATCCGCCCCATCTTCGCCTATCACCATTTCCCGGGCGAAATCTTCGGCGGTGGCCGCGCGCTCATCTACGCGCTGCAGCTTCGCCTGCGGATCACCGACCGGCTGCAGTTCGTCGCCTACAAGGACGGCTACATGCAGATCGAAACGAAGGGGTACAATGACGAGGGCTTCAATGACATCGGCGCCGGTCTGAAGTTTGCCTTTCTGCAAAACGACGCGCTCCAGCTCCACTCGGCGATCGGCATCGGCTACGAATTCGCCTCGGGCGATGATGAAGTGCTGAACGACGACGACGAGATCCGCTTCTGGTGGTCGATCAACAAGGGCTTCGGCCCGCTCCACCTCGGCGCGACGGTCAATTACTTCCTCGCGACCGACAACGGCGACGACGGCTTCGGCGACTCGAACCATCTGAGCTGGCACCTCCACGCCGACTACCAGGCTTGCCAATGGTTCAGCCCCTTCGTCGAAGTGAATGGCTATTACGTCATGGACGAGGGTGATGTCGTCACGCCCTTCTCGGCAGCCGACGCCCTGAACCTCGGCGGCAACAAAAACGAAAACACCATCACCGGCGCCGTCGGCGGAGAGTTCCGCGCGTGCCGCAACTTCGCCGTCCGCGGCGCCTACGAGCGTGCAATCAATGACGACGCCGACGTCTTCGGCCACCGCTGGACCTTCTCGGCGGTGATCAAATTCTAAACCACTCTGCCCGCGGCCCTGTGGAGCCGCATGCATCAGGCGAACCCTGTGCCGGCTCGAGTAAGTTTCTGGTTGCTTACATGAGCCGGCACAATTCGCGGGGCAGTGGAGACTCAAAGGTGAGCTCCTTCTGCGTCACCGGATGCGTGAACCGCAACGTGCGCGCATGCAGCCCCAGGCGCCGCACCGGATCAGTCTTTGCGCCGTATTTTTCATCGCCGACGATCGGGCAGCCGACGTCGGCGAGGTGCACACGGATCTGGTGGCGCCGCCCCGTCCCCAGCGTCAGCTCCACGAGCGTGCGGCCCTTGCTCCGCTGCAGCACGCGATAGTGCGTGATCGCCTCCCGCGTCCGTTCGCTGGGTCGCGCGCTATAGACTTTGAAGGGGCTGCTCTCGTCGAGGTGTGAGGTGAAGGTGCCCTGATCGGCGGGCAGATTCCCCTCTGCGACCGCCTCGTAGATCTTCGTCACGTTCTCCCAGCCCGCTTGCAGCGCGGTCTTCGCTTCGGAGGTCTTGCCAAAGACCATGAGCCCGGAAGTCTCGCGATCCAGGCGATGGACGACCCAGGCTTTTTCCGAGCTGCGCGGCTTGTTCGTGCGCAGATATTCGGTGAGTTGAAAATACGCGGTCTTCTCCTGCTCCCCCTCGCTCGCCGTGCTCAGCAGATTCTCCGGCTTCTCGATGACGAGGATGGCCGCGTCCTCAAAGTAGATCTTCATGCCGGAAGGCAGCTTCGCCTTCGGCACCGCCGAACGATCGGACCGGATCGCGACCACGTCCCCAGGCTTCAATGGATGATCGAACTGCGTCACGGGGCGCTCATTCACCGACACCGCCTGATACTTCAGCCACGTGCGGATCTGCTTTTTCTTTTCGTCCGGCCAGGTGACGAAGAGAAACTCCAGCAATTCGGCTGGCTCGGTGACGACGGTGGATTTGGCCATGGGTGAGTTGCCGGGAGCTTAACCCGACAATCCCAGACGCAGAGGTTTTCCTTCCTCCGACTCAGCGTCGCGGCGGAAAGCGCAACGTCGTGCTGTTGCAGAGACGTTTGCTGAGATCGATGGGATCGCCAAGGTCCACTTCCGCGGGGTCTACCTGATAGTTCCAGACATTGAACCACGTTAGATCCGCCGCGCCGTAAAGCGTCGAGAAAGCGCCATCGACGGCGTCGAGCCCGCTGGAAATGCGGATGCGGCCGATGCGCGGAACATTGAAGCGCGCGTCGAAATTCAGCCAATGGCCGCCGATGTACACTTGGAAGTAGGCGTGGAAATCCATCGGCGCACCGGAATCGAGACACCCGACATCGGGGACGTGGCCGGTGACGTAGCGGGCCGGAATATTGAAGGTGCGACAGAGCGCGATAGCCGCGTGGGCGAAGTCGCGGCAGACGCCGTAACCTTGAGCGATGATGTCGCTCGCCGCGGTGGTGGGGCTCCCGGAGCACCAGCGATACTCGATATTCCGATGGACCCAGTCGCAGATGGCCCGGACGCGCTGGAGCCCGTGCGGCACCTGGCCAAATTTTTCGAAGGCGAAGTCGCGGAGCTTGTCCGAATCGCAGTAGCGGCTCGGGAGCGTGTAGCGCAGCAGGGAGAAGGGCAGTTCGGCGACCGGCGTCGGCGCATCGATCGCGCCCGTATTTTCCGGCACGGACGGCACCGCGATGAACGCATCGTGGCGGACGCGCATCTCGCCCCTCGGCAGGACGAAGCGCTGCACGAGATTGCCATGGATGTCTTCGCGCTCCTCCATCGGCATCTGCGGTTCGAAGGTGAGCAGCTCCTTCGCGATGTGCTGGCTGGAATCGAGCCGCGGCCGAATCAAAAGCGTGATCGGCGTGGGCTCCGTCGCTCGATAGACGAACTCAAGGCCGACGCGAATGGTGAGATCGAGGCGCGGTTCGGCGGTAGGCATGAGTGAAGTGGAGGCGTGAGAAAGTATCCGGTGAGCACATTACATCGCGCCCCGAGGGGGATTCGGACGTCATAGAGAAGATTTGGAAATCGTGCAGGGGGCCTCAGTTCGCGAGTAATTTCACCAGCCGCTCATTCACAAAGAGGATCTCTTTTCCCGCGCGCGTTTTGTTCACCAGGCCGCTGTCGGCGAGGTCGTGGAGGTAGCGCGAGACGGAGACGCGGTTGCCGAGGCCGGCTTCTTCGAGGTGGCGGATTTTGCAATACGGCCGCACGAAAAGTTGCTCGATGAGCTCTTTGGAAAAGGTGCGCTTGGGCAGCTTCAGGCGGCCTTCTTCGATCATCGCCAGCATGAGTTCATTGATGGCTTCGATCTTCAGCACGGTGGTCTCGGCGGTGCTCTCGACGGCCCGCAGGACGTAGAGGATCCACGGCTCCCAGGCGCCCTTCTCCGTCACGTCGCGGAGGTGCTGATAGTAGAGGCTCTTGTGCGCGATGATGTAGCGGCTGAGGAAAAGGATCGGCTGCTCGAGCAGACGCTGATGGAGCAGGAATAGGATAAGCAGGATGCGCCCGGTGCGGCCGTTGCCGTCGGGGAAGGGGTGGATCGCCTCGAACTGGTAGTGCAGCACCGCGAGCTTCACGAGCGGGTCGAGACCGTCCTCGGCGGTATTGATGAAATGCTCGAGATTCGCGAGCAGGGCGCGGATCCGCTTCTCGCCCTGCGGCGGTGTATAGACGACTTCGCCGGTGGCGCGGTTGAGGAGTTGCGCGGTGGACTCCGTGCGGATGCCGGGCCGGTCGGCTTTGATCGTATTCACGATCTCGATCGCGAGGTCGGCGGTAAGGGCGCGATTTTTCTGCAAGGCCTGCGCGCCGTGCCAGAGGGCTTCGTTGTAGTGCAGCACCTCCTTGGCGTGCGGCGGGAGATCGGCGGCATCGGTGCTCATCCCGCGATAGAGTTCGTCGCTGGTGGTAAAGATATTCTCGATCTCGCTGCTCGCGCGGGCTTCCTGGAGGGCGATCGTGTTCAGCAGGATTGCCGCATTGGGCACGGTGCGCGTCCGCCCTTTCAGCTCCGCGAGACTCCGGCTGGCGCGGATCACGGCCTTCAGCACGGGTTCCGTTTCGAGTCGCGCCTTGGGCGGGAGCAGCGGGAGGTCGTTGAAGGGTTTGCGGGCGTCGGACATGTGCAGCGCATGAACATGTAGGCGGCCTCATGTGCAAAACACAGGGAAATTTGCGCATGACCGGGACGACGCGCGCATTTCGTGAACATGACCCGCCCCGCAACGCCGTTCGATGCGATGGAAATCCTATCGCGAAAGGCGCGCAGCGACGCAGAGTGGGTCCCGATGAATGCATCTTCGACTCGCCGTTCGTTCCTCCGACACGCGGCCATGCTGCCCCTCGCAGCGGCGCTGCCATTCTCCAAAGCCTGTGCGGCGGTCGCGCCTGTCAAGCGCGTCGGGCCAGCTTCGCTGAAGCCTGCGCTCAATGCGTATTCCTTCCTCGAACTGCTCAACGCGAACGCGAAGGACGCGGGCACCGGCATGGATTTGTTCGGCGTGTGCGACTTCGCGGCGGAGCATGATTGTGCTGCGGTCGATCTCACGGGTTACTTCTTTGCCGGGTACCCAAAAGCTCCGGAAGACCGTTACCTCGCCCGCATCAAAAAACACACGCACGACCTCGGGCTCGACATCAGCGGCACGGGTGTGCGCAACGATTTCGTCATCGCTGACAAGGCGGTGCGCGCGGAGGGCGTTCAAGTCACCAAGGAATGGATCGAAGTGGCCGCGCGACTCGGCGCGCCGGTGGTGCGGGTCTTTGCGGGGCCGCAGGGAAAATTCAAGGACTGGCAGGCTGCTGCCGATAATGCAAAGCGCGAGGACGCCGAAGGCTGGATGGCTGAGGCGTTGCGGGAGTGTGCCGAGCACGGGGAAAAGTTCGGCGTGATCGTCGCCGTGCAAAATCACGGCGACTTTCTCAACACAGGAGAAGAGCATTTGAGCCTGCTCCGGCGCGTGGATCACGAATGGTGCGGCGCGCTCGTGGACACCGGCAAATACCTCACCGCGGATCCTTACGCCGACATCGCGCTCATCGCTCCCTATGCCGTGAACTGGCAGATCAAAGAGACACTCGGCAGCAGCATGAAAACCCCGCGCACCGACATGAAAAAGCTGGCCGCCATCATCCGCCAGTCCGGCTATCGCGGCTACTTACCGGTCGAAACGCTGGCGATGGGTCGGAAGGACTACGATCCCCGCGTGGAAGTGGCGAGGCTGCTAATCGAACTGCGCGACGCGATCACGGCGACGGCCGCGGGTCACTGAACTCGCCGGTCAAAATAACGTCCGCACCACGGGCTTGGTAACTTTGCCCATCGCGTTGCGCGGAAGTTCGCGCACGACGAGCAGGCGCTGCGGGATCTTGTAAACGGAGAGCCGCTCGCGGCACCATGCGCGGAGGGTGGCAAGATCGAGCGACGTGCCTGCTCTTAATACCGCGGCAGCGCTGACAGCCTCGCCCCAAGTGTCGTCGGGCAACCCGATGATGGCACATTCGAGAATATCCGGATGCTCGAGCAGCACGGCTTCGATCTCGAGCGCGGAGAGTTTATAGCCGCCGCTCTTAATGATATCGACGCTGAGGCGACCCATGATGCGGTAGTAACCGGACTCCCGCACGGCCATGTCGCCGGTGCGGAACCAGCCGTCGTCGAACGACTCCGCGCTGGCCTCCGGGCGCTTCCAATAGGAGCGGAAGACACCGGGGCCGCGCACCTGGATCTCGCCGGGTTCATCCTCGGCAGAAATGATTTCGCCGGACTCGGCCTTCAGACGCACTTCCACGCCGGGCAACGGCTGGCCCACAGCACCGGGGCGGCGTTCGCCGTGATACGGATTCGAGATGGCCATGCCGAGTTCAGTCATGCCATAGCGCTCCAGAAGTTTTTGTCCGGTCAATACCGTCCACTGTTGATGCACGCTCGCGGGCAGCGCCGCGGAGCCGGAGACCATGAGCCGCATCCGCGCGAAGCCAGCGACGATCGCCGCGCGATCCTCGGGTGATGCGGCTTCCAGCGCCTGGATGAGTTTCACATAGATCGTCGGCACGGCCATGAAGAGCGTGTAAGCATCCGCGCGGACGCGCTCAAGGACCGCGGGCAAATCGAAACGCGGGAACGGCTCAATCGTGGCTCCGGACCAAAGCGCGCAGCACGTGACATTGATGATCCCGTGGATGTGATGCATCGGGAGGAAAAGCGGGATGCGATCCGCCGCGCGCCACTCCCAGGCTGCGACGAGACTCTCGATCTGCGCCTGGATGTTTGCGTGGGTCGTCACGACGCCCTTCGGTTTGCTCGTCGTGCCGCTGGTGTAGAGGATCATCGCGCGGCGTTCGGGCGTGACATTGGGCAGAGTCCTCGCGGTTGCGGTCGCAGAGACATCGAGTAAGCGCACGCCGAGTCGCGCGCACAGCGGGGCAATCTTCCTGCCCATCGCAGCGTCCGCGATCACGACGCTCGCACCCGAATCAGTCAACGCATACTCCCACTCCGGCTCGGTCGCCGAGAGGCAGATCGGCACCTTCATCCCGCCCGCGCGCCAGATCGCCCACTGCGCCGCGACATACTCAGGCCCGGCCGGCACCAGCAGGGCGACTCGTGCTTCTTTCAAGTCGTCCACTTCCCCGAGCAGCGCGGCCGCGAGCGTGGCGGAGCGGTCGAGCAAGTCGCGGTAGGTGTGCGCACTCGCCGGCGTGCGAATGGCGATTCGGTGGGCGTGGGTGCGCGAGCGAGCGAAGAGCGGGAGGTCGGACATGGAGTGCCCAAGTGTTTACCGGGCTTCGACACGGAAGCCAAAGTTCTCCGCGCCGTCCGTGCACGTTCCGTCCCGCGTGAAGACGAACTGGCTTCAGTGATGCGGGCGGCTGCTCGGCGAGCAGTGTTACAAATTCAGCTTCCGCATTCCCTCCACGGCAAAGTCTGCGGCTGTGCTGGTCAGCGCCATGCAGGTCCGAGAGGCATTCTCGCAGGCGGCGGAGGTCATGCAGGCGCCATCAGTCCGTCGCACTTTCTTCTTTTTCTCGCGGAGTTCGGCCATCGCGGCCAGCAGCTTCGTCTGCGCCGCGCTGACGGGAACGCTCCCGCCGACTAGGGGCGTCTCGCGCAGTAGCCCGGCGGTCAATTGCGCTGACGCAGAAACACTCCGACCAACGGATGGCGCTCGCGGAAGGTCACTGTAGATGAGGCGAGTATGTCATTGAGCCTTTCGATTTGAAAGGGAAGCGCCTCGAACGTGTGGTCAATTAGCCTCCAATCACTCAATGAAACCGCCAAGACAGGGAGGACGCAGCGAAACGCCATCCGAATCGATCCTCTGTTTCCTCCAACTCTGCGCGGTGCCAGAACCGACAACCCGAAAATTTCGCATCCGGACCGAAAGTAATCCGGCAAAGTGATCCGATTCGTGGAGCATCCTTCCTGAATGACGGACTCCGATCGCGAGCAGCATGACCATTTTCTCCGGCTCTTTATGAAGCACGAGGAGTCCTTGCGCGTGTTCGTGCGGTCATTGTTATTTACGCATGACGAGGAGCGGGAGGTGATGCAGGAGGTGGCCGTGGTGCTTTGGCGGAAGTATGACGCGGGTATGGACAGCCAGGCCTTTTGTCGCTGGGCCTTTGGCGTGGCTCGCATGGAGGCACTGGCATTCAGACGGGACCGCGCACGGGACCGACACACGTTTGGTGACGAAGTTTTTGAAATACTTGCGCAGACGGTTTTGGATCAATCAGGCACGCTCGAAGCAGAGCGCCGTGCACTCGACACCTGCCTGCAAAAGCTCCCCGAGGATCAGCGTCATCTCGTGCAGACAGCGTATGCACCCGGCGTGAAGATCGATCGCCTCGCCACCAAACTGGGCCGCACCGCGATGGCCCTCTACAAAACCCTGCACCGCATCCGCCTCACGCTCATGGACTGCACGCGGCGGGTGCTCGCCTCGGGAGAACTGACATGAACACGACCGATCCACGCTTTGAAATCATCCGCCGCTGCCGCGATGGCGAGGCCTCCAAGGAGGAACTCGCACAACTCGAAGCAAGTCTGCGCGAAGACACGGATTTTCGCCAAGCCTACGTGAGCTATATGAATCTCGACGTGGCGTTAAGCGCAGTGGCGAAAGCAGAGCCACTCCCCGCGGTGACCCCAGCCCCGTCGCACTCGCGCCGAAGCATCTGGGTCACCTGGCGTCCACTCACCGCAGCGGCGGCGGGGTTGGCGATCGGGCTGTTCAGCGCTTCGGTGGTGTTTGGGTTTGTGGCGCAGCGGGTGGGTGTTGTGAAAAAGGTGCCGCTGGTGGTTTATGATCCGGGGCTGGAGAATACGGAAACGAAACTGGTGCGAGGTGTGCCGAAGGGTGTCGAACAGTGGGGGGCTGATTCAGCAACGGTGGTGACGGCCGAGAACGGAGTGCAGCCGCTCGAGGGCAGACGAATGTTCCGGTTGGAGCCGATTCCGCTGGAGAAGAACGTGAAGAACCTG
>JANPIS010000406.1:0-22656 GCA_031425095.1 Chthoniobacteraceae bacterium
GCTGAAATACTTCAGATACATCTGGTTCACGGCGTTGAACTCGGCGGCGAACTGTTCCTCGGTGCAGTAAATGTGGGCGTCATTCATCTGCATCGCGCGCACGCGCATCAGGCCGAAGAGTTCGCCGCTCTGCTCGTAGCGATAGCAGGTGCCGTATTCAGCGAGGCGCAGGGGAAGGTCGCGATAACTCCGCGGCACCGCTCCGAAGAGCTTGTGGTGATGCGGGCAGTTCATGGCTTTGAGGTAGTAGCGATTCTTTGAGCGGGCCTCCGCGATCAGCTTCTCTAGGCGTTCGCGCTTCTCTACGATTTCAGAGTATCGCTTGCGGTCGGACTCAACTAAGTGCCGCACTTCATCGGTCAATACACCGGCATCATGATATCGCAGCTCTTTCGAGTAGGTCTCCTCCAGTGCCTCCTTGTACTCTTTCAATTCATCCTCGAGCTCGAAGAGATTACGTTGCTCCGCCTCATCTAGCTTCATCTCCATCGGCGGGAACATCGACTCCGCGTAGTAAGGCAAATGCCCGCTCGTGAGATACATGTTCTCCCGCGCTAAGTGCGGCGTCCTCACTCGATCGTAACCCGCGGCGAACTCCGTCTCCTTCGCCAGCTTCTCCAACTCCTCGATCAACACCGTGCCACGCGGGAGCCAGAGCGGGAGGCCGGGACCGACGTCGTCGTCGAAGCAGAATAACTCCAGCTCTTTGCCGAGCTTGCGGTGATCGCGCTTCTTCGCCTCCTCCAGCATCGTGAAGTAGGCCTCCATCTCGGTCTTGTTCTTGAACGCCGTGCCGTAGATGCGCTGGAGCTGCGGGTTCTTTTCGTCGCCCTTGTAGTAGGCGCTGGCGACGTGCGTGAGCTTGAAGGCGCCGATATTCCCCGTGCGCATCACGTGCGGGCCGGCGCAGAGATCGAGGAAGTCGCCGTTCTGGAAGAGTGAGATGTCTTCGCCTTCGGGGATGTCGGCGAGGTTGCCGATCTTGAACTGACTCGCATTGCCCGGCCGCTCACTGAGTCCGCCGAGGCGTCCGCTTTCCGCCAGCGCGATGGCTTCCGCGCGGGAGACGACGGTCTTCTCGAAGGTGTGGTTCGCTTTGATCTCCTTTTTCATCTGCGCCTCGATCTTTGGGAAATCCTCGGGCGAGATGCGGTGCGGGAGATCGACGTCGTAGTAGAAGCCATTCTCGACCGGCGGCCCTGCGGCGAATTGCGCCTCGGGCCAGATGCGGAGGATGGCCGTGGCCAGCACATGCGCAGCGCTGTGGCGCAGGCGCTCCAGGTCGGTCATCTGGTGGCGTTGGTCGAGGGTCTTGCGTTCGTCGGACATAGGAGGGGCGGAGGATAGCGGCCTATGGCCCTGGGTGCAACGATGGCGCTCCTGAGGAGTCGTCGCGACTTCCTAGTCCCGTAACCGAATGCGGCCCTGGGGCGAGCTGCCCATCTTCTGCCCCAGTCCCATGGCAGCGCCAGCGGCGTGGAGCGGAAAAGCAAATCCCCTCGTCCCAGAGCGGAACGAGGGGATTTGAGAAGTGTCGCTGTCGAGCAGCAGTCTTTCGGACTCAGGACTGGGCCGCCTGCGCCTTGCGGCGGCGTCCGCGGCCGAACTCTGTGCAGCCGGCGAAGGAGGCGAGCGCGAGGCCCATCAGCGCAGTAGTTGGTTCAGGCACAGGAACGAAGGTGCCGACGGTCGCGGCACCAGCTCCGAATACTTGTGCCTGGCTGGTGCGAAAATCTTTCTGATTGGTGCGCACTACGAGAAAGTTCGAGGTCTGGCCGGGCTGGAGATTGCTCGCCGGTTGATCGAGGAAGGTGCCCCAATCGAAACCCACACCACCGATGCTCGGCGCGGGAATCCCAGGGTCCCGGTCTGCAGTGTCGGCGTCATTGGTGCCATTGACGAAGGAGCCAGCACCGGTGATCCCCGTGAGACCATTGGAAACGTTGAAGATTTCGAAGGACCCGCCGCTAGTCGCCGCAC
Source organism: Chthoniobacteraceae bacterium (assembly GCA_031425095.1). Classification (GTDB taxonomy): domain Bacteria; phylum Verrucomicrobiota; class Verrucomicrobiia; order Chthoniobacterales; family Chthoniobacteraceae; genus JANNXQ01. The sequence goes on from JANPIS010000406.1 coordinate 1,981, forward strand.
TTGGATGAAAATTTGTGATGGTGAGGCGGAAGATCTCGGGATCCACACTCGCGGTGTTAGTGGTCGTGTTCGCGAGTTGGTAGTAGAAGTCGAGATTGCCGTTCGTCGTGTTCCGCACCACGGTAGATCGAAGGGTGCCGGTATAGGCCGGAGTGGGGGTCGAGAGGGTGTCGGAAAACGACAAGGTCTGGTTCGCGACCACAGTTCCAGGAAAGTTCACCACGGATGCTCCGAGGGCGATTCCAGAGCTTTCGGGTGTCAAGGGTGCGACGAGGGCCGCGTGGGAGGCAACCGAAGCAAGAGTGGCAATGAATCCCGTGAGCGCAAACACGCTCAGTTTATTGGTTTTGATCAGTTTCATGGAGCGAGGAGGAGGCAGCGGTTAGGTGATAGGAGAGAAAGAGCAAATTGGAAATGCTTTCGGGACCGTGCCGACCTGTGGATTCAAGCGAATTGAGGCTAGGACCGTCAATCAGATATTCTGACATTTATCTATTTGTCTGCAATTCGACACATTGGGTCACCGGGTCAGATGACTAGAGCCGGAAGGCTGGAAGCCAGCGCGGCATCGCATCGGAGGGCTCCGGAAAGCGGGTGGCAGAGCGAAAAAAGCAAACACCCCTCGTCCCGGAAGCGGAACGAGGGGTGTTGTAGGGAGAGCTTGGAAAGCGCTTAGCTTTGCTTCGTGGCCGGACTGCGGCGGCGGTTGCGGCCGAGATCGCGGCAGGCGACAAAAGAGCCGAGGACGAGGCCGGCGAGCAAGGTTGCGGGTTCTGGAACCGCGACCGGTGCAAATCCGCTGGCGAAGGCAGTGCCAAAACCAGAGACGACTTCGTTGTTCACGTTCTGGAAGAATCGGGAATTGGTGCGGATGACCATGAAGGTCGAAGTCTCGCCCGGGTCCACGTTGTTTGGATCGCCGAATCCAGGGAACGGCGAGAAGTCGAAGCCGACTTGGTTGGATGCGATGGTCGGGAGTCGGTCGCCACTCAAGAGATCTTCGGTGCCTGTCACAAAGGAAGAAATACCGGAAATGCCGCTCAAGCCGTTGGTGACCCAATTCACATCCAGTTGATCACCCGCTCCGGTCCCATAGGTGTTGAAGCCCGTGACCGCGAGACGGAAAATGTCCAGATTGGGTCCCGCAGCGGTGGTATTGCTGAGCTGAAAGTAGTAGTCGAGGAGGCCGGCCCCGTTCTGAACGACCACCGTGCGAAGGGTGCCCTTGAAGATATTGCTTGGTTCGGCAAAACCGACGGTCTTGTCGCCCACTTTCGTGCCGCCGAAATTTGCGGTGCCGGGGAGAGCCACTGGGCCGCCGCCTGGCGCGATGAGCGCAGCGTGACTCGACGCGACGGCCATCAGTGAGAGAACTCCGGTGAGAGGACCGGCCCAGCGCTTCAGGTTGCTTAGTTTCATAACGTTCATTGTGTCAGGTTTGGTGTGTTGAGAGTGCGGAGCCGCGGTTTTCTGCGGCTCTCGATGCGTCGTGTATGGAGGAATACGGGATTCCGGGCGAAAGCGTCAATCTAATTTTCATAATATAGTAATTATATGAAAAGGGTGCCGTCAGCGCCACTCGACCGCCACGCTCTTCCGCTGCTGAAATTTGTCGTTGTAGAAGAGGCGTCCTTTTTCGGCTCCGTACTCGTGGACGAGCTTGGTGCACTTTACGTCGTAGCAGCAGTATTCAGCGATTTCGACCAGCTTGCCTTCGCGCCACCAGCGAATCGCTTCGAGGCCGTCGGCCGTCTTTCCGACGCCCAGCGTCGCTGTCGCGATCGCATCCAGCCCGAGGCGGTGTCCGAGCTTTTTCTCGACCTCCACCATGAGGTCCAGAGTCCGGCACTGATCGGGAAGGTCCAGCACCGTATAGCCCATCAGGACCTCGTAGTCGAAATTCAGGACGTTGAAGCCAACCACGAGATCCGCACGGATGAGCTGCTCGACGAGTTCCTGGACGCGCTTTTCGGAATAGATGTGGTACTCGCCCGTGCGGGTGCTGTAGGTGACGCCGATGGACATGCCCATGTCGCGTTTTTTGTCCCAGCCTCCGGCGTCATTGGCGGTGCGCTGGGTTTCGAGATCGAAGTAAACGATGTCACGCATGGAACGACATGACGGTTGCCGAATCGTGCGCGCCGAAGCAACGCTGGAATCCGATCCTTTCATCGCGCTCGGCTGCCGGCGTCTATTTTCCCGCCCACTCGTAGTCGCCAGCATCGAACATCATCATGTTCGCCAGCTTGCTCGCGCGGAATTCCTCCACGGCGGTTCCGTCGCTCTGCAGGATCGTCAGCAGACGGCCGCTGCCTTCTTTGCCGATCACGGCCCATTTCAAGTTTGGGGTTTCGGTGATCCGGCGCAGCGGCAAGCCATCGATGGTTTGCAGAAAACTGCCCCTCGCGTTGAAGCCGATATTCACACGGGCGGTGCTTGGCTCGTTGTTCAGGAGTTCGTTGTCGATGAGTTTGACCGTGAACTCCTTCTCGGGCGCGAAGGGCTTGCCGCCTGGGCGCTCCAGGAGATCCTTGACGGCATCGAAGTTCTCGCCGCGCCAGATGGATTTCTCGACCACGGTCTTCCAGAGCGATGCGGGCTCGGGCGCGGGCGCTGCTGCATCGGTGGGTGGCGGCGTGGTCGGGGCCGCCGCTGGCTCGTCGCTCCGAATGAGCGCGCGCAACCTTTGCACCCGCGTGTTCTCTTCGAGCAGGACGATCTGCTCGTCGCCGCGGGCGGCGACGATGCGTTTCGGGGCGGGGTCCGTCGGCGTGTATCCGAGGCGGCGCAAGAATTCTCCGTCGGCCGCATACTGCCGCACTTCAATCGTGTCCGCCGTTTTCACAATCACCCACAGGCGGTCCTCCGCACCGACTGCAGCGTCCACGGCGGTTTCACCCTCGCCGAGGGGAAAATCAACCGCCGCGTCGCCGCGGATGATCGCTACTTTTCCATCGGTGACTTTTGCGACAGGCAGCGCCGCGGCCGGGTCTCCACCGGGCGGGGTGAGGGGGACGAAATCGATGAGCTCGGCGCCTGTCGCGAGCTTGAGTACGACTTCGACGCCATCGTGCCCGCGAGGGCGGATCTCCGTGATGTTCACTGGGCGCGGTGCCGCATCGTCTTCGCTGATCCAGTCATTGCCGTGGATGGCGATCCCTTCGACGCCGATCGTCCCGACCGCAAAGCCCCGCGCCACGTACGCTCCAGCGGGTGCCGGTCGGCCATTCTCGTCGCGTCCATCCCACTGCGTGACGAAGCCATTCAATCCGACCGTGAAATTCTTCTCCGTCGCCTCGCGGTGCAGCACGCGCACGAGCTTGCCCTTCTTGTCGTAGATACCCATCGAGAGCGACCCCTCCATCGGCGGTGGGAGGAACGTGATCTGGACTTGAGCGAAGGCGGAGCCGGCAAGGCAGAGTGCCGCGGCAAACGTGAAGATCGAGCGTCGCACTTTCCGATCACGCATAATAGCGCCAGTCCAGGTTCGGGAAAAGATTGTCGCGCCACTCGCAATTTTCGAGGAAGGCGAGGTCGAGATCCTTGGCGCGGACCTGATCGTAGAGCCGGGTGAAGCGCAGGATGTGATCCTTCGTGCGCTTCGTCGCATAGCCGCGCGCGGTGCCGGTCTTCATGAGGAAAGCCCAGTCGCTCGACTGCGCGAGCAGGAGCTCGCGGGCCATCTGCCGCAAGGCGCGGTCGATCTGCGCTGGCGGCGGCTCCTTCGCCCAGAGGCGAGCCATCTCCGTCATGCGTTTGCAGGCCATGTGCAGGTGCGGATAGATCCAGGAATTCGAGTCGTCGAGCCAGACCTCCCAGTAGCCCTTGTGGCCCCAGCGCGACGCAGACGGCACCAGCAGTTGCTGGGTGTCGTGATTGGCGAGGTAGGCCGAAGGCGTGGTGAGCTGAAAGGCGGTCTGATCGTACACCGCCTTGCGTAGGAAGAGATTCAGGAACTCCGGGCCTTCGAACCACCAGTGTCCGAACAGCTCCGCGTCAAATGGGCTGACCACAATCGGCGGCACATTCATGTTTTCCCGCAGATGCTGAAGCTGCGCCGCTCGTGCGCCCATGAAGTGCCCGGCGTGCGAGTCTGCGGCCGCCATCGCCCAGCCGCGGTGGTAGAGATCCTTGTCCGGCCCGCGTCCGGTGATGCGGTAGTATTTCAGGCCGGTGAAGCGCCGCGTGCCGTCTTCAAGAAGGAAGTCGCCCAGATACTCCGCCGAAAGATCGAAGCCAATGTCGCGGTAGAAGTCGCGATACGCGGGGTCGCCCGGATAGCCTTCCTCCGCGCTCCAGACCTGGCGGCTCGAATCACGATCGCGCCCGAATGCCGCCGGTCCTGCCGGCGTGAAGACCGGCGTGTAGATGGCGTAACGCGGCCGCGGATTCCCAAACATGATTCCGTGGGCATCGATGATGAACCACCGGAGATTCGCTTCGGCGAGCACCTGATCGAGGCTCGCCACGAACGCGCATTCCGGGAGCCAGATCCCGCGGGGGTCGCGGCCGAAGGTGGCCCGGTAGTCGTCCCGGGCGATGAGGATCTGGGCGCGCACCGCCGCGGGGAAATTTTCCATGAGCGGCAGGAACCCATGGGTCGCTGCGCACGTGATGATCTCGAGCACCCCGCGCTCCTGCAGATCCGCGAAGACGGCGATCAGGTCCCGATTCCACCGCTCGATGAAATCCTGGCGGCACTGCCGGAGGCGGTGCTGGTAAAAGCGCGCGATTTCCTCCGCGGCGCCGTGCCCGCGTGTGCGCTCGACTTCGCGCGCGGCGAGGGCGATTGCTCGATCCAGATAACGCTCGTAGCGCTCCAGCAGCAGCGGATCGCGCAGCATGTGGCAGAGCGTCGGCGTGAGCGACATCGTGAGCTGAAAAGGCACGCCGTCGGCGACCAGCCCGGAGAGCACCTGCAGGAGCGGGATGTAGGTCTCGGTGATCGCCTCATAGAGCCAGTCTTCCTCGAGGAATTCCGGATACTCCGGATGCCGCACGTAAGGCAGGTGCGCGTGGAGGACCAGTGCGAGGTATCCGGTGGTGGCGGCCATGCGGGCGATGCGCGGGAGACTAGGGACGCATCTCCGCAGCCGCAAGCGCGGCGAGCCATGAAGTGCGCACTTCCTCCCAAATGCGCGTGCTATAGAGGCTCGACGCGATGGCGCTACCTCACCGGGCGAATCCGCTGCCACACGCCGTTGCGATCCTTTTCCCAGATGAATCCATCCTTCACCCGGGAGTGGGATGCACCCAGCGCGCCGCTGCCTCCGATACTCGCAGTCGGTCGCGGAGCCGGAGGTGCCGCAGAGGTGCGCGGAGCTGGCGTTGGCGTCGCTGATGCTGTCGCTGCAGTCGGATGGGGACGCGCGGCCTGCATCTTCCGCAATGCGTTTTGGGCGGCGGTGTCCGCTCCCGCCATGTGTCGCGCGATTCGCAGATCGTTAGTCACCTGATCGGGACGCAGGGTCAGCTTGTGTCCACCCGGTGCGAGATATTCCATCGGCCCGGTTTGCTGGAGTTGCGTGCCCGGCAGCAGGCCAGTGATCCCATCCCCGGTCTCCACGGAAGCCTTCGCCACCAGGAAGTACACGCCTAGCGGCGCGGTGTAGTTCGGCGCTGGTGTCGCGGCGGCCACGCGGGGCTCGGGTGTCGGTGGCGCGGGTGTTGGCGTGGTGGGAGTCGGCGTGGCGGTGGAGATTTCGGGTGGCGCTTCCGGCGGTGCGTCGGCGATTGGCTTTTTACAACCGACCAGCAGCAGTGCCCCCAGGACTGTGAAAGTCCCAGCACCGAGCAGAACGCTGCGGGCTTTCTCGCAATAGGAACTGACCGTCCTCATATGGGAAAAAGCTGCCCCGTTGCGGCCTCCCAAGCCAAGCCAAAACTGCCCGGCTTCCGACCCTGGCTGCCTACTGGTTTGCCCCGTCCGCCGGAGGTGCGGCCGGAGCCGGAGGCGGCGCGGCCGCAGCGGGCGGAATCCGGGTCGGCGTGGCTTTCGATGAGGGATTCGGGTTCGGGCTCTTGAGGTAGCGGAAGAGGTCCCCTTCGGTCGTGAAAACGACGCTCGTGTCGGTCGTGATGCTCTTCTTCAGGGTGTCCATCGCCTTCATGAATTCAAACATCTCGCCGGCCGCCGGAGTTTGGTTGTAGGCCCGCGCGTAGATGTCGGTCGCCTTCGCATCGGCGGCGCCCTCGATCTCCTGAATCTTCTTGTAAGCCTCCGACTCGATCAGCTTCAGATCGCGATCACGATTGCCGAGGATCTTCGCGGCTTCTCCTGCGCCCTCCGAGCGAAAGCGCTCCGCGATCTGCATACGCTCGGAGACCATCCGATCGTAGATCGTGCGGCTCACGGCGGGGTTGTAATTGATGCGTTTGAAGCGGACGTCGAGCAGTTCGATGCCGAGTTCGGCGGCTTTCGGTCGGGCGCTGCTCAGGATGTCGCGCTCGAGGATGGGTCGGCCAAATTGAATGGAGGGAAGGGTGCCAACGCGGGCGCCCGATCCGGTGGCAGTGCCGGCAATCAGGTTTGGATCGCTGGCTGCCTGGCGGTCCTTGGTGCTACGGACGACTTCGATGAGGCTGTGTCGCGCCACCACGTTACGACTTTCGCTCCCGATGATCGAGTCGAGCCGCGAATGCGCCGTGCGGATATCGCGGAGCTGCAGAAAGAAGGTGAGAGGATCGACGATCTTCCAGCGTGCAAAGGTATCGACCACGATGTTGGCCTTATCCTTCGTCGGCATCTGAGCGGACGGGCCGTCCCACTCGAGCACGTGTTTCGGGATGCGATTCACATGCTGGATGAAAGGCACCTTGAAATGCAGACCCGGCTTGGTGATCGGCGAGCCGACCACTTCACTGAATTGCGTGACGATGACCTGCTCGCGCATATCCACGGTGTAGGCGGACGCAAAGGCGAGCACGCCGGCGACCAGCGCGCCCAACGCGACAAGAGGGGAGGTGAGAGTCTTCATGGGCGTGGACGAGGAGCAGATGCGGACGGTGCAGCGGTTGCGGGCGCGGCCTGGCGGAGCTGCATCAGCGGGAGAAATTGCGGGACGTGTTCGTCGAGGATGACCTTGTTCGTGAGCGTCGGAAGGATCTCCGCCATCGTCTCGAGGTAGATGCGCTTGCGGGTGACGTCGGGAGCTTTCTGATACTCGTTGAGGACGGCGATGAAGCGGCTGGCGTCGCCCTGCGCTTCATTCACGCGCTTGAGCGCATAGCCTTCGGCAGCGCTGATCTTCTGCTCGGCCTCACCGCGGGTGCGGGGAATGATCCGGTTGTATTCACCACTGGCCTGATTGATGAGCTGCTCCTTCTCCTGCTGCGCGCGATTCACTTCGTCGAAGCTGGTTTGCACGGGTTGCGGCGGGTTCACATTTCCGAGCAGCACCTGATCGATCTGCAGTCCCATGCCGAGCTCCGCGACGCTCTTTTGCATCCGCTCGAGGCACTGCGTTTCCATTTCCTGCCGACCAATGGTGAGCACCTCGTCCACGGTGCGGTCGCCCACGATGCCCCGCATCACGGATTCCGAGATGGCTCGGAGGGTGGCCGTCGGATCGTTGAAGTTGAAAAGGAATTCGCGCGGGTCCGAGATGTGATACTGCACGGCCCACTCGATGAGCGCGGAATTGAGGTCGCCACTCACCATCGCCTTCTCCTCCTCGGGATTTTGGCTTGCCTGATAGAGGTTCGTCGCGCCGCGAGTGCTGTAGCCAAACTCCAGCTTGAGCTGTCGCTTCACGGGCACAACCTCCGCGATATCGATGCCCCAAGGGAGCTTGAAGTGCAGTCCCGGCTCCGCAGTGCTCGAGTAAGCGCCGAATCGCTGCACTACGGCGACGGAGTCTGTGGGCACGGTGTAGAAGCAGCCGAGCACGCCGATGACGACCACCAGCCCAATCAGACCAGCGACAATCACGCGCGCATTTGCCCAAGTCGGGAAGTGGATTGGGCGAGGGGAATTCGGGTATTCGCGAGGCATGGTTAGGGTGTTGGAAAGATGAGACTAGCGCCCGGGAGTGTTGTGGCAACCTGGGCGGTGCGAATTCGGAGTGCCTGTTCCTCCGTGGGTGGCGCGACCGCTCGCGCGCTGGCCGCAGATCTGCCGCGGCGTCAGCGGCCCAACTTGGGCGCGTCGTTTTCTGAGCCAGTTCGCTGGATCTTCCGCTCTTTTGAGAGACGTTCGAGGGCGAGGTGGGCTGGGAGTGACCCGCGCTCTACGGCCAACTGATACGCCTTCTTCGCATCCTCGAGCCTTCCCTGCATTTCGAGATGGCCCGCGTAGGCGGCCCGCACTTGCCCGGAGTTCGGGTCGATCTCCAAGGCGCGTTGGTAGAGAGGAGCGGACTCAGAGAAGAGCCGCATGTCATCGTAGGTCCAGCAAAGCCCGAGAAGAAGATTTCGGTCCATCGGCGCGAGTTCCAGCGCCCGCTTGTAAACCTCGACGGATTCCTGGAGATATCTCATGCGGGCCTCGGGCAGATGAGTGGAATGCGCGGCGAGGGCAAAGAGCGCATCGCCAAGCGACCGATAGAGATCCAGGTTTTTCGGATCTCGCTCGAGCCCGAGCCGCGCGAGCTTTTCGGCGTCTTGGGCGATTTCCTTTTTGTCCAGAAACTTCCAATCCGACAGGATGCGCTCGGCGCGGTAGCTGTAGTACGCGCCGTATCCGAAGTTCAGCCCGGAAAACAGCATCCACGCGCCAAGTGCCGGGGCGATCAGGCGGGCTGCAGTTGGGAGCGTGAAGACAGGCTCGTGTTCGCCGGTCTTGCTGGAAGCTGGAATACTGCCTGGATTCGCGAGCAGGCCGAAAACGATAGCCATCAAGAGCGCGTTCGCCGGGATGTGGAGATTGAAGTCCACCATCGAGTGGATCACGTAAGCGGCAACGCAGCTCAGCGCCCCAATGGTGAGCGCGAGCGAATTGCTTCCGGCTGCGAGTCGGGAGCCGCGGAGATGGGCCGACAATTCGCCGATCGACCGCCATCCAGCGCGCAGATGTGTCGTGAGCATGAAGAGAAAGCAGGCGAATCCGACCAAACCGAACTCGGCGAGGAGTTGGACGTAGTCATTGTGGCTGTAGATTGGATCCGTTTGGACGACGGCTCCACGGAACATCCGGCCGTAATACACGTAGGTGGCGCTTCCCGTTCCGAAAATCGGGCTGAGGGTGAACTGCTGCAGCGCCGCCTTCCACAGGGACGCGCGGAACGGAACATCTGCAGTCGCGCCTTCGACCCGGGAGCGGAGCAAGTCACTGCCTTGGACGATGGCGTAGGCCGTGAACGCGAGAGTCGCGGTAAGGACGACGACCGCGAATACGATCGCCCAAACGTTCCCATGACTTCTGCGCTCCCTGGCCATGAAACAGAGCAGCACGAAGACAAACAATCCAGCCAGAGTGCTCGCATACCCCCCCCGGCTCCCGGTGAGCAACAAGGCGGCCGCACACATGAGGGCGCCGTAGCCTGCGACCAAGCGCCCCCACAATTTCCAGCGGCCCCACCAGGCGACACCAATGCCTAGCAGCAAAGCGAGTTCGAGGAAACCGGCCAGCTGATTCGGATTGCCGAAAAACCCACTCGCACGCTTCCCATAGTCTGCCCGGGGAAGGTCGGTGAATATCATGAAATTCTCCCCTTTGAAATACTGGATGGCGCCAACCAAGCCGTTGGCGCAGCCGAGCAGTAACAGCACCGCCACGAGCCATACGCGCAGACGCGGTGAGGTCACGTAGAACGCAAACAGGAGGTAAACCACTGCGCTGCCGAGGATCGCAAACAGATCGGGGCGGGCAATAAAATCGACCGGGGAAAGCAGCGTCCGGACGCCCAGGTATCCAAAGAAAACAACCGCGCTCAGCAGCGGCCATCGGCACTTTTCGGGCAGGTGTATTTTTGAGAAGGGAAACCAACTCACCATTGCCCCACAGGCCACGAAAGCGTACGCCGGTAAGCTCGACGCAAGAATCCAGCCACCGCGGAGCAACTGCATCACCACAAGCGCGACAACGAGCAACCCAAAAATGAAGTATTGCACGCTGCAATTCTACGATTTGACCAGAGATCAAAAACCCCCGGTCACACAACGTGGCCGGGGGTTTTGAAGGAGTCTTAAGAGTGCTGTGAACCAGCACTCTTTCCGCACATCACGGAGTCGTTGGGCAAGGGCCGAGTTGAGTGAGGGGAACCGCCTGATAGCGGGTCAACAGATACTGTGGAATCTGGATCGTCCGATTGCGGAAGCAGATGACGATCAAGTCCGTGGGGTCGGCAGCAGCACGCAGCGGAGCCAAAACGGAAAAAGCAGAAGCTCCGGCCACGAGCGCCAGAAGGAGTGAAACGGAACGCTTGGATTTATTCATGATGTGTTTTTGTTCGGTTGGGACAGTCTTTGCAAGGCCAAATTGCCGGAATGTGATGAGTCTTAGGCCGCAGTCCGGGATTTCCGTTTGCGACCGCCAGCACAGACTCCGAACATCGCAAGGCCGAAGAGCACAGTGGAGGGCTCAGGAATCGGTGCGAAGGTGGATGCCAGCCCGGAGCCGAAACCTGAGAGCACCGCGCTGTCCACGACGTTGAAGAACAAATAATTCGTACGCAGCACAAGCCAGTTGCTGCGCTCTCCTGCGTCGATGGTCTGAGGCGTCGTTGTGACCAAGTCCCCGTCTGGGTCGAGATTGTTAAATTGGGAAGGATCAAAATCAAACGCTGCACCGCCTCCGAAGAAATCTGGGCTATCAAAAACCGGATCACGATCGGCACTGAAGACATTGCTGGTCGCGCCCGGCTTGTTTGAGGTTGTGCCCGTCCATCCAGAGGACAGTCCGTCCAGAGTCAGCCCAGCCAAACCGTCCGTCCGGAACGTGGCTTCAACAGGGTTCGTCGGATCGGTCAAAGCCCAGCCGGGGATTGCGATGCGCCAAATGTCGTTGCCAACATCCGGACCGCCCAAGCTTGTGTTGATCACCTGATAGTAGAAATCAAGCCCGCCAACGGTGTTAGCGACGACCATTGAGCGCAGCGTTCCCTGATAGGTGTTCGGGTTTACGATCGTACCAACCCAATTCTGTTCCGAAGAGGCGATGACCGTTCCGCCCAAAGAATCCGGGCCGAGCGTGCTTCCACTTAGGGGAGTGGAACCGGGGAATCCGGGTGCGTTGTCCGGAAGGGGCACGAACGCCGCTTTTGCGGAAACAGTGCCGAGGGCTGCAGTGACGCCGGCCACGGCGGTGATCCAGAGGTAATGTTTGGATGAGGAGGTCTTCATCAGTGTCATGTTGGGGTGTTGGGTGTGGATTGTTTTGGGAGAGTGGTGATCTGGGCGACTGCCCTCACTTGCGGTGCTTCTATTCGATGGGGGTCGAATAGTCCAGTGAAATACCGATGAAGGATATGTGACGCATTAAAGGAGGGAAGCAGTTTTGCTGAGCTGGGGGACCGCTTCAGGATCAGAGAAACGTTTATCAACTTCGGGAAACTGTGTCTATGAAAAATTTTGAGCTTTTTACAGTGGGCGAACTCGTTGTTTGCTCGGGAGCAAGTGGATCCATCTTACGGATCGGCCCTGATGCCTCGGCTACCAGGCCTGAGCGCCGAACTTGGTTGAGTTCGTTCCCGCGTCGAATCTGTGCTTCATGGAAATGCTAGTGCGTCACCGGAATGTGACGCTGAATAGCATTTTTCCCCTTGGCCAGACGGTTTTGCGAGTGATTCCCCCGCGCGCTTGATCTGTGCGGGGTGTGCTGGTTGTGTGTTCGCACCCCTGCTTTTTCCCGCTTTCGGCGCTGTTCAAAATCTCGTCGCCCGCCTCATCCTTCTCCATCATGCCGATCTACGAGTACTTCTGCCCCAACAACAACAAGATCTATTCGTTCTTCGCTCGCAGTCTTGCATACGCGGGAGCGCAGCCGCGGTGTCCGGAGAACCCGAAATTTCAAATGGAGCGCATGATTTCCAGCTTTTCCGTGACGGGACGAGCGAGGGAAGAGGGCGAAGGCGCGCCGATCGACGACCCGAATTTGGAAGCCGCTAGGTCGCAGATGGAGCGCGAGTTCGATTCGATGCACCCCGACAACCCAGATCCACGCCAGGTCGCCCGGATGCTTCGGACCATGACACGGCTCTCTGGCGAGAAGATGCCGGCGCAGATGGAGGAAGTGATGCGACGTCTCGAGGCCGGTGAAAGGCTTGACAAGCTGGAGGAGGAGTTTGGCGATGTTTCCGATACGATGGGAGCCGACCCGGGTGATGACGCTGCGCTGATTGGCTCCGGTGAGTTGAAAGCGCTCAAGGAGCGACTGAGGGCGGGGAGATCGCGACCGATGCGCGACCCGATAATGTATGATATGAGCGAATATGCTGTACTGCCGGTGAGCCGCCCGGCAAAGCCGCGCGGCTCAGCCCGGAAACGGGCAAAATAACCCAGAGAGTGTGCGGCGCCACGCGGGACTCAGCCGCGAGCGTTCGACGGAATCGCGCGAGCCACGACTTCGATCTCGGCCGTCTGCGGGAACATGTCCACTGGGGTCACCTCTTGGAGGAGGAAGGTCGGGCTGAGCTTTGCGAGATCGCGCGCGAGAGTGGCAGGATTGCACGATACGTAGAGCACTTCAGACGGACGCGCTGCGACCAGCAGATCAATGACCCGCGCCGAAACCCCGACGGCCGGCGGATCGAGGATCACCGTGGTCCGCCCGGCAGACCGGGTCGCGAGGACGTCGCCGAGTGCTTCGGCCACATCGGCGTGGAGATAACGCTCTCGATCGGACGCATTCCGACGGGCGCGCTCGATCGCGCTGGCATTCTCCTCGATCCCAATCACGTCCTCGAAGAGATCGAGCAAGTATTTCGAGAATAGTCCCGCTCCGCAGTATGCATCGACCAGCGAGGACTGACCTAGCCGGATGCTCTTCCGCACGAGCTCGAGCAGAGCCCGCGTCACTTCGGGATTCGTCTGCTCGAAATACGGGCCACCGCCAGGCGCGCGCAGCGAGTAGTCACCATCCGGCAATGGCGCGCGACGCAGATCGTGGAGCGCCTTGTTGACGATCGGCGCGGCGATCGCACAGTTCTCGACATCGATGATTGCGTGCGCTCCTTGCGCGAAAAACCCCGCGACTCCGCCACCGACGTGCACCCGGATGCGGTTCCGATAGCCGAAGGGCTGTGGTGCGGCAACGATCGGGCGCATCGGCACGCTAGCCATTCGGCCGACGCGCCGGAGCGTCTGCTCCACTTGCTGATGCTTGATCGCGAGCTGCTCCGGATAAGCGAGGTGCTGATACGCACATCCGCCGCAGCGCATAAAGTAAGGACACGGCGCCTCGACCCGCGCGGGCGACGCTCGGAGGATCTCGATGAGTTCCGCTTCCACGAAATTCTTCTTCTTCCGCACGACGCGCGCCGTCACGCGTTCGCCGGGCGCCGTGAATGGCACGAAGACCACCTGCCCGTCATGACGCGCAACGCCCGAGCCGCCAAAGGCGACATCATGGATGGTCAGTTCGAGTTCGGCACCGGGATTCACGTCAGGGGAAAAAAAGAGGCTTCCGTCGCGAGACGGAAGCCTCTGGAAATGCTGCGCGCGGAAGCGTTACCAGCCGTAGCTGTGGCGCGTGTAGCGATACTTCGTCTCGAAGCCCAGCTCCGGTGGGAACTCCTCGAAGCCCCCGTGAATCCACGGAACGTTGCTTTTGTAGGCCGGGCGATACGAGCCCTGGTGAGTGGGGAAGGGGAAAGTGACGAGCTCGTAGATACCCTTGTGCAGGCGGTAGAACACGCGACCGACTCCTTTCACCACACCGTAGCTCGCTGCGGCGGCATTACCCTCGCGTTCGTTGACCTTCGCGATGGTGGAGGGGACTTCCGTGATGCCGAAGAGAATGTTGCTGAAGGCGCGTCCGAGTTTCCGGGTCGGGCCCTGATCATTCATCGGCGGATCTTGGATGTCCGCAAAAGCGCTGGCTGCGAGCAGGGAGACGAGACTGAGGCTGAGGAGGAATTTCATGGTGCGCGGGGAGACTAGTAGCAAGGATCAGCGTAACGCAACGGACATTTTTGCCGGAACTGCGACGGCGCTACGCCAGGCGGACGACTCAGGCGAAATCGCGTCTTTGCTTTGCCGGGGGGCGCGTGGTATCCGGGAATCCTATGAACATCACCAAACTGCTCACCGCGGGCGCTTTTGCGTTTGCGATTCTGGCCACCCCCGCCTTCGCAGAGACCTGCTGCGAGAAGGCGAAAGCCGCTGGCAAGACCTGCGAACACAAGTGCTGTGTGGAAGCCACCAAGGACGGCAAAGTCTGTAAGAAGTGCAATCCGGACAAATAACCGTCCCCTCCCGATAGAAAATCAAGAAGGCCGCGCCCAGTGATGGGAGCGGCCTTTTGATTTCCAGAGAATACGCGGCGCCTACTTTAGCTTCTTCACCTTCTCCCACTTGCCCGTCTTGGCGGATTTGAGGACGGCGTCGCAGACGTATTGCGTCTCGAGCGCGTCGCGGAACGTCGGGCCGACCGGCTTCCATTTCTTGCCGCCGAGCGTCCCGAGGAAGTCGGCGACCTGATGCGTGAAGCTGTGCTCGTAGCCGATCTGCAGGCCGGGCACCCACCAGTTCTTCATGTAGGGCTGGTCGCTATCGGTGACGTGGATGTTCCGCCAGCCGCGGGTGAGGCCGCCGTCGCGGTGATCGAAATATTGCAGGCGGTGCAAGTCGTGCAGGTCCCAGGCGACGGAAGCGTTCTCGCCGTTCACTTCCAGCGTGTAGAGCGCTTTGTGACCGCGGGCGTACCGCGTGGATTCGAAGGTCGCGAGCGAGCCGTTTTCAAACCGACATAGGAACGCGCAGGCGTCGTCGATTTCGACCTTCTGCTTTTTGCCGGTGGCGGTGTGCGTGCGTTCCTTGATGAAAGTCTCCGTCATCGCGGTCACTTCGACGATCGAGCCGTTCAGCCAGATCGCCGTGTCGATGCAGTGCGCGAGCAGATCGCCGGTGACGCCGCTGCCTGCGGCCTTCGCGTCGAGACGCCACAGGCCAGCGCCGCCCTGCGGGAGTTCCGCGCTGATCGTCCAGTCCTGCAAAAACTTCGCGCGGTAGTGGAAGATCTTCCCGAGCTTGCCCTCGTCGATGAGCTGTTTGGCGAGCGTCACGGCGGGGACGCGGCGGTAGTTGTACCACACGATATTCGGCACGCCGGCCTTCTCGATTTCCTTCACCATCGTCTCGCCCTGCTTGCCGTCGAGCGAGAGCGGCTTCTCGCACATCACGATCTTGCCCGCCTTGGCCGCCGCAATGGCGATCTCGGCGTGGCTATTGTTCGGCGTGCAGATGTCGATCAGGTCGATGTCGGCCCGCTTCACGAGCGTCTGCCACTCCGTCTCGACAGACTCAAAACCCCACTTGTCCGCATACGCCTTGGTCTTTGCGGCGTCGCGACCGCACGCGGCCTTGAGCACGGGTTGCACGGGAAGGTCGAAAAAATGCGGCGCCTGGCAGAAGCCATTGGCGTGGGTGCGCCCCATGAAGCCGTAGCCGACGATGCCGATATTAAGTGGTTTCTTTGCCATAGAGGTGGATGGGTGGGGTTGGGTGGGAGTTGAAAGGGCGCGCATTCCAGCACGAGTTCCCGGAGAAATCCAAGCGTTTGTCGAAGGTCCGGGCGCGCTTGCCTGTGCAAAGCCGGGCGGCATAGGCTTCCCGCATGCTTGCGCGCCTCGCGACTGCGTTCCTCCTTTTCATTGGCGGGACTGCGTTCGGCCAGAAGCTGACGGGCTCCGTGCCGATCGCGCACGGTGGAGGAGCCCCGATCGCCCTGGAGAAATACGCGGGCGCCATCTCCGGTCGGGTGAATCCCGCGCCGTCACGCATCGCTGGTGTGTGGCTCGAAAGTCCGACGCTGCGTGCGGGCGCGCCGGGCACCGCGCGGCTCGAGCAGGAGGGCTATCAATTCCGCACCGGCCTGCTCGTCGTGCAGACCGGAACCCGCGTCGATTTCCCCAATCGCGACGACGATTACCACAACGTCTTTTCGCTCTCGAAGACAAAGCGCTTCGATCTCGGCCGCTACCGCAAGGACGAGGCGCCGCCATCCGTGACCTTCGACAAGGCGGGCGTCGTGCGGCTCTTCTGCGAGATCCATCAGCACATGCGTGGCGTGGTGCTCGTGGTGGACAGCCCGTATTTCACGACCACGGATGAAAGCGGCCGCTTCGAGCTGCGCGGCGTGCCGCCAGGCAAATACACGCTCAAGGCTTGGCTCGATGAAAAGCGGACGTGGGAGCAACCGGTGACGGTGGAAAGCGGGCGGGGGATGACGGTGGCGTTGCAGGAGAAATGACCAATGACCAATGACCGATGACCAGTCCATGCGGGCGTCGGGCCGGGTATTGGACATTGGGCATTGGGCATTGGTCATTTCTCCCTCGTGACCTTCCGCCTCCGCCTCTTCCTCGCGATGCTGCTGCTGGTCGCGGCGGTCACCGGCGCGGCGCTTTGGATCGCCGAGCGCAGCATGAGCGACGCGTTTTCGCACGCGCTGACGGCACGCTTCGAAGAGCGCGTCGGGCGCATCGCCAAGGTGCGCGAAGTGCGAGCCGAAGAGGCAAGAGGACTCGCCGCGGCGGTCGCGCGTTCGGTGCGATTGCAGGCCGCGCTCATCGAGCACGCGGAAGATCCGACCGCGACGCCCGGCGATGTCGTGCATGAAATCGCGCGCACGGCGCTCGACGAACGCAAGCCTGGCGGCGGCTGGACGCTCCGCCTCGTGGACACTCGCGGGCGCGCGATCGACGGTGCGGAGAAGCTCGGCCCCGCGAATGCGCAGCTCGCGTGGAACCCCGATCCCGCAGCCGTCGCCGCCGCGCTCAAAGCGGGGATGGGCGTCCAAGGTCTGCTGCCCGCGATCGGACGTGAGGGCTGGTGGGAGGCGTACTTTGCGCCCGTGCTCGATGCCGAAAGTGACGCCGTGCTCGGCGGCCTGCTGCTCGCACTTTCAGTCACGGATTCCGGCGATGTGGCGAATGCAAATCTGCGGACGAGCGTCGTGATCGGTGGCCGCGTCGTCAGTGCCGGATGGGACGCGGCGGCAGCGCAAACCTTCGCAGCGCTCGCCGAAGCGAAAACCTCACGTTCGGAAGTGACGCTCGGCGGCGAGCCGCACGTCGCCTTTCTGCACCGCCTCGGCGACGACGACGGCGGAGTCTTCCCGCCCGCCGTGGAAGTGTCCGCCTTTTCGCTGGCGGAAAATCAACGGCAGCGGCGAGCGCTCCGGGAGCGAGTGCTCGGCGTCGGAGCGCTCGCGCTGGTCGCCGCATCGCTCGTCGCGCTCTTGATCGCGAACAGCCTCGCCAGGCCCGTGCGCGAACTCGTGACGGTGACGGACTCGATCCGACGCGGCGACTTCTCTGCCCGCGCCACGCCACGCAGCGGCGAACTCGGCGCCTTGGCCACCGCCTTCAATACGATGGCCGGCGATCTCGCGCTCAAGGATCGCTACCGCAACATGCTCGACCTCGTCTCCGATCCGCACATCGCCGAGGACCTCATTGCCGGCGGGCTCGAGCTCGGCGGCGAAGAGCGCGACGTGAGCGTGGTTTTTTGCGACATCCGCGGCTTCACCGCCCTGAGCGAAGGCATGGCGCCCACGGCAGTGATCGAGATGCTCAACGAGCACTTCACGCCGCTCACGCGCGTCGTCTATGAGCATGGCGGTGTGGTGTTGCATTTCGTCGGCGATCTCATCATCGCGCTCTTCGGCGCGCCCCGGGCCCATGAGCACAGCGAACGCAGCGCGGCGGCGTGTGCGCTTGGATTGGTGGCGGAACGGGCGCGGCTGAATGCAGCCGGCGGACGCAAGATCGAAGTCGGCGTCGGTGTCGCCACAGGCCGCGTCGTCGCGGGACGTATGGGAAGTAGAGATCGGCTGAACTACTCGGTCTTCGGCGCGCGGATGAATCTCGCTTCTCGCCTCTGCAGTCAGGCGGGTCCGATGCAGGTCGTCATCGACGCGCCCACGCTCGCCGGTTGCGGCCCCGCCGCCCGGGCGACGGCGCTCGGCGCACTAAAGCTGAAAGGATTCACCGAGGAGATCGAAGCGTATCGGCTCGAGGAACTGGGGTGACGCAGCCTGGGTGCGGAGCGACTTTGGACTGCGCGGACTTGTCCGCGCTTTGTGGAGGCGCCGACTTGTCGGCCGCGGTGGCCGCGAGCGAGCGGAGGATCCACGCACCTCCGCGGGTGACAAGTCGCCGCCACCGTGAAAGCGCAGACAAGTCTGCGCAGTCCAAAGCATGCTCCGCCGGAGTCCGAGTGGCCTGGGATTACCAGACAGCGCGGCATCGACAGGCAAGGCCGTGCCGGACTAAAGACGCCCTCATGCGCACCACCCTTCGCATCGCTGCGACGCTCTGCCTCGCAACCTGCGCCCCCGCCTTCGCCGCGCACGAGATATCCTCCGCCGACGGCTTCTGGCGCGCGAGTTTCGAGGGACGCGTCGAAGCGGAAGTCTGGCACATGGATCAGTCACCGCCCGGCCTCGTCATCTTCGACGAATCGACCTACTTCCAACCGCGCCTCGTGCTCGCGCTCGATCTCATGGCGGGCGAGCACTGGCTCGCCCACGTCGAGACACGCTGGGATCGCGGTTTCGATGCCGGTGCGCGCGACGAGGGCGACTTCCGTGTCGATGAAGTCTTCCTCCGCTGGCGTCCGCTCGGCGATCAGCGGCTGCAGGTGCAGGTGGGAAAGTTTGCCACGGTTTTCGGGAACTGGGTCGAGCGCCACGCCTTCTTCGACAACGCCTTCCTCGATGCGCCGCTGCCCTACAACCGCATGCTCGCGCTGAACGACCGCGGACCCTCCAGAGTCGCCACCATCGCCGCGCGGCGTGAGGTTCGCGACGCCAAAACCGCGTGGCTCCCCGTGATCTGGGGGCCGAGCTACGCCACGGGGTTCGCCGTCTTCGGCGCACTCGGGAAAATCGACTACGCGCTCGAGTTGAAAAACGCGTCGCTCGCCTCGCGGCCCGATGCGTGGAGTCCGTGGCAGGAATACTTCGACTACCCGACGATGAGCGGCCGTCTCGGCTGGCGGCCGAGCGCGACGTGGGCCTTCGGACTTTCCGCGAGCCGCGGCTCGTATCTGCTCGAGGAAGCGCAGCCCGCGCTCCCCACAGGCACCGGGCGCGAAAACTACCTGCAGACCGTGCTCGGCGCCGATGCGCGCTGGGCGTGGCGGCAGTTTCAGGTCTCAGGCGAAGTGATCACCGCGCGCTTCGACACGCCCTATGCTGGCGATCTCGACGTGCTCAGCTACTACGTCGAAGGCCGCTGGAAAGTGAACCCGGCGCTGTGGATCGCGGGTCGCTGGGGCCAGCAATTCTTCAGCGACATCGACGGCCGGAGCTGGGACCGCGACGCCGTGCGCGCGGAGTTCGCCGTCGGCGTGAAGGTGACGCCGGACGTGCTCCTCAAAGCGCAATACAGCTACACCCACGAATCCGGCGGCGGCGCGCAGGGCGAGAATGCCGTCGGCCTCGGCTTCGGCGTGCGCTTCTGAACCTGGGAGCGGCGCCATCCCTGGCGGCAAGCGTCCCGGTCGGCGAAGCCGCTTTCTTGAGCCTGGCGCTGCGCGCGGTTGTTGAGATTGCCGCCAAGGATGGCGGCGCTTCCAGGCTACCGCCGCCTGCCGCCGAAGAAGGAGCCGAGCACGCCGCGGATGATTTCGCGACCGACGGTCGAGCCCATCGTGCGCACGGTGCTGGAGATCATCTTGTCGGCGATGCCTTCCTGCTTTCCACCGCGCGGGCCGGTGCGGCCGAAGAGGAATTCCTTCACGAATTTCCCCGCCTCGCTCTCCTGCGCGGGTGCGGGCTGGCCGGGAGCGGCGACCGGTGCAGAAGCGGGGCGGGCGCTTCCGCCGGAGGCGGCCGCAGCCTGGGCGCGGGCTTGCAGGATTTCCGCCGCGGTCTCGCGATCGACGGCCTTTTCATACGCCCCGTAGATCACGCTCTGCTGGATGATCGCCTGGCGCTCGGCCTCGGTGATCGGGCCGATCTTGCTGTGCGGCGGGAGGATGAACGTCCGCTCGACGATCGTCGGCGTGCCGCCCGGCTCGAGCAGCGAGACGAGCGCTTCGCCGACGCCGAGGTGCGTGATGACTTCCGCCACATCGAGCTTCGGATTTTGCCGAAAAGTTTCCGCCGCGCTTTGCACCGCTTTCTGGTCGCGTGGCGTAAAGGCGCGCAGGGCGTGCTGCACGCGGTTGCCGAGCTGGCCGAGGATTTTCTCCGGCACATCGAGCGGGTTCTGCGTGATGAAGTACACGCCCACACCTTTTGAGCGGATGAGCCGTACGACTTGCTCGATTTTATCCTCGAGCGACTTCGGCAGGTCGGTGAAGAGCAGGTGCGCTTCGTCGAAGAAGAAGACGAGCTTCGGCTTGTCGAGGTCGCCGACTTCGGGCAGGCGCTCGAAGAGTTCGCTGAGCAGCCAGAGCAGCGCGGTGCCGTAGGTGCGCGGGCTGTTCATGAGCTGATCGGCGGCGAGGATATTGATCATGCCGCGGCCGTCCGGGCCGGTCTGGATGAAATCGTCGAGATTGAGCGCGGGCTCGCCGAAGAATTTGTCGCCGCCCTGTTGCTCGAGATTGAGCAGCGCGCGCTGGATC
>JANPIS010000407.1:0-4896 GCA_031425095.1 Chthoniobacteraceae bacterium
GTCTTCAAGAACTACGACGATCTCGCCGCGCGGCTCGACGACCCGGCGCTGCCGGTGACTGCGGACAGCGTGATCGTGCTCCAGAGCGCTGGCCCGATCGGTGCGCCGGGCATGCCGGAGTGGGGGATGCTGCCGATCCCGAAGAAGCTCCTCGAGCAAGGCGTGCGCGACATGTTGCGCATCTCCGACGCACGGATGAGCGGCACGAGCTATGGAGCTTGCGTGCTGCACGTCGCTCCGGAATCGGCGATCGGCGGCCCACTCGCGCTCGTCCGAGACGGCGACGTGATCTCGCTCGATGTCGCAGCGCGCACCCTCACGCTCGAGGTCAGCGCCGAGGATCTCGCCGCCCGCCGCTCAGCTTGGAAAGCCGCGCCACGCCCCGTGGAGCGAGGTTACCTCTCGCTCTTCCTGAACGAAGTAACGCAGGCCGACGAAGGCTGCGATTTCCGCTTTCTGCATGCCGGCGCGCCGACGCCGGAACCTGCGATTCACTGACCGGCGGCTACGGGCGCGCGGGCTTCACCGGTCCGGTCGCGACGGCGGGCGGTTTCCCGATCCACACCTGGAATTTCTTGCTCCCGGTCGCCTGGTCGGGATCGCTGCCTTTCGCGATCTTGGCCTCGCCCTGGCCTGCCTGTCGCTGGATCAGCTCCTGCAGTTTCGTTGCCTCGCCACGATCGGCGGGCTCACGGAAGTACCGGATCTCGGTGCCATCGTTCCGTTTCACCGCACTCTTCGTAATGCCGACGACGTCGTATCCGGCGCCCTCGAGCACAGGTTCCAGACTCTTTGCAATCGACCGCTGCGCATCGTCCGTGATGACCAGATAGACGCGGGCCTTTTGCTCCTCCGGCGGCAGCCCCTTGTCGATCTCCTGCTCGATCCGCCCGATCGTTTTGCCGAGCGCGGTGCGGACTTCAGTGAGCTGCGTTTCCACCGGCTCACTGGCGCTGAGTTTTGAAGCTTTCGCTTTCGCGGAAGTGATCTCCGAGAGCAGCAGACTCAGCGGTCCGATCTCCTGCCGCACCTTCACGAGGCGCTGCGCGATATCTCCGGCGCGCTCCTCCGCGGCCTTTTGCTTTTCCTGGGCTTCGGCGACGGAACCCTCCGCGGTGTTGCGGCGCGCCTCAGCGTCCGCAACGGCCTGTTTCCACTCGCCTTCGCGTCGCGCCATTTCCGCTTCCTTCGTCGCGACAGCCTGAGATTCCGCCTCCCAGTGCGTGACCATGACGAGCGAGTAGATGAGCCATGCGGCCCCGATCACTGCGGGCAGCAGGAAGGCGAGGAACGCGCGGTGACGCAGGCGGGTTTCCTTCAGATTGGCGCGGAAGAGCGATTGCTCGAGATCGGCGTTTGGTGTGTTGGGCGCGGGCATAGGATGGATCAGCCGAGGATTTCCGCGGCGCGGCGGAGCAGGGGTTCACGTTGGCGGTTGGGGAGCAACTCATCGGCGAGACCACTGCGGGTGTAGCGGAGCCCGACGAGCCGCTGGCCGAGCAGCGCGATGCGGGCATGGAGGAAAAGCGCGAGACTCGCGACGAAGAGCGCAAAGCCAAAGATGAGCAGAAAATGCGTGAGCCCGATCCAGAGCGCGGCTGGCAGCGAGAGTGCGACCACGGCGAGAGCGGTAATCTTCAACCAGCGAGCGAGCTTGCGCATTTGCTCGATACTTTCCTGCCGCGCATCGACCACGGCATCGAGTGCCGGGAGCATCGGTGACTCGGAGCGCTTCGCGGGCGGTCCAGGCTCCGGTGCGACCGCAGCGACTGAGGCGACGGGGGGCAGGACGAGGATTGGCTTCGCGGGTCCCGCCGGGGTGAGTGCAATGGCGGGCTTCGCCTCGGCAGGCGATTCGGTCTCGACGGGAGGAGGCGCCAGGGGAGCGGAAGCGATTTGCACTTTCGCCTCCGGCTCGGGCTGCGGCTCGATGGGTGTCGGCACCGGCTCCAGATGAGTCTGGGGCTTTGGCGCGGGAAACTCGAGATGCGGCTGGGGTGGCGGTGGGGCGAGCGGCACTGGCGCTGGTGCGGCCGGCTCTGCGATCAGTGGAAGGAGGATCTGCGGCTCGGCCTTTGCCGAGGCCCGCTTGCGTTTCGACTTGGGCTTCGGGTCGCTGGCTGCGGGCTCTGCGGCGGGTTCACTGGAGGGGGTCGGGACTGAGGGAGCGGGAGCGCTGGCAGGTGCCGGCGCGACTTCCGCGTCCGGCGTGGCGAGCAGTTGCGCCACCTTTCTCGCGACTTCGGCGATCTTCGAGTCACGGCCCGCGCCGCTGAGGCCATCGAGAGCGGCATTGATTCCATTGCCCGCTTCCTCTGCCCGGAGGCCAGCCACGGAGAAGAGGCAATACCCTGCGAGCACCCAGCAAATCTTCAGACCGCGCTCGCGTTCCCGATCCAACAGGGAAGGAAGCTTCGCCCGATGGATGAAACCCGAGAGCAGGAACGGATCACTGACGATCATCACCGCCACCTTGCTGGTCGCCAGCACGTCGGCCAGCTCACCTCGCCATGCGTAGCCGCCGAGGAGCTTCCGGTCGTCCCACACCGTGATCGGTGCGTCGCCCACGATCGGCTGGAGCGCAGCCTGGACGCGATCGAGCCAGCGTTTCTCCGGGAAGTGATACGCGATAAAAATTCCGGATCTTGCGACCTTGGACATGACGGAAGCGTGACAGTGGAAAGTGAAAGTGGGAAGTGGAATGGCGTGGCGGATGAACCGCCAGTGCGCGCGATTTTGCGGCGCTGCCAATCGGCTTTCCACTTTCACTTTCCACTTCTACTCTGCGCGTCCCGATGAAGACGACCTTCGCTCCTGCCGACATCCACCACTCCGTGATTTCCGTGCCGCCGCTCTGCCGCGATGTGGAGGGAAAAGTCGATGCGGACGAGAACACGAAGCTGATCCGGCACATCGAAGCCGGTGGCGTCTCGACGCTGCTCTACGGCGGCAATGCGAACTTTTACAACATCGCGCCGAGCGAGTTTGAAGCCGTGCTCGCGCAGCTCGAAGCCGCGGCCGCGCCCAATACGTGGATCGTCCCGAGCGTGGGCCCGTACTTCGGGATGGCCATGGACCAAGCCGCGATCCTCGCGCGGACGAATTATCCGACGGCGATGCTGCTCCCGACCGTGGCCGTGAGTTCGCCCGAAGGCGTCCGCCGCGGGGTGCTGAAGATCGTGGAGAAATTCGGGCGCCCGATCGTGCTCTACATCAAGGATGCCGGCTACGTGACGCTCGATGTGGTGAAGTCGCTCGTCGATGCCGGCGCGATCTCGTGGATCAAATACGCGGTCGTCCGCGACGATCCGGCGAAAGACGACCTCCTCGCCGGCCTCGTGCAGACGGTCGACCCCTCGCTCATCGTGAGTGGCATCGGCGAGCAGCCGGCCATCGTCCACTGGACGCAGTTCGGCATCCGCGCTTTCACCAGCGGCTGCGTGTGTGTCGCGCCTCGGCGCTCGCAGGAGATGCTCTTTTCCCTCCAGGCTGCCGACCTTTCACGAGCTGAGGATATTCGCGAGCAGTTCAATATCCTCGAAGCACTGCGCAATGCCCACGGCCCCATTCCCGTGCTGCACCATGCGGTCGCGGAGGCCGCCATCGCCAAAACGGGTCCGGCGCTCCCGCTCCTCCGCGATCTCGATGCTGCCTTGGTGGAAAAAATCGGTGTCGCCGCCCGCCAGCTGCGGGAGTGGGACAGGGCTTAGATTCGCGGAAGCAGGCGGAGGTCTCTGCCTTCATGGACGACGGTCCCCCACCAGACGGCGTGGAGAAGAGCCTGCGGTTTGGCTGCGGGTTTCTTTTCGGTGGAGTGATCGTGTTCTTCGCCTTCGCGCGGGTTGCCTTTAATGCCCACTGGCCTTTCTGGGTGGCCGTCGGCCTTGGGGCTCTCCTCTGCGGGTTGCTCGCGATCCGCTATGGGGATCGGTTTTACCACGGAATCATGGACCTTTTTCGTTGGTGGTAGCGTTCCTGCTCCCTCGCACCGCGCTCCGCGGTCCAGCCGCGAGAAGACGCCCGCGCCGGAAATTGCCGTTGACTGCGAGCGCGATTTAAGCGATACATCACCCCATCATGATTGGTCAATACGTTGTTGGCCCATCCCCAGAAAATCAAACTCCATCCAAACTCCTGCATGTCCCGTAGCTTCATCTTCTCCTCTGAATCCGTCGGCGAAGGCCACCCCGATAAAGTCGCTGACACGATTTCCGATGCCGTGCTCGACGCCTGCCTCGCGCAGGACAAGACGAGCCGGGTGGCTTGCGAGACCTATGTAAAGAGCAATATCGCCATCGTGGGCGGGGAGATCACCACCAAGGCGAAGCTCGATTACGTCCAGATCACCCGCGATGCGGTGCGGGAGATCGGCTATGTGAATGACGACGACGTCTTCCACGCAGACAAGATTTTCGTGCAGAACATCCTCACCGCGCAGAGCCCCGACATCGCGCAGGGCGTGGATGCGAAGAAAGCCAAGGGCAAGAAGCACGCCGAGCAAGGCGCGGGCGACCAGGGGATCATGTTTGGCTACGCCAGCAACGAAACGCCGGAACTCATGCCTGCGCCAATCATGTTCGCCCATCGCCTCGGCCGTGAACTGACCCGTATCCGCAAGGCCGGCAAACTTGCCCCGTGGCTCCGCCCCGACGCCAAGTCGCAGGTCTCCGTGGAATACGTGGACGGCAAGCCGACCCGGATTGTGAACGTTGTCATCTCGACCCAGCACGCCGCGAGTGCGACGCATGCGGTGATCGAGAAGTTCTGCATCGAGCAGGTCATCAAGAAGGTGCTCCCGAAGAACATGCTCACGAAGGACACCGAGTATCTCATCAACCCGACCGGAAATTTGTCGTCGGCGGACCCCAGGGCGACAGTGGTCTCACGGGCCGCAAG